>CAZQMY010000430.1:0-5199 GCA_964594405.1 uncultured Spirochaetaceae bacterium | reverse complement strand
CGAATCGATTCGGTTCCGGTCAACGAGCCCGCCCTGGGATGGAGGCATTTGTCGGGCCGGCAAACCGGATCGCGGCGGAGTTTGACAGACACCCGCGGGCACCGCAACACGAAGCGACGATCGGCGGCGCCCCTTGCTCACTCATTCCGTGGGCAGGACGCGCAGCGGCCACAGCCGCCGGTCGGGCCTGGCCTCGAGTATGGCGATGAGCTGTCCATCCGGGCCGAGGGCCGAGTAGCGCGTGCCCGGCTTGGCCGGCCGGGGCGTCCCGGGGGAAATCTCGCCCCCGCTCATCACACGCTCCGCCGCCACCTCCGACAGCTCTTCGCCCGGATAATCGAGGGCCTCCTGAGGCGGGATCAACAGATCTTCGAGTCGTCCTTCTTCCACGGCGGTCTCGAGCGTCTCGAGCGTCACGGCATCGGCGATGTGGAAGGGGCCGCTGCTCAGCCGCTGCAGGCTCGCCAGATGCGCGCCGCAGCCCAGCGTCTCGCCCAGGTCCGCGGCGAGCGTGCGCACGTAGGTGCCCGCACTGCACTGGACGCTGATCTCCGCCTCCGGCGGCTCGAAACGTACGAGCTCGAGAGCGTGGATGGTGACCTTCTTCGGCGGACGCTCCACCTCGCGCCCCTCGCGGGCCAGCTTGTGCAACGGGACACCATCCTTCTTGACGGCGCTGTACATCGGCGGAACCTGCTCGATGTCGCCCCTGAAGCGCTCGAGCGCATCCTTGACCCGGGCCTCGTCGGGGAGCTCACCCTCGAAGCGCGCCACCTCGACCCCCTCCGCATCGAGGGTGTCGGTAGAGACCCCGAGGCGGACGCGACCGATGTAGGCCTTTCGCGAGGCCTCGAAGAAGGGCACCAGCTTCGTGGCGCTCCGAATCGCCAGGGGCAGCACGCCGACCGCCTGGGGATCCAGGGTCCCCAGGTGACCGACGCGACGGATCCCGAGGATGCGACGGACGGCGTCCACGACGTCATGCGAGGTCATGCCGGCCGGCTTGTCGATGATCAAGAATCCAGCGGGACCGGGCCTGTCCTTGCTCCGGGGCCTGCGCTTGCCTCTACGCTTCTGCGTCATCTCTCACTCTCCTCCCCGACCGGCTGGAACGGCTGCGGGGTGGTAGCCGCTCCCTTCGGCTCGATGGCATCGGCACGGCATCGGCACGGCATCGGCGCTCGGGGGCGGGACTCTGTCCTGCTCGGGGGTTGGATCGTCTGCGGGCTCGATCTCCAGTGATCGGATCAGGGCCAGCGTCTCGCTGCCCTTCTCGATCGAGTCGTCGTATCGGAAGTGCAGCGCGGGCGTGCGACGAAGCCGGAGCTGCTGCGCGATCTGCCGGCGCACATAGCCGGCCGCGCTCTCCAGGCCGTCCGCCATCTCCTCCAGGTCGACCTCGCCGGACACATCGACGGGGCTCCAGAAGAGAAGGGCCGAGGACAGGTCCGCGCTCAGCTTGACCCGGACGATGCTCAGCATGCCCACGCGCGGATCGCTCACCTCGTCACGGAGGATGCGCGAGACCTCGGCGCGGAGCTGCTCCGCGATGCGATCGGTGCGAACACTCATCTCGCTCTTCTCCTGGCGCTTCCGCCCTATCCGCCTCTTCCGCCTCTTCCGCTCTCAGGCCTCATCGCCGCAGCCGTGGTCGGCCTCGCGCTCGAGGCCCTCGTCCAGGTCGTCCTCGTCGCCGGCCAGCGGCATGGCCATGATCTCGATGTCCTCGGCCACGAGCTCGGCGAGATGCGTCTCCTCGATGAAGTCGATGATGCGACGGAGCACCTTGCGCGCCTTCTCGGGATCCGAGCTGACCGTGGTCACGCCGATCACGCATCGCTGCCAGGTATCCTGCCCGCCGACCTCCGCCACGGCAACGTTGAAGCGGCTTCGGATCCGCCCGACCACGGCGTTCACCACACCCCGCTTCGCCTTGAGCGAGTGCGAGCCGTGGACGTGCAGCTCGACGACCGCCGCGCCTACGTGCATCATCGGCTCTCCGTCCCGGTGCGTGTCGCCGCGCGCGGCGCGCCCCCCGGCGCGATCCTGCGCGCCCTGCCCCCGACGCTCCCCAGGTGCATCAGAGCGTGGCGGGCACTTCCTCCACCTCGAAGACCTCGATCTCGTCGCCCACCTTGATGTCGCCGTAGTTCCCGATGCCGATGCCGCACTCCATCCCGTTCGGCACCTCGCGCGCCTCGTCCTTGAAGCGGCGCAGGCTGCTGATCTCACCGTCGTAGACCTGCACACCATCCCGTACGAGTCGACAGTGCGCGCCCTTGACCACCTTGCCCTCGAGCACCAGCGAGCCGGCAATGGTCCCGATCCGCGGGATCGTGAAGGTCTGCTTGACCTCCGCGCGACCGAGCATGGTCTCCTTGATGGTCGGCGGCAGCAGGCCGGCCATGGCCGCCTTCACCTCGTCGAGCAGGTCCATGATGATCGTGTAGGTGCGCACGTCCACGCCGTTCGAGTCGGCGAGCTTCCGCGCTGCCGGATCGGGACGCACGTGGAAGCCGATCACGATGGCCTCGCTCGCGGTCGCGAGCGTGACATCGTTCTCGGTGATGGCGCCGACGCCGGCCGAGAGCACCTTGAGCGTGACCTCGTCGGTCGAGAGCTCCTCGAGGGAGTCCCGCACGGCCTCGCAGGTGCCCTGCACATCGGCCTTGAGCACCACGGAGAGCTCCTTCGGTCCTTCTCCCTCGGCCCGCGCGAAGAAGTCCTCCAGGGAGACCTTGGCCGGAGCCTTGGTGGGCCTGGTGCGCTCGAGGTCCTCACGATGCGACGCGATCTGCTTGGCGACGCGATCGTTCTCCACCGAGTGGAAGCGCGCGCCCGCCGAGGGCACCTCGGAGAGGCCAACCACCTGCACTGGCGTCGAGGGCCCGGCTTCCTTCACACGCTGACCGGCATCGTTCTCCATCACGCGGACCCGGCCGTAGCCGGTATCGACCACGATGGTGTCGCCGGCGTGCAGCGTCCCCTCCTGGATCAGCACGGTGGCCACCGGGCCGCGGCCCTTCTCCAGCCGAGCCTCGAGCACCACGCCGCTCGCGCGGACATTGGGATCGGCCTGCAGCTCGAGCACCTCGCTCTGCAGATAGACCATCTCGAGCAGCTGCTCGATGCCCTCGCCCGTCTTGGCCGAGACGTTGACGCAGATCACGTCGCCACCGAAGTCTTCGGGCACAAGATTGTGCTCGGTCAGCCGCTGCTTCGTACGCTCGGGATCGGCGTCATCGAGGTCGACCTTGTTGATCGCCACGATGATCGGGCAGCCGGCCGCCTGGGCATGCTCGATGGCCTCGACCGTCTGCGGCATCACGCCGTCATTGGCCGCGACCACCAGCACCACCATGTCCGTCACTGCTGCACCGCGCGCGCGCATCGCGGTGAAGGCCGCGTGGCCCGGCGTGTCGATGAAGGTGAGCGGGTGCCCACTCGGCGTCACCTGATAGGCGCCGATGTGCTGGGTGATCCCGCCTGCCTCGCCGTCGGCCACCTTCTGCTTGGTGGCGCGGATGGCGTCGAGAAGCGAGGTCTTGCCGTGATCGACGTGCCCCATGACGGTGATGACCGGTGCCCGCGAAGGCAGATCGCCAGCCGCGGCGGCCTCGACCTCCTCGTCGCCTCCCGGCAGCGCTGCGCCGAGGAACTCCTCTTCCTTGAAGCCGGCATCGACCAGCACGCAGTTGAACTCACTGGCCACCTTCTCGGCCGTCTCGAAGTCCACCGTCTGGTTGATCGAGACCATCGTGCCCAGGGCCATCAGCTTGCCCTGAACCGCCGGCGCCTTGGCGCCGAGCGGCTTGGCGAGCTCGCCGACGGTGATCGGACCGTCGAGCTTGATGGTGCGGATCTGGTCCGAAGCCTTGACGGCCGGCCGGGCCGCCAGCTTGTCGCGACGCTTGCGCCGTGGGTTGACCACGGCCTTCGGCGCGGCCGTCACGGTGCGGCGCGGAGCGCCTCGGCCCGTGATCTGCCGCGCGAACTGCTCCTGCTCCTGCAGATTGACGACCTCGCGAACGCGCTTGCGCTGGCGCCCCTTCCGATCGGCACTGGCGGGCTGCTGGGTCGACTGATCCGGCGTTGGCGTGAACGTGGAGACGGTGCGTCGCGGCTCCGAGGTGGACTTCTCTCCGCCGCCTTCGGGCGCAAGCGCAGCGGCGACCTCATCGGCCTGCGCCGGGGCGGGCCCTTCGCCCGCATCCTCTCCCTCGGGCTCGGGCGCAGCCTCGGGCTCCGTCCCGGGTGTGCTGACGTCGGCCACCTGCGGCTCGGCCTCGGCGGCGACGCCGCCCTCCGGCGTCGCGGTGACGCTGCCCTCCTCCTCGCGCGCGGGGGGTGTGGGCTCTTCGGCCACGACCTCGGGCTCCGGCTCGAGCACGGGCTTCGGCTCGGCCTGCACCTTGGGCTTGGGCTCGGCCTTGCGGCGACGCCGGATCACGGCCGTACCGCGCTTGCTCTCGACGCGTCGCACTTCCATGTTGACGCTCTTGTCCGACTTGCCGAGCTTCTCGCGAAGCAGAGCCTGCTGGTCGTCGTCCAGGGCCGACATGGCGCTCTTCAGCTCCACACCGAATTCCCTGGCCTTCTCGACCAGCTCCTCCTTCTCGATGCCCAGCTCTTCTGCAAGCCTGTATGCTCTTACTTTCGCCATGGACTCCGTGCCCGGGGAAGCTCCCCGTGTGATTCGTTCAGTCGCGCGATGCGAGACGGCCGATCAGGCGCCCGCTTCCGGGCCAGCGCCCGGGGGCTGCTCTTCGACCGGCGATTCGGCCTTCGCCTTCTCGTCCTCGGCCGCCTTCTCCGTCGCAAGCTCGCCGGCCCTCTGCTTGATCGCCGCGGCCCCGTCCTCGTCGATCCCGGGCAGCGACGTCAGCAGCTCGACGCTGACGTCCGCGAGATCCTCGAGGCTGGTCACGCCCTGCTGTAGCAGCAGATCGGCCTCGGGATCGCCGCAGCCCTCGACGACGGAGACGGCTCGGGACAGCCAGCCGGCGACCTCCTTCATCTTCGACTCGCTCTTGATGTCGATCTTCCACCCCGTCAGCTGCACCGCGAGTCGGACGTTCTGACCGCGGCGCCCGATGGCCAGCGAGAGCTGATCGTCGGGGACGATCACGTCCATCGACTTCAGCTCCTCGTCGATGATCACCTTCGCCACCTGGGCGGGCGAGCGCGCGCTGCACCCGT
>CAZQMY010000429.1:0-5200 GCA_964594405.1 uncultured Spirochaetaceae bacterium | reverse complement strand
CCATGCGGAGCGCGACGGGCAGGATGGCCGGCCCGGAGAACCCCCCGAGGACATTCGCAAGCACGGGGCGGCGCCGCTCGATGTCGACGTCCATGCCCTGGATCGCGTTGATGAGCGAGAGCCCATCGGCGCCGTTGTCCTCGCAGATCTTCGCCATGTCGGCGATTCGCGTGACGTTCGGGCTGAGCTTCATCAGCAGGGGCTTCGCGGTCGCCCGGCGAACGGCCCGCGTCAGCTCACCGAGCAGCGCCGGGTCCTGGCCGAACTCGATTCCGCCGGCCTTGACGTGCGGGCAGCTGGCGTTGATCTCGATGCCGGCGATGCGCGGAGACTCCGAGAGCCCCCGGACCAGCTCGGCGTAGCTCTCGGGCGAGGTCCCGAAGCAGCTGGCAATCACCACCACGCCCTCCGGGATCTCCGGGAGCTTCTCTTCGAGGAAGGCGCGCAGGCCGACGTTCTCGATGCTGATCGCGTTGAGCATGCCAGAGCGCACCTCGGCGATGCGGGGCGGGGGATTCCCGTGCCGAGGCTCGAGGGTGAGGCTCTTCCCCACGAAGCCGCCGATCTCGCGCAGGTCCATGAAGGGCGCGAACTCGCTGCCGTAGCCGAAGGTGCCCGAGGCGGTGAGCACAGGATTGCGCAGCGGGATGCCCGCCAGCTCGACGCGCGTGTCGACGGCGCCGCTCATGGGAGGTCCGCCCACGCCACGTCACCCGCCTCGAAGACCGGCCCCGCGCGACAGACCAACGCGAAGCCGCCCTCCTCCAGCGGCGCGGCACATCCGAGACACACCCCGAAGCCGCAGGCCATGTTGTTCTCGAGCGAGACGAAGCAGGCCACTCCGGCCTCCGCACAGAGCGTCGCGCACGCGCGCATCATCGGCGTCGGTCCGCAGGCGTAGACCCGACTCGAGGAGGTCGCATGCTCCGCGCCCAGCAGCGGAGCGAGCGCATCGGTCACGCGGCCCCGTCGACCGTGGCTCCCGTCCTCCGTGGTGACCTCGAGGGGCTGGCCGAGCCCTTCGAAGTCGGTGCGGCCCATCAGGTCGCCGATGCTGCGGGCCCCCAGGATCAGCTGAACCTCCACCTCGCCCACCTCGCCGGCCAGCCGTGCGAGCTCGTAGAGCGAGGCGACGCCCGTTCCGCCACCCACCAGGATCGCGCGCTCACCGGCCACGGGGATCGGGAATCCGCAGCCCAGCGGCCCCACCACCCGCATGCGCGCTCCAGGCCCGGCCTCGGCCATGAGCCGGGTGCCGCGGCCGTGGATCTTGTAGAGGACCTCGACGCGATCACCCGGCGAGGCGCCGCGATAGACCGCCATCGGACGCGGCAGGAGCGGATCGGTTCGCGCCACCTCCGAGAGGGCCCCCGCAGAGAGCATCAGGAACTGACCGGGCTCGGCCCCCGGCCATCCGGGAACGTCCAGGATCAACCTCAGATTCCCGCCGCCGAGATCGACATTCTCCACGACCACCGCCTCGGCCCGGATCGGCGGGCCGGCGCTGTTTCGGGGAGCCGCGGGGGACATGGACGGGGGCGCTCTCGGGCGGGTTCAAGAGGTGGGCGAGTGCGCGATCTGTCGCGGCGGCTCAGCGCATCGCGCCCTCGAGGCGACACGTCATGAGCAGGGCGTCTTCGCCGCCCGGGTAATAGCGCGGCCGACGGCCCACCACCACAAGGCCCGCCTTCGAGTAGAGCGCTCGGGCCGCCTCGTTGTGCTCGCGCAGCTCGAGGATCAACGCCTCCGCTCCGCCTGCGCGCGCCAGCTCCAAGGCCCGATCGAGGAGCGCCGAACCGATGCCCTGCCTGCGCGCGCGCGCCGCCACGGCGAGGGCGAGCACCTCGAGCTCGCCGGGAATCGTCCGCGTCAGCAGGACGCCGCAGAGCCCGCCTGCCTTGAACGCCCCGACGCAGTGCGCGCCCGCCTGCGCGAGCTGCTCGATCACGGCGGGCTCGCCCCACGAAGGCAGTCCGGCCGCGCGGAGCAGGCGCGACGCCTCCGCCGCGCCCGACGCCACGATCGGGGCCAGGCGGAGCGAGCTCGCAGCGCCGTCGATCGGCGCGTCTCCGGGGCCGCTTGCACTCATCTCGGCCAGCATACCCGGCCGCGTCCCGTGCCAAGTCGATGCACTCCGTCTCGAAAGCGAAAAACGTCCCAATCCCAGGCGAATGGATGCGCTGCCGACGTCAAGCTGAACCGCCATCCGGTCGATGAGGACTCCGGGGTACCCCTGAGCGCGGGAACCCTCGAGGGGGAAGTGTGAGCAGCGATCTCGAGCGGCATCGCGAGGCCCTGGCCTCGAACCCGGATGACACGCGCGCCTTCGAAGCGCTTCAGGAACGACTCTTCCTGGAGGGCGATTGGCGTGGCCTCGTCGACGTGTATCGCCAGCGCCTGAAGGCCGCGAGCCTGCGTGCGGACAAGGCGGCCCGCATCGCCCTGCTCTTTCGCATGGCGCAGGTGCTCGAAGAGCGCTGTGACGAGGTGGATCAGGCGCTCGAGATCTACCGCGAGATCGCGAGCCTCGATCCGAGCGCCCGGCCCGCGCTGCGCCAGCTGCGCCAGATCTACACCGAGCGGCAGCAGTGGGACATGGTGCTCCAGATCGCTGAGGTCGAAGGTCGGACCCCGATGAGTCCAGCCGAGCAGGCGATCTTCAGCTGCGATCTGGGCGACGTCTGGCTGGAACACCTGGCGGATTCGGGCGAAGCGAGCGCCTGCTTCGAGCGCGCCCTCGCCGCAGATCCCCACCAGAAGCGCGCGCTGATGGGCATGGCGCGCGTACAGACGCGGCTGGGCGAACACGCCGAGGCCGCTCAGCTCTGGGAGCGTGCCGTTGCCCTGCTGCGCGGCACCGAGCGCGCGCCGGCTCTGGTCGCGCTCGGGCAGCTCCATGCCGGTCCGCTCGGACAGATCGAGAAGGCGGCCGACTGCTATCGCCGGGCCATGACCGACGACCCGCGCTGCGAGGCCGCCGTCGAGGCCATGCTGGTGATCGCCACCGCGCGCGAGCAGTGGCCGCTGGTCGCCGACCTCTTCGAGCGCCGCTTCGACCTCACCCACGGCGCCCGTCATCGCTCCGCCGTGGCCGTCGAGGCCGGCCATCTCCACCTGACGCGCCTGAACGACAGCAGCGGTGCGCGCCGATGGTTCGAGCGCGCCCTCGAGCTCACGGAAGAGGACGTGGCCGTGCACGCCGCACTCGCGGATCTCGAGCGGCAGGCGGGCGACCTGGATGCGCTGCGCCACACGCTCGATGCGCTGATCCGCTACAGCGAGGGATCGCCGCCGGTCTCGGCGCTCGTCGAGGCGGCCGAGCTCCACGCGGCAGGCGGCGACGAGACGCGGGCGCGCGACTACCTGCGCCGCGCGCATCAACAGTCACCCAACGATCCGCTGATCCTCGACCTGCTGGGCGACGCCCTGCGCGACGATGGGGACCCCGCGGCCCTGGCCGACGTGCTCGAGGCCCGCGCCGCCCTGGGCGACGACGACGCGGAGGGCCAGTGCGAGACGCTGCTCGAGCTGAGTGCCGTCTACGAAGAGCAGCTCTCCGATGCCGAGGCGGCTCTCTCGACCATGCGCCGGGCGTTCGAGCTCGATCCGCAGAGCCACGATGCGGTGGCCGGCCTCGATCGGGTCTGCCGAAAGCTCGATCGCTGGACGACGCTGCGGGACGTCCTCGAACGCGCTGCAGCCCAGGGTCCGGAGGGTCGGCGCGTCGACTACTGGTGTCGGCTCGGCGCGCTGCTCCACGACCAGATGGGTGCTGCCGAGGGCGCCGCCCGCGCCTTCGAGTGCGCCCTCGAGCTGGACCCCGACGCGAGCACTGCGATGGCGGGACTCGGCGCGATCGCGCGCGCCACCGGCGACGAGGATGCGCTGCTTCGCCTGCAGGAGCGTGAGGCCTTGCGCTGCGAGGATCCCGAACGTCTCGGCGCGCTGCTGCCCGAGCTCGTTCGCGGGGCAGAGCGGCGGGGGCGTCGCGAGGACGCCATGCGCTGGACGCAGCGCTGGGTCGACGCCCTTCCGGAGAGCCTCGATGCCCTCGGATCCCTGGCGAGGCTGCAGCAGCAGGCCCGGCAGTTCGAGGCATTGGAGCAGACGCTCTTGCGCATGGAACCGCTGCTGAACGGGGCGAGTCGCGCTGCGACTTGCCGGCAGCTGGCCGAGCTGGCCGCTGACCGCTGCGACCTCGACACAGCCACGCGTCACTTCGAGCGTGCGGTCGAGGCCGACCCCGGCGACCTCGTGGCGCTGCGCGAGCTCGAAGCCATCTACGCCGACATGCACCGCCCGCAAGCGCTCGCGCGCACGCGGCGCAAGCTCGCCGACGCGCTGCCCCCCGCCGAGTCCGCCCGGGTGCTGGGCGAGCTGGCCGAGCTGCTCGAGGACGAGCTCGGCGATCTGGAGGGCGCGATCGTCGTGCTCTGGCGCCTGTGCGATCTGCCGGATCGGCCGGAGGACGCGGCCCTGCGGCTCGAAGCCCTGCTCGAGCGCGCCGGCCGATTCGAGGAGCTGGCGCAGCAGCTGCTCGAGCGTCGCCGCGCCCTCGGCGAGGCCCCCGACCAGGCCGAGGCCGCTCGAGACCTCGACCTGAAGCGCGCCGAGCTGCTGCTCGGCCAGCTCGGCCAGGCGGAGGACGCCGCCGCGCTCTTCCGGAAGATCCGCGCCGACGATCCCGGCTGTGAGGCGGCAACCGCCGGCCTGGAGCAGGCTCTGCGGATCAGCAACGACGCGGCCGGCCTGGTGGTGCTGCTCGAGAGCCGCGCCCGCCACGAGTCCGCGGCGGACGAGCGCGTTCGGATCGAGCTCGAGCGGGCGGAGCTGCTCGAGGAGTCCCTGGGCGAGCAGCAGGCTGCCCGGGCACTCTATGCCCAGCTCGCGGATCAGACGGACGATCGGCAGGTGGCCCGCGCCGCCGGCGATCGGCTGGAGCGGCTGCTCGAACGGACCGGCGACTGGGCGGCGCTCTGCGCTCGACTCGAGGCGGGCCTCGGTCAGGACGATGTGGGCTCCGAGCTCGCGGTGCACGAGCGTCTGGCCGCGATCCGCCGCGACCGCCTCTCCGATCGCGAGGGCTGCGTGAAGCACCTCGAGGTGCTGGCCCGGCATCGGCCACAGGACGCCGACACCTGGCGCAAGCTCTCGCTGCTCTACGAAGAGCTCGATCGCGAAGCCGACGTGCGGCGAACCC
>CAZQMY010000428.1:0-5224 GCA_964594405.1 uncultured Spirochaetaceae bacterium | reverse complement strand
GCGTGTCCCTGGCATCGCCCGCGCGGCCGATCCCGATAGAGTGGAATTCATCAGATCCGGAGGTCAAAGAACCATGCAACGCCCCCCCGCCTTCCTCTCGAGCGCCCTGGCGCTGCTCGCCGTGGCCCTGACCGCCGCGGCGTGCGGCGGAGAGAATCAGCAGGAGGCTGCCGACGCTGCCGCCGACTCGGGCGAGCAAGCCGCCGCCGAGAAGGCGGAGGCGCCGGAAGTCGAGCCCGCGCCAGCACCCGACTTCGAGTCCATGACCCGCGAAGGCGAGCTCGCGCTGCTCCCGGAGTCGTGCCACGACATCATGGGCGATCCAGCCCTGCTGCTGAAGCTCTCCGAGGCCGCGTACGGTGAGAAGAACCCCGCCCTCGGCTATCGCTACGCGGTGCTGATCCGACAGCTCCACCCCGAGAGCGAGGAGGCGGAGCGCGCCTGGCTCTACGCCGCCCCCGCCCTCTCGCGCTTCGTCAAGTACCACCGCTACCACGATCGCTCGCCGTGGATCCACACCGAGCCCTTCTTCCTGCTCGAGTGGCTGGCCGACATCGTGAAGGACAGCGAGGAGTTCCCCTTCGAGGAGGCCAACCTCTTCTTCGAGAAGCTGCCGAAGTCCCTGCGTATCGAGCTCGAGAAGCGGATGGCCGATCACCCGATCTGGTCCCAGTACGACTACAGCTTCAAGATGGAGAATGGACTGATCGAGTACATCCGGGTCCGGAAGAAGGAGGAGCAGGCGCAGACCCCCTCGTGAACCGGCTCGGTCGTCGTCCTTCTACTCCCTCTCGATCTCGAACTTCTCATCGAGCCAGGTGAGGTACTCGTCCGCGTCGCCGAGCGGCCCGCGCTCCTCCTCGAGGAGCGCGTAGGCCTCGGCCGTCCGCCCCTTCATGCAGAGGGCGAAGATGCGGATCGCGATCGCGCGACGGCGCAGCTCGGGATCGCGCTGCGCGATGCGCAGCGCCTCGGCGGCGGCCGCGTAGCGGCGCTCGGCGAGCCTGCTCAGGCCGATGTGGAACTGAAGCCGCGGCTCGGCGCGCTCGAGCTCGGACGCGCCCTCGATGATCCGCTGCGTGTCGGCGCCGCTGCCGAGCAGCCAGAGGACCGGCGCCCTGAGACTCGAATCGGTGATGGTGCGATGCACGGCGTCCATCACCCGTCGGCCGTCCGGGTTCAGCGATGCCGCGTAGTACTGGATGATCTCCTGAGCACTGAAGTAGTCCAGTGACGCCTCGACCAGCCCCTCGGGCCAGAGCCGAGCGATCAGCGGGCTGCTCTGGAATCGCGCCTTCGCGGCGCCGACGTCGTACCAGCTCGCGTAGAGGGCGATCTGCTCCTCGGTGGCGCCCGGCGAGGCCACGATGCGCTTGGGCCAGGCGTCGCGGACCGGCTCGACGTCGAGTGTCTGCTCGCGCAGGAAGTCGGGGCCGCCAATGAAGAGCGCGCCGATCTGCTCGGGTCGCTCGAAGCCGAGCGACCGCATCTCCCGGGCGACCGCGGGCCAGCTCCATTGACGCGCGAAGGCCTCGAGGCCCGCCGCCTCGGCGAGTCCCCGCGTTCCGACCATCATCAGATTGGGCCCCATGCCGTGCCAGAGCGAGCAGTCCTCGAACGCGCCGCAGAAGGCCTTCAGCACCGAGAGGGCCGATCTGTCGGAGAGCGAGTGGATGGGGAGCCAGTAGGTCACGATGCCCCCCTCGGCCAGCCGGTCGTAGACCAGCTCGAAGTACTCCTGCGAGTAGAGCGCAGACATGCCCTCGGTGTTCGGAGGCGGGGGCTCGCCGGTGATCAGGTCGTAGTGCCGATCGGTTCCGTAGAGGTAGAAGCGACCATCCTCGACGATGGACTGCACGCGGGGATCGGTCAGGGGATTGCTCTCGCCTTCGCCGTAGACGATGCGGCTCATTCCGAGCACGGCCTTCGAGACGTCCACCACGTCGATGGACTCGATGCTGGGCGTATCCACGAGTGCCTTGGTGGTGGAGCCCACGCCGAAGCCGATCACCAGCGCGTTCTTCAGCTGGGGCTTCACGGCCACCGGCCAGTAGGCATAGAGCTTCATGTAGCGCCGGGCCTTCCAGGCCGTTCCAGACATCGAGAAGGCATCGGTCACCATCCGATAGTGATGCGGCTCCTCGAGGAACTGATCCTCGACGTAGAGCACCGTCCCGCTGGCACCGACCTCGAGGAAGGTCCGGCTCGCCTCTTCATCGTGGCCGTGCGCCGTGAGCGCCCGCTCCACGTAGCGGGCGCGCAGGCTGCCGTGCGGAAAGAGGGTGATCGCCACGAGGAGCACCGCCCCGAAGACCGCGGCCGACCGGCTCCGGCTCTCACGATCGGCCAGCGAGACCGCCGCCACGATTCCGTAGACGAGGGCGAGGAAGAGGAACGAACGTTCGAGGCCGAGGATCGGCAGCAGCGCGACGCCGCCCACCAACGCGCCGAGCGCGCTCCCCACGGCATTCGCGAAGCCGACGGTGCCGAGGGCGAAGGGGTCCGAGACCTCCTCGTCTCGAATCGCATTGCCGATGAGCGTGAAGAGCATGCCGGACACGAAGCTCGTGGGTAGCATCAGGACCAGGCCGACCTCGAGCACGTCGAGCTCCTGGACCCGGATCGAGACAGTCGACAGATCGAGGACCTCGACGAAGAGCAGGTAGCCCGCGATCGACATGAGTCCGCCCGTGGCCGCCAGCGGCGCGATCAGCCGATCGCAGTGCGCCATCGAGATCGCCACCCGTGCCGCCGCGAAGCCTCCGAGGGCCAGGCCGGAGAGCACAACGGCCAGCATCAACGCGAAGGCCTCGCTCTGCGCCGGGAAGAACATGGCCATCGAGCGGAACCACACCACCTCGAGCGCCAGCAGCGCAAAGCCCGAGAGCCCCGCCGCCAGAAGCCATGGTCCGTGCTCGGTGCTGATCACCCGTCTCGCCGGCGGGTCGATCTCGAAGTCGGTGCCGGCGCTCCGATGCTGCCACTCCAGCACCAGCGCGCCCGCCGCGACCGCGCAGTGCACGGCGCCGCCGATCATGGCGGTGCCGTAGATGCCGAGCGCGCCGATCAGGACGTGCTCGGTGACGATGGCGCCGAGCACGGCGCCGAGGATCTCCCAGCCGTAGAGCCGCCCCATGTTGGTGCCGAAGGGCAGGTGGTACTCGCGCACCAGGCGGACGGCGAGCGGAAGGGTGAGCCCCATGCAGGTGCAGGGGACGATGAGCAGCACGAAGGCCATCGCGAAGCGGAGCGCATGCGAGAGCGCGCTCGGGCCCGCCTCCGTGATCGCCCAGCCCGCGAAGGCGGGGGCGAGATTCGGGATCAGCAGAGCGAGCAGCACCCCGCTCGCACCGAGCGCGACGTGGGCCAGGGCGAGCACCTTCCCCGGGCTGCGACTCGAGCCCGCAAAACGCGCGGCCCCGCCATAGCCCAGGGCCATGCCCAGCATGTAGGCCGAGAGCACGACGCTCGACGCCCAGACGGTGCTGCCGAGGGCGATCGAGATCTGGTGGAACCAGATCGTCTCGAAGAGGAGGGACGTGGCTCCGGCCGCGAAGACACAGATCACGAGAATGGAGGTGCGAGGGAGGGGGTTGCTTCCGGCCATTGTGATGGCATCGGAATCGCTGCGAGCACACTTGAGCCAGAGGGCCCCGAGGGACGCGAATGGGGAGAGAGGAGCCGGAGGCGCCCGCGGCCCGGGGGAGCCCGCTCGTCAGCTCGGCAGCGCCGGGTCGCCTCGGAGCGCCGCGAGCACGTCTGGGTAGAGGCCCCGCTTCAGCGACTGCATCGGCCCTCTCGGCTTGCCCGCCAGACTCTGCGCCAGCTCGATGGCCCGCGGCAGCACCTCCGTCTCTGATGTGGCGATCTGCGCGATGCCCGCCCGGGCACATTCCTCGCCCCCGTAGCGGCGGCCGCTCGTGATGGCCTCGTGGGCGGTCTGCCTGTCGAGACGGGCGGCGATCAACGCCGTCATCCCCGGGTGCAGGGGCATCTGCAGGTCGACCTCCGGCAGGCAGAAGAAGCCGCGATCCGCGCGCATGATGCGGTAGTCGTGCGCCAGGGCGAGCATGCCGCCGCCCGCGAACGCGTGGCCGTTCATCGCCGCCACCGTCGCGCCGGGGAACTCGAGGATCCGCGCGAAGAGGCCGAGCACACTGGAGATGAAGCCCGGCAGCACCGTGCTCTCCAGCCCGCCCATCCAGTCGAGGTCGAGGCCGTTCGAATAGAATCTGCCCTCACCGACGGTCACCAGCGCCGCCGGCCCGTCGAAGGCCTCGACCTCGTCGAGGCAGGCGTTCAGCGACGCGATGGAGTCGTCGTTGAAGCGGTTCTCGCCTTCCCGCATGTGCAGGACGAAGACATCGCCGGTCTGCTCCAGATCGGTCACGGTGGGCTTCCTCGAGCTGCCCCGCAGCCAGGCAGGGCGCGTAGACCGCCAGGGGCTTTCGAGTGAGCCTACTTGCCTGCCGTCGTGACGGTCCCCGAGAAGGCCTGATCGATGACCTCCTCGACCTTGGTCTCGAGGCCCGCCTTCCATGGCTCCGACAGCAGCAGCCGCCCGTCATTCGTCTGCAGCATGAGGTAGGGCCGCTCTGCGCCATCGGGAAGGAGGATCTTCGCGTAGGGTTCGGAGAGGTGCCGGACCAGGAAAGGCGCCTCCCACCCGACCTGCTTCTGCAGCTCGAGCATCTTGGCCTCGGGAACGCGCCCCTTCTGGAAGACCATGGTCAGCACGCCATGCCGATCATTCAACGGCGCGAGCGCCTTGGCGATGGCCGCATAGCCCGCCTGGTCCTCGATGTCGACGAAGACCGAGAGGAAGCCGCGCTTCCGAAAGGCCTTGTCCATGCCATAGGGAATCGGCTCATCGCCCGTGGCCCGCACGATTCGCGCGCCCATCGCCCAGGTGAACACGGGACCATCCTTGTGCCGCTTGCCGAGGCGCACCTCGTTGGCGCGCTGCACGATATCGGTCTTTGCCGGGGGGATCGTGTAGAGACCATGGCGACCGAAGTCGACGCGCACCATCCCATCATCCTCGACGCGGATCAGGACTCCCTCGGTGCCCTTCTTCAGCGGAACCGGGCGACCCTCGATGGGCAGATCGGCGACCAGAGCCGTTCGGATCGGCCAGAAGCGATCGCTCTCCAGCAGGTTGGCCTCGGTCGCCGCTGCCGCGCTCGGATCCGCGGGCGCGAAAGAGCCCATCGCCTGCTGCGCT
>CAZQMY010000427.1:0-5231 GCA_964594405.1 uncultured Spirochaetaceae bacterium | reverse complement strand
GAGCTGGACGCGCTCGGCAAGGCGCGCTCGTCGCACATGGGCCATGGCAGCAACGACGAGAAGGAGCAGACCCTGAATCAGCTGCTGGTGGAGCTCGATGGCTTCGACGCACGCGCTGGAATCGTGCTGCTCGCCGCGACCAACCGGCCCGAGATCCTCGACCCGGCTCTGCTTCGGGCCGGCCGCTTCGATCGTCAGATCCTCGTCGACCGCCCGGACCTGCGCGGGCGAGAGGCGATCCTGAAGGTCCACCTTCGCGAGGTCGAGCGGGCCTCCGGCCTGTCCACCGAAGCCATCGCCGCGCTGACCGTCGGCTTCACCGGGGCCGATCTCGCCAACCTCGTCAACGAGGCCGCGCTGACCGCTACGCGTCGCCGGGGCGAGCGCATCGAGATGGCCGACTTCACTGCGGCCATCGAGCGCGTCGTCGCCGGCGTGGAGAAGCGGAACCGCGTGCTCAGTCCGAGCGAGCGGAAGATCATCGCCCACCACGAGATGGGACACGCACTCGTGGCCGCCAGCCTCCCGTGCAGCGATCCCGTCCACAAGGTCTCGATCATCCCGAGGAGCATGGGCGCACTGGGCTACACGATGCAGCGTCCCACTGAGGACCGCTTCCTGGCAACCCGCGAAGAAATGGAGGCGAAGGTCGCGGTGCTCCAGGGCGGCCGAGCGGCCGAGTGGGTGATCTTCAGGCACTACTCGACGGGCGCGGCGGACGATCTCTCGCGCGCCACCCAGATCGCACGCGACATGGTCACGCGCTACGCGATGGTGCCCGAGCTCGGCAGCGCGGCCTACGCCTCGCCGGACACGGGCCTGCTCGGAACGCCGGGCCTCGCGCCCCGAAACCACAGCGAGCAGACGAGCCGTGAGATCGACCTGGCGATCCGATCGATCGTCGACTCCGCCTTCCAGCGCGCAGAACTCACATTGAGACGCAACCTCGGCCTGCTGGAGGAGAGCGCCACGCTTCTCCTGTCGCGCGAGAATCTGGAGGAGTCCGATCTGCAGCCCTTCTTCGAGCGACTGGTGGTGGGGGATGCTGCGACGACACCGGCGGAAGGAGTGCCGGGCGTCTAGGGAGATAGGGAGATAGGGAGAGCGAGGTCCAGGCGCGAGGACACGTGCTTGGCGCATAGGCTCGGGTGGGCCGAGTGCCGGTCCCGCCTTGTGCCGCATCGGACTTGTCGGCTTCGAGGGCCCGGTCGACCTGGCGGACACCCCGTTCGAGGCTGCGTCAGATCAAGACCAGCCCCAGCACGACGACGAGACCGAGGGCGATCAGTCCCCAGCGGACACCGCGGACCACCCGCTCCGTCACGCCCTCCAGTCGGGCGAGCTCAGCCTGCCGAGCATCTGAGGCGTTGCGCTGCTGGGCGGCCATCTGCTCGCACAGCTTCGTCACGGTCTCGCGAACCTCGTCGTTCATGCCAGCGAGCTCGGACTCCAGCCGATCTTCGAGCGCGTGTACGGCGACCTGGATGGTGGCGAGATCCTCGAGGACCCGTTGCACCGCCTCGCTCCCCGCCGTCGGCGGCAGGGCGGCCTCGCGCTCTTCTCGCCCTTGACGCACTTCCCGCTCCTGTCGCTCACGATCCGCCCGGCACAGGGCCTCCCAGGTCTTGCCCATCGACGCCTCCTTCGAGGCCGAAAGGGTACCGCTCGAGCGTCGCCGCGGAGACCGGCGGGTTCTGATCCCTTCGCAACGATTCGGGTACGAAGACGCGAGCAGCGCGATTTCGCCACGCGATCGGCAGTGTGGCGCCCGGTTCGAGCGCGGGCGCGCCCCGATCGCCCGGGCACTGCCCCTCGGAGGCAGCAAGCGCGTCACAGATCAAACGGGAGATCTCGACGCAAATGGCTTCGCCTCGCTGCCTCGAATCCCCAGGCGACCGCACACGTCGACGTCCAAGTCGAGCGACGCGCCTCCGCCGGCCTCTCCCGGCCGAGCCAGCGGGTCTGCTCATCCGTCCAGCGTCCTCAGGGCGGTACCCCCCGACGCACGCGCTGCGCAGACGCTGCGACGGACGCGCACATCTTGGTGTCGCTGCTGCCTCGTCGTGCCCGCATCGCTCCCAGCCGCGACATGCCGCCGAAGAGCAAGAGCCCGATTGCGAACGTGGCTGCGCTGAAGCCGAGCAGTCTGGGTGTCTGCGGCACGATCCACAGGGAGCCGACGAACTGGATACCGATCGAGAGGAGCAGGAAGGCGGCCACGATGTGGCGCGTCCGCTCGTTCATGAATCGCGCACCGAGGGGCGCGCCGACGACGACGACGGGCACGCACACCCACCAGTAGCTCCAGGCCTCGGGCTGGACGGTCTGCCGAATCGCACCGAGCCACGCGAATCCCAGCACCGAGTTCACTCCCATGAGCACCACGGAGGTCGGCGTCGCGACTTTCTCGTCGATCCGGAAGAACAGCGAGAGCAGCGTGAAGGTGAGGATGTCGAGTCCGCTGCCCGTGAGCCCGCTGACCACGCCGCCGAGCAGGCCGACCGCCAGCAGGAGCACGCCGTGGGATGGCCGGAACTCCGGCACTCGCCGAAAGACGCGGCGCTCGCGGTTCCTGTTCAGCCAGAAGAGGCTCGCGCCGAAGGCGAGCCAGAGGCTCGTGAAGAACATCTTCACGTAGGCGGGCGCGACTCGCGGCGCGACCCACTCGATGCCCGCGACGATCCCGGCTGCCCCGCCGAGGGTTCCCCAGAGCACGGCCCGCCACTCGACGCGAATCCGGAGCAGGGCGATCGTGGCCGCCGCCGCGGTCATGCCGACTGCCTGGATCATCAAAGCGAAGTCGCGCGCCACGACGGGTTCGATTCCGAAGAGCAACGTCATCACCGGAAAGGCGACGGCGCCACCGCCCTCGCTCGTCGCGCCGGCGATGAAGGAGCCGAAGACCATCGTGATGGTCATGAAGGCGTTGTCGTTGAAGAGCGCCCAGTGGTCGCCCCGGGACATCAGCGTGAGCCAGCCCGCCCAGACCAGAGGCGCGATCAGCGCTGCGGTGCGTCGGCGGAGGCGGCTCGGCATCGCGGGGCTCCGTCGAACGCCTCCAGCGGAAAGGCGACGAGCAGATGGTGCGTTCGCTGCTGCTGACCGCAGAGGCCGACGATGCGTCCAGCTGCGGGGCTCCGTTGGCGGTGGCCTCATCGAACGCCACCGTGGCCAGTGCTTCGAGCATCTGGAAGCGTGCCGACCACGGAATCCGCTTCCGGACGCCGGAACCCGCGGTGCCGTCTGCCGGCAGGCTCCCGGCGATTCTCGCATCCTCGTGGGCCGGGGGTCAACGCGGAGATCACTCCCAGGATCGTGACGATTCGATGCCGCGGGTGGGCGGGGTCGCGAAGGGATTCCGAATGGCCCGCGACGTGGCTTCGCGTTGGCTGGCCCGTTGCCGGACGCCGGAGAGCTTCGCTGACTCGACCAGCGAGCAGAACCAGGCCAGGACGCGCCTGCCTGGCATCGACCACTGCCCACGCCTCGGTGATCAGCTCTCGGATACGATGGACGGTTGCCAGCTGAAGAAGTCCGGGTGACCCGGTGCGGACGCATCTTCAGCGGATAGATACAGAAGGAGGGTCAGCTTCAGCCGGCCCTTCGCAGGGGAGCTCGTCCGCCTCCGAGAGGTCGACGATCAGGTCTGGCTCGTCAGCTTCCTCGAATTCGACCTGGGCTTCTTCGACCAGGACGAAGGGCGGGTCGAGCCTGCCCGAAACTCCTTCGGGCCCGGGGAAGTGTCAACCACGTCCCCGGAATGATCTCCAAACCATGTCACCGAAATAGACCCTGATTCCAATCGTCGGGCCGGCGGGGTTCGCGCGATCGGCTGCGCCGACCTGGGGCTGAATCCCGCCCATCCGGATCGAGCCGCACGGCTTCGGCTAGCGCTATTCGTCCGGCGCCGGCGTCCGTTCACACGCTCGCGCCCGCTCCCGGGAGCGCCTTCAGCAGCCGGAGCAGGAGATGTCGCAGTTGCAGGAAGTCGGACCGCAGGAGTCGAGGCAGCGCTGGCAGCGCGCCGCGGCCACCTCGGCGGTGCAGGTGCTGCCACCTGTGTTCAACTCACCAGCCTCCTCGCAGGCGAGGACGAGGCAGGCAGCGACAGCCAGCGCCCCGATCACGCAGACTCGGCGCGCGGTCTTGAGAGCTCGTTCGATCTTCATGGGGGTCTCCTTTCTCGAGTGTGCGCCCGCGGCTCGATTACGCGACCGTCGCGCGGGTTCTTGGGGTGAGCGGTTCACGATGGGGTCGCCCGCGCGAGGGTCGCGCGTAGGACGAATTAGCTGCGGTTCACGATACCAGGCCAAGATCGGGCGAATCTGAAAGTTCCCTGAAACGCGGCCGAGCCTCGATGCCATCGCGCTCGATGATGCGACGCTGCCCGTGGCGCCGTCGTCGAGGTGCCGGTTTCGATCCGACGACTCGCGTCGGGCGGGCAGATGGCTAATGCGGCCGAGGCTCGTCTACGCCGGAAAGGGGCCGCCGAGCGCACGGTCGCCCCGCGAATCCGGCCGGCTCCCCATCGTCGATCCGGTGCTGATCGCCTCGGCGGCGTGGCCACGGCGCGATGCCGAGCCGAGTCACCTTGAAGGAACGACCATGCGACGCATCCATCTCCCTCGCGATCTTCGGCGAGATCCGCTCACCCACGGCCCGGCCCGCACACCCTCGCGCGCGCGGGCCTGCCGACCTCTCCTGTGCACCGCGACGACGCTCACCATCCTCGTCCTGGCGCTCTTCTCTGGCTGCGGCGAGTCGGGCGTCGATGGAGCGGCTGCTCTGGGCGGGGCCTTCGCGTCGGCCACGGCGACCGCCGACGGCCGTCCGCGGACGCTGAAGCTCGAGTGGGACTTCCGCGGCAGGGCCGACCACTTCACCATCGAGGTGGACCCCGACGGCGGCTCCGGCTTCGCGCGGGCCGACGTGAACGGCGACGGCGTGGCGGACGCTGCGGATGCTCTGCCGGCCGGCACCGCGAGCGTCGGGCTCCCCCTGCCGCTGCACCTCACGGACTTCGCCGGCCGAGGCTACGTGAGCGGAGACTCGCGTATCGCTCAATGGTCGGGCCGGCGGGGTTCGCGCGGTCGGCTGCGCCGACCTGGGGCTGAATCCCGCCCATCCGGATCGAGCCGCACGGCTTCGGCTCAAGCGGAGAGTCGCGACTTGGGAAAATGGTCGGGCCGGCGGGGTTCGCGCGGTCGGCTGCGCCGACCTGGGGCTGAATC
>CAZQMY010000426.1:0-5232 GCA_964594405.1 uncultured Spirochaetaceae bacterium | reverse complement strand
GTCCGCTTCCGGCGAGCATCGGTGCCCGGCCCCCTCCCGATCGGACTCCCGTGGTCGCCGACTCCGATCACATCGCCCGCGGGAATCACCGCCGTGGTCGGCAGAATCGGCACGCGCCGCCGCACCCCGCGCACGCAGGCTCCGCCCAAAGAGCCTCTAACTTCCTGTGCCAGAAGGACATTTTTCTGGCGTTCGATGCGAATACCGATTCCACTGCCGAGCGCCGTGGTTTATAAGCGGGGGGATGCGCGGCGACGGGATCACTCCGACGATCGTGCATCGCGAGCGGAAGCAGGCATCGAGCAGGCCCGCACTCAGAGTAGACCCGCACCCATCAGAGCAGGACCAGCTTGCGAAGGGCAAGGCTGTCGAGTCCGCATTCGCCCCGCGGCACGCACGGGCCCAGGGTCGCCCGACCGGGTCCGGACCTGTGCCGGGTCTGGCACGAGCTGAGAATCCGCGAACCTCATCGCGAACCGAATCCTGGACATAGAGTGGCGAAAGACGTCACATCAGGGGGAGTCATGGCCTTCGGCAAGACGCTCAAGTTGCTCTCGATCACGGCCTTCGGCGCGACGTCGATCGCGTGTGGAGACATCCAGCTACCCCAGACGCTGGCGCTGGTCGGCGAGGACAACGTCATCACCATGACGCTCTCGCCCGATACCCCGGCTGCACAGTCCTTCGATCTGGGCCTCGAGGGCGGGGTGGACACCACGATCACCCTCTCCCTGAGCCTCCTCGACCTGCTCGTGAACGGGGGGCTGAACGGCTTGATCACCGTGGATGAGCTGCTCTTCGCGGGCACACCCTTCGAGATCCTGGGGATCCCCACCGGTGAGGTCTGCATCGTCCCGGATCAGGACAATCCCGGCGGCGGCAGCGTCCTGATCGACATCCTGGCCGGGCTGATGTCCCTCGACGCGGCCTTCAACACCCGCGTACTGCTCGGCAACGAGCTGTTCGCGAGCGCGATTCCGGACGGCTTCCCGTTCCCGCTCAACGTGCAGGACACCAGCGAGCTCTCCATCGCCGATCTGATCGGATTGATCTTCGGCAACGCCGACGGCGGCGGCATGCTGATCTCGCAGGAGCTGAGCGACCAGTTCGAGGCTGAGATCCTGCCGGGCTTCCCGCCCATCATCATCGGCGTCGAGGGCAACATCTCACTGGGCACCGTGAACGAATTCCCCACCGGTGACCTCATCGATGCGTGTGATGCCTTCCTGAGCACGCCCTGATCGCCACGGGCACGCCACGCCACGATGGCCGTGGGCTTCTGCGCGGGCCCCGCCGATCGATCCGGACGCTCCCCGAGCCGCCTGCTCGGGGAGCGTCCCTCATTCCGGGAGGCCGGCGCGGGGCCCAGGGTCGTGCCCCCGCGGAATCACCTCTGGAATCCCGAACGCCCGTCGTCGGGTGGAACCGGTACAGAGAGCTGGCCATCCATCCGATGAGCGACGGTCAGGGATCCATTCTGGAGCCCCGAGATGCAAGCAGGGTGCGACCTCCCTGTTATTATTGGTTTTCATGAATCATCGAAGAACACGCGCGCTCAACCTCGTCGGTTTGCTCCTCGTTCTCGTCGGCGCCACCGCAGCGCATGCCCGGACCGAAACGAAGCTGACCTGCGTGCGGATCCCCGAGCTCACGCGCACCTACCTCCACAAGCACTTCCAGTTCCGCTACCTCAACGACGAGCTCCGGGAGCGCATCGTCGAGACCTATCTCAAGCGGCTGGATTCGTCGAAGTCCCTCTATCTCAAGGACGAGATCGACGAGCTGCGCTTCAAGCTCAAGGCGACGCTGCAGGACGTCCGAGAGGGCGACTGCTCGACGCTGCTCTCGATCCAGGAGGACGTCCTCAAGCGCTTCGATCGCATGGAGAAGTACGTCACCGAGGTCCTGGACGACGAGAACTACGCCCTCGACACCGATGTGGTGCTGATCATCGATCCCGACAAGCGTGGTCATCCGCGCACCGACGAAGATCGCGACGAGCTGATCACGAAGCTCGTGCACTTCCAGATGTCCAACTACATCAGCTCCGACATGGAGATCGCCGAAGCGAAGGAGAAGCTCAAGCACCGTTACGAGCTGATGACCAAGCGCGTGCGCGAGCAGACGGCAGAAGACGTCTACTCGGCCTATCTCGACGCCTTCGCCTCAGCCCTCGACCCCCACTCGAACTACCTCTCCAGCGACGTCCTCGAGGACTTCCAGATCAGCATGGGGCTCTCCTTGGAGGGCATCGGTGTGGCCCTGTCGAGCCGCGACGGCTACTCGGTGGTCGAAGAGGTGATCCCGGGTGGGGCCGCAGACATGCTCGACGTGCTGAAGCCCAAGGACAAGATCATCGCCGTGGCGCAGGACGGCTCGGAGCCCATCGACATCATCGACATGGAGCTTCGCGACGTCGTCCGGCTGATCCGCGGAAAGCGCGGCACCAAGGTGCACCTCACCATCCTCCGTCAGGAGGGAACCACCGAGCGCTTCCGCGTCACCATCGTCCGCGACAAGATCAACCTCGAGAAGCAGGCGGCAAAGCTCCGCTTCGAGGAGGTCGATCTCGACGGCCGCAAGGCCAAGCTCGCCGTCATCGAGCTGCCCTCGTTCTACGGCGGCCGCAATCCGGGCGAGCGGCAGAGCTCGCGGGACATCCACGCGCTGCTCAAGCAGGTCAAGAAGGAGAAGGCCGACGGCCTGCTCCTCGACCTGTCGCGCAATGGAGGGGGACTGCTCGAGAACTCCGTCGCGATCGCCGGCTACTTCATCAAGGATGGGGGCGTCGTGGCGGTCAAGGACACCTACTCCAAGGTGCAGGTGCTGCGCGATCCGGACGAGGACATCGTCTACGACGGTCCCATGGTCGTCCTGACCAGCCGCGTTTCCGCCTCGGCGTCGGAGATCGTCGCGGGCGCCATGAAGGACTACGGACGCGCTGTGATCGTCGGCGACGACCACACCTTCGGCAAGGGCACCGTGCAGAGCATGGTCCCGCTGCCCGAGGGCCTCGGTGCCCTGAAGGTCACCACCGCCCTCTTCTTCCGCCCTGGCGGGCGCTCGACGCAGCACTCCGGCGTCGGGTCGGACATCAACATTCCCTCGATCTTCGCCACCGACGACTTCGGCGAGCGACATCAGGACTACTCGCTCCCCGAGCAGACCATCCCGCCCTTCATCGACGACGCCTTCCGCCCGGGCTCCAGGATCTCCTCCAAGAAGACCCCCTGGCCTGCCCTCACGCCGGAGCTGCTCACCCAGCTCGCCTCGAACTCCGCAAAGCGCATCGAGACCAGCGAGGACTTCGCCGAGATGCGCGAGCGCGCAGCCAAGGCCGAGGCGCGTGGCGGCGTGGTCAACCTGGCCGATCTCATGAAGGAGAAGGAGGAGGCCGAGCGCCAGAAGAACGGCAACTCCGAGGAGAAGGGCGAGGAGCCGGGCGAGGAACCGGGCGAGGAACCGACGGACGGGAGCGCCGACACCGAGACCGGGCAGGACGAGGATCAGCGAACCGCCTCGAACGACGAGGAGGACGACGACGCGCCTTCTCCGCAGCAGCTCGAAGCCCTTCAGGTGCTCGCCGACCTGGTGCGCCTCACGAGCTGAGCGCGCCGTCCCCGAGAGACCAGGCGTTCGCCCGGCGCCTCGCTGCTGCCTTCACCGCAGCCGCCCGCCTGCACTCGGGCATTCGTGCCCGACGCCCGATCGCCGCGACTCCGCCCTCCCACGCGATTCCGGCGCTCATGCAAAGTTGCCGAGTGGTCGAAGGGGGTGGGGTCGGGGAGATGGAGGTCCGGGCCTGATCGCCCATCCACGAAGCCCATCCACCAAGGGGAACGACGCGTGGGAACCGCCGAGAAGCTGGAGCGATACATCCGCAAGGCCGCCGATGATCTGCCGGCCATGCCCATGATCGCGGACCAGGTCGTCAAGGCCGTGGACGATCCGAACACGTCGATCGACGACATCCGTCAGCTGATCGAGCGGGACAGCGCCATCGCGGCGCGCATCCTCAAGATCGCCAACTCTGCGCTCTACGGATTCCCCAGTGAGATCCAGAGCCTCGGTCACGCCATCAGCCTGCTCGGCACCATGACGGTGCGGAACCTCGTGCTCGCCGCGTCGATGAAGCAGACCTTCAAGCGCTTCGGCCTGATGGAGAAGCTGCTCTGGCAGCACTCGGCACTGGCTGGCCCGGTGGCTTCGGCCCTCGCACAGCACGCCAAGATCGGCGTCGACAAGGACGTGGCCTTCACCGCCGGCCTCATGCACCACATCGGAAAGACGGCCCTCGCCAACAGCCATCGCGATGAGTACGAGAAGGTGATGGCCCGCGTGTACAATGAGAAGATCGGCTTCGTCGAGGCCGAGCAGGCGCAGTTCGGATTCGATCACGCCGTCCTGGGGGCCGCGGTCGCCGAGCGATGGAAGCTGCCCCCGCTGCTGGTCTCGGTGATCCGCTACCACCACGATTCGCGCAGGCTCGCCGATCTGGAAGAGGACACGGCGCGCATCACCGCCTGCACCACCATCACCAGTCTCTGCCTGACCCGGCTCGGTGTCGGGCGGAGCGGCCCGGCCGAGGATCTGGACGTGTCCTCGAAGCCCGCCTGGGCCTTCCTGGACCTCGGCCCGGAAGACACGGAGGCCATCCTCGAGCTCTGCACGCAGAAGATCAAGGACAGCCAGGCCTTCATCAACTAGCCCTCGGCGAGGGCTCCGCCGGCCGGACCGTGAGCCGGCGGGTCCACCCGGGGCCGCCACGGCGCTCGACGCCGGCCCGGGGCGTCGGGCGAAGGGCCCGCTATGTTCCGGGGCGCCGGCTCCCGGACGGATCTGGACAAGGCCGACGCCGTAACCCGACGAGGCTCTGCGGCATCTGGTCTTGTGCAGCCCGCCCGGATGGGATCGGCGGGGATACGGTCCCTGGAGATCACGGCACCCCACGGTCGGGGCTGTCCGCATGTTCGAATCGGCGCGATCGCGCCAGAGAGGTCGAGGAGCCCCATCATGAGCCTGGACGATGCCACCAAGCAGCAGATCGAGAGTCTGATCTCACAGAACGACGTGATGCTCTTCATGAAGGGCAATCGCCAGCAGCCGCAGTGTGGCTTCTCGGCAACGGTTGTCGGCATCCTCGATTCGTATATCGAGAACTACGAGACGCTCGACGTGCTCTCGAATCCGAACATCCGAGAAGGAATCAAGGTCTTCTCGAGCTGGCCGACC
>CAZQMY010000425.1:0-5259 GCA_964594405.1 uncultured Spirochaetaceae bacterium | reverse complement strand
GAGCGGCCCGGGCCCGGTCTCTACCCGAACCCGGCGTACGATCTGCTCTCGCGCGGCCGGCGCTGCATCTGCGTCGATCTCAAGCATCCCGAGGGTGTGGCGACCCTCTTCGAGCTGCTCGACCACGCCGATGGCTTGATGGAGGGCTTCCGACCGGGCGTGATGGAGCGCCTCGGTCTGGGCCCCGATCCCTGCCTCGCGCGCAACCCGAGGCTCGTCTATGGACGCATGACCGGCTGGTGGCAGGCCGGGCCCCTCGCCTCGGCGGCCGGGCACGACATCAACTACATCGCGCTGGCCGGCGCGCTCCATCCCATCGGTCGGCGCGGCGCGCCCCCCACTGTGCCGCTCAATCTCGTGGGCGACTTCGGCGGCGGCGGCGTGGTCCTCGCCTACGGCATGGTCTGCGCGCTCCTCGAGCGCGAGCGCTCGGGTCTCGGGCAGGTGGTCGATGCGGCCATGGTCGACGGCGCCGCTGCGTTGATGACCATCTTCCACGCGACGCAGCAGCTCGGCTTCAACAGCGACGAGCGCGGCACCAACATGCTCGACTCAGGCTCGCACTTCTACGACGTCTATGCGTGCCGCGACGGCAGATTCGTGTCCATCGGCTCCTACGAGCCCCAGTTCTACGCCCTGCTGCTCGACAAGCTCGAGCTCGATCGCGAGGACTTCCCGCAGATGGAGAGGGACCGCTGGCCCGAGCTCAAGGAGAAGATCGCCGCCGTCTTCGCGACACGCACCCGGGACGAGTGGTGTGCGCTCTTCGAAGGCACCGACGTCTGCTTCGCGCCCGTGCTCACTCTCGCCGAGGCTCGCGCGCATCCCCACAACCAGGCCCGCGGCACCTACGTCGAGGTCGAGGGAATCGCCCAGCCGCGCCCCGCGCCGCGCTTCAGCCGAACGGACTCCGGCATCTCGCGGCCGCCGGCTCGCGTCGGCGAGCACACCGACGAGGTGCTCGCCGAATGGTGCGGCATGAGCAGCGCGCGCATCGCCGAGCTGCGTGAAGGCAAGGCCATCGCCTGAGCAGCGCCCGGTGTCGCCGAGCGCCACTGGGTGCAAGGCCCGAGCGGAGCCTTCGGGCGTAGGGTCGACGGCCCACGATTCCCGCGACCACGCACGGATTCGGCCTCCACTGCCCCAACCGTCCTGACGAAGAGGGCCCTGCGTCCCCGGTGGTCGCACGGAAGAAGATCGCCGCACCAAGAAGAGGTCGTTGGATCGCAACGTGTCGTCGCATCGACAAAACATGGCCTGGCGTCAGCTGGAAGACGCCTCGTAGGAGGAGCCCATCTTGCGTTCCCAATCCTTCTCCCGATCGTTTCCCGTAGCCTGCATCCTCGTCGGGGTTGCCTTCAGTCTCGCTTGTGCGCCGATGCGCGGCTCGGATCGCGCCGGCCACCGCGCCCAGCACGACGCTGCCCGCGACCTCTTCATGGAGGAGGATCCGGGGCTCGAGAGCTTCGCCCGGGATCTGGGGGCACCCGTGCACTACTTCCCGATGATGTTCGACGAGACCGTGCGCTTCTCTGCGGAGATCCAGGAGGGGCTCGCCAGCATGGGACCGAGCGTCGCCTTCGCCGGGCATCTCCGCGACATCCGCCGCGCCGGGAGCGAGTACGAGGTGGTCCTGAGCGGCCCCTTCGGTACCCACGTGCTCGAGCTGCGCGCCGCCCGGACCCAGCTGGAGTCGGTGCTGGGGGCCCACGATCGTGCGCACGAAGAGCGCTACTACGTCGTCGCGAGCATCGTCGAGGTCTCGCGACCCATCCTCGAGGTGATTCGCGAGGAGGAGACCTTGCGGCTCGAGGCCGGATCCATCGTCCCGCCCACGGTCTATCGGGGATCCCTGAAGGCCATCGCGAAGGCGCAATAGCGGCGGCGCCTCCCCGCCCCCGTCATTCCTCGCGCGGCGCGCGCTTTGCTAGCGTGTCGAGCGCCCGATCTGCACACGGGCGCGGAGGCGCTGGTATGACGAAATTCATCCTGGTCGCGCTCGGGGGGGGACTGGGCGCGCTCTGTCGCTTCGCCGTCGCCTCCGTCTCTGCGCGTCCGCAGGGCGAGCTGCCCATCGCCACCATCGCGGTGAACGTCGTGGGCTGCCTCCTGATCGGCTTCCTCGGCACGCTCTTCACGACGCCGCCGCTGGTTCGCGACGAGCTCCGCTTCTTCGTCCTCGTCGGCCTCCTGGGTGGATTCACGACCTTCTCGACCTACGGCTACGAGACCTTTTCACTGCTCGAAGCGCAGCGCTTCGCCACGGCCGCCGCGAACGTCGTGGCGAGCAACGTGCTCGGGCTGCTCGCCGTCTGGTGGGGGTTCCGGCTGGCCCAGGCCTGGCAGTCGACTTGAGGGCAAGGGCGGCAGCCCGCCGACCTGGCGCCTGATCGACGGGCCTGGCCTCGTTCTCAACCCGAACTCGCAGTCCTCCGATATCTGCTCCTGAGGGTCGTGTCGGACCACGCTCGCTGCGTGGTCGCTTCCGGGGGTGGGATGTCCATCGTCAATTGCGAGAGTCAGCAGAAGTTCCAGGCCCAGCTCCAGGCGGAGATCGAGCGCCGTCTGGAGGGGGAGCGCGCGAGCGCGTTGATCGACTTCGCCCGGCGCTTCCATGAGGAATTTCCCCTGGAAGAGCTCGAGGGGCGCGTCATCTCCGACGTCTACGGCAACGCCTTCGGCTGGTGGCGCGCGATGCAGCGTGATCCGAGCGAGCGGGCCATCGTCGAGGTCTTCAACCCCACGCTGGAGGAGGATGGCTGGGTCTGCAGCGGGACGGTGATTCGTGTGATCGCGAAGACCGCTCCCTTCCTCCTGGACTCCATCCGTCTCGCGCTCGATCGGGAGGAGATCGCGATCCAGCTCACACACGGCGCGAGCCTCCATCCGGTCCGGGCGGAGGACGGCCGGGTCGTCGGCTGGCGCGACGTGGACGAGGGGCGCTGCGAGATGGCCCTCCACCTCGAGGTGATCCGTCACTCCTCCGCGCGGGCTCGCGCAGCCCTCGAAGCGCGGATTCGCTCGGTCATCGAGGACGTGCTCCTGGTCGTCGACGACTTCCAGACCATGCGGGCACGCGTGGGCGCCCTTGCCGAAGAGATGCGCAAGCGACCGCCGTCGGCCGTCTGGCCCGAGAGCACCGACGAGGCTGTACGTCTGCTGGACTGGATGCTCGACGATCACTTCACCTTTCTCGGAATGACGGAGGTCGCGATCCGGAACGAAGGGGGTGTGCGTCACCTGACCGAGGAGCCCACGGCGAAGCTCGGGCTCCTCCGCAAGGCCCGCCGTGGCCGAACGAGCGTGCCGCTGCGCCAGCTCCGCCCGAGCCAGGTGGGCAACCTGCTCGATCCGGAGCTCGTCGGCTTCGCGAAGTCTGCGATCCGCTCGACGGTCCATCGCAGCGCCTACTCGGACTACGTGACCATCAAGCGCTTCGACGAAGAGGGCGAGGTCTGCGGCGAGCTGCGGATCCTCGGGCTCTATACGTCGGTGGTGTATCGCCTCGACCCCCTCGACATCCCCGTGGTTCGAGGCAGGATCCAGCGGGTGATGGAGCGGAGCGGCGCCCATGACCACACCTTCCACGGCCGGCACTTCCAGCACGTCCTGGAGACATTTCCGCGCGAGGAGCTCTTCCTCTCGAACGACGAAGAGCTGCTGCGCGCGGCCCTGGGCGTGATGCGCATGCAGGAGCGCAAGCGTGTACGGCTCTTCGTGCGCCGGGATCGCCATGAGAAGTTCATCTCCTGCCTCGTCTACACGCCCCGCGATCTCTACAACACCGACCTCCGACGCACGATCCAGGACGAGCTCCAGAACTGGTTCGCCGCGACGGAGACCGAGTTCACCACCTACTTCTCGGAGTCGAACCTCGCGCGGACGCACTTCGTCTTCCGGGTCGGGGAGGATGGCCCCCCCGCCTACGACGTCTCCGCGATCGAGGCGAGGGTGGTCAGCATCTCGCGCACCTGGGACGAGCAGCTGGTGGATGCCCTGGTGGAGGCGCACGGCGAGGAGGAGGGCGTTCGCATCGGGCGTGAGTTCCAGGGCGTCTTCCCGGCCAGCTACATGGAGGACTTCGAGCCCCGGGCCGCCGTGGCGGACATCCGGGCCATCGGCGAGCTGCAGGGGCCGGATTCCATCGCCATGCACTTCTTCCGCTCCGTCGAGGAGGAGAAGAACCGACTGCGCTTCAAGCTCTTCCACCCCGCCCAGCGGATGGTCCTGAGCGACGTGATTCCCGTCCTCGAGAACCTCGGTCTCCAGGTCTCGGGCGAGCATCCCTACTCGATCCGGCTCTCGGATGGGCGGATCGTCTGGATCCACGACTTCCTGCTCGACTATCCCCATGAGATCGACCTGGGGCACGTGCGCGAGCACTTCGGGCCCGCCTTCTCGGCCATCTGGTACGGACGGGCCGAGAACGACAGCTTCAACCGACTGATCCTGGGCACTCGGCTGGGCTGGCGCGAAGTGGCGCTCCTTCGCGCATATGCGCGCTATCTCAAGCAGATCGGGTTCCATCTGAGCCTGAGATACATCGCGGAGACACTCTCCCATCATCGTTCCATCGCCGAGGACATCGTCGGCCTCTTCAGGGCCCGCTTCCATCCCCATGTCGCAGAGCGCGCCTGTGCGGATGGCAGCGAGCGCGCCTTCGTGAACCGTGCTCGCATCGATCGGGCGCTGGATTCCGTCGCGAGCCTGGACGAGGACCGCATCATCCGGCGATACGTCGAGCTGATCGAGGCGACCCTGAGGACCAGCTACTTCCAGCGCGACCAAGCCGGCGAGCTGCGCGACTACTTTGCCTTCAAGCTGGACCCGGGTCGCATCTCGGACATCCCGCTGCCGAGGCCCGCCTACGAGATCTTCGTCTACTCGCCGCGCGTCGAAGGCGTCCACCTCAGAGGCGGCTCGGTCGCCCGTGGCGGCCTCCGATGGTCGGATCGGCAGGAGGACTACCGTACGGAGATCCTCGGCCTGGTGAAGGCGCAGCAGGTGAAGAATGCGGTGATCGTGCCGGTCGGCGCGAAAGGCGGCTTCGTCGTGAAGCGCCCGCCCAGCGAGGGCGGACGCGATGCCCTGCACGCGGAGGGCGTCTCGTGCTACCGCACCTTCATCAGCGCGCTCCTCGACCTCACCGACAACCTCGTCGCCGGTGAGGTCGTCCCCCCCGCCGACGTCATCCGCGTGGACGGTGACGACCCCTACCTGGTGGTGGCGGCGGACAAGGGCACGGCGACCTTCTCGGAC
>CAZQMY010000424.1:0-5267 GCA_964594405.1 uncultured Spirochaetaceae bacterium | reverse complement strand
CCTTCTTCCTCGTATTGATCAACTTCGCCACCAACCCCTTCGAGCGCGTGCCCTACGACAAGCTGCTCTCCGACGGCGACGGCCTGAATCCGCTCCTGCAGCATCCCGTCATGCTGATCCACCCCGTCACGCTCTACCTCGGCTTCACGGGCTTCGCGGTGCCCTTCTCCTTCGCGCTGGCCGCGCTGATCACGGGCGAGCTGGGGACGACGTGGTTCCGCACGACGCGTCGCTGGAGCCTCTTTGCCTGGCTCGCGCTCGGGCTCGGCATCATCCTCGGTGGACGCTGGGCCTACGAGGTGCTCGGCTGGGGCGGCTACTGGGCGTGGGATCCCGTGGAGAACGCCTCCCTCATGCCCTGGCTCGCCGCCACTGCCTATCTGCACTCGGTGATGATCCAGGAGAAGCGCAACATGCTGCGGACCTGGAACGTGGTGCTGATCGGCCTGACCTACGGCATGTGCATCTTCGGCACCTTCCTCACGCGCAGCGGCATCGTGCAGTCGGTGCACGCGTTCACTGACGCGGGATGGTACAAGCCGGTCTTCGCCGCGTACGTGGTGGTGATGATGACCGCCTACACCATCGCCGTGCGCTACCGCCGCAAGGACCTCGCCAGCCCGAACAAGCTGGAGAGCGTGGTCTCCCGCGAGGCGAGCTTCGTCCTGAACAACTGGGTGTTCATGGTGATCCTCGCCATCGTCTTCGGCTTCACCATGCTGCCGGTCTTCAGCGAGTCGATCAGCGGCGACCGCATGACCGTGGGCCCGAAGTTCTTCAACGCCACCACCGGCATTCCCAGCCTGATCCTGCTCCTGCTGACGGGCGTGGGCCCGCTGATCGCGTGGCGCAAGGCGACGCCGACCAGCCTGCGCCGGCAGTTCATCCGGCCAGGGCTGGCCGGGATCACCGTCGCGGTCGTCCTCTCCGCGATCTACTGGGAGCGCATCGGCTACTGGACCGTGGGCTGCTGGGGCCTCTCGGCCTTCGTCACGGCCACGATCTTCCAGGAGTACTGGCAGGCCATCGCCGCGCGCATGCGCTCTCGGGGCGAGTCGATGGTGCAGGCCTTCGGCACGCTGCTGCGCAAGAACCAGAGGCGCTACGGCGGCTACATCGTCCACCTGGGCACGATCGTGATCATGCTCGGCATCTCCGGCGCGGTCTTCAACCAGGAGTCGCTCGAGAACCTCAAGCCGGGTGATCGGACACAGCTGCAGGCCTACGACTTCGAGTACCTGACGGCGGAGCCCATCGACGCGCAGCACTACGGCGGCGCCACGGCCCGGATCGCTCTCTATCGCAACGGCGAGCCCCTCGCTGTGATGGCGCCCGAGAAGCGGATGTACTGGCTCGAGCAACAGCCCTCGTCGATCCCCTCGATTTACTCGACCTTCCTCGAGGACGTCTACATCATTCTCACGGCCATCGAGGCGGACGGATCGGCCACGCTCAAGATCTACCGCAATCCGCTGGTCAACTGGATCTGGGTGGGGGCGCTGATCTTCGCCGCGGGCGGCATCACGATCCTCTGGCCCCATCCCGAGCCGACACTGGGCGCGAGGGCGTGATGTCGCTGCGCGCCGCCCTGGTGCACCTCGGGCCGCTGCTCCTCGCGCTGGCGATCGGCACGATGCCCTCCGCCAGCGCGGGGCAGGCGCCGGTCGCGCAATCACCTCCGGTCGAGGGCTCGGCGCCTCGGCCACCGCGGGGTCCGGCGGCGATCCAAGGCCGCGTCGTGCACGACGCCGACGGCCGGCCGATGGCGAACCTGGACGTCGCGCTCTACGGGCTCTCGGCCAGCGGCTCGCCGGGCCTGGCGAGCGCGCGGACGGACGCCGAGGGGCGCTTTACCTTCAGCGACCTGTCGAATCAGCCGGGCACCCTCTACATCGTCGGCGCGCGCTACCGGGAGGTCCCCTTCGGTCAGCGGGTCGCCTTCGAGGCCGGGCAGATGCGACTCGATGTCGAGATCGAGGTCGGCGAGCCGAGCGCCGATGCCTCGAGGATCGACGTGGCCGAGAGCGTCGTGACCATCGATGTGGTCGGCGGCCAGCTTCTGGTGCGCGAGAGCCACCGCGTCGTGAACTCGGGCCCCGAGGTGGTGCTGATCCCCGAGGCGGAGCGCGCCGAGCGGCCGGCGGCCCTGCGGACACGCATTCCGCCGGGCGCGCGCAGCTACTCGGAGGGCCAGGGAGGATTCGGCGACGGGACCCGAACGCCCGACGCAGACGGCACGGTTCGCTTCTTCGGCCCGTTCTATCCGGGAAGCCAGGAGGTGAGCTTCCAGTACGTCCTGGATCTGCCCGAAGGTGGCGCCGAGGCGCCCTTCGAGTTCACCCTGGACACCGAGGGGCGCGCGCTCCCGCTGCGCGTGCTGCTCGCCGAAGGCGGAGCGCGCCCGACCACGCCTGCGCTGTCGCGAACCGATGAGGTCCGACAGCTCGATGGGGTGAGCTACGCGAGCTACGAGGCCAAGGCCACCGGCGACGGTGTGTCGATTGCCCTCCTGCTGCCCGAGGCGCGCACGGACCGCGGGTCGCTCCGAATCGGACGAGCCGACTACTGGCTCGACATGGACGATACCTCCATGAAGGTGTCCACGGAGATCGAGCTGATCGTCGATGGCAGCGGCCGATTGGCGGCCGGTCTCGGTGAGCCCCTCTCGAGCTTCCCTCTGCCCGAGGGTGCCGAGCTGATCGGCGTCTCCCAGACGGCGTCGGCCCTCGGCCTGGTCCCCGCGGCGGACGGAGCCGGCCTCGAGGTGCGCGGCCCGCTGACGCCGGGCAGCTCGAAGTTCGGCTTCAGCTATCGCGTGCCGGTGCGTGGCGGCGGGCCCGCCATCGAACTCGCCTTCGATCGTCCGGTGGCCACGCTGAACCTGCTGATCGCAGACACGGGGCTGGCCGTCCAGAGCGAGCGCCTCCATCGGCGGCGCCCCTTCAAGTCAGGCACCCGCCTCTATCTGCATCGACAGGCCTATACCATCGATCCGGACGAGGTGGTCAGCGCCCGCTTCACACCGATCGGCCGGGGCCAGGTGCCGAGGATGGCGACCCTGGGCGGTATCCTCGGGGTGTCCACCGTCGCCGCGCTCTTCATGGTGGGACCGCTGCGCATGCGGCGCGTCGAGGACACCGGGATGAGCACCGCGCAGCGCGACCTGCTCCTCGAGCGGAGCTCGGTCTACGAGTCGCTCCAGGAGCTGGAGATGGACCTGGCCACCGGCAAGCTGGATCGCGCCGACTTCGAACGGATCGAGGCCGAGCTCAAGGCTCGGGCGGTCGAGCTGATCCGCGAGGAGCGAGCTCTGGACGGCGCCCGGGGCGGAGGTGGCGGGCCAGCCTCCTCGGCGCCCGAGGGCGGGCGCGCGGAGCCGCGGACGGGGCTCGCGGCCGCCCCGACCGCCTGTGCACAGTGCGGCGAGCCCGTGGGCGCCGGCTTCCGCTTCTGTGGCCACTGCGGAACGCCAGTGGCCGACGCGGACGGTGAAGCGCGTGAGGCGATGCATTGAGCGAGCCGATGCTGGTCGCCGAAGGGCTCGAGAAGCGCTTCGGCGCCTTCGCGGCGCTCCGCGGCATCGACTTCACCCTGCCCGAGGGCGAGACGCTCGCGATCCTGGGTCCGAACGGCGCCGGCAAGAGCACGCTGCTGCGCCTGCTCGCCGGCCTCTCGAACCCGACTGCGGGCGCGTTGCTCCGGCGCGGCGGCGCATCGAAGCGGGTCGGTGTGGGCTATCTCGGGCACGCGACGCTGCTCTACCCGGAGCTCAGCGCCCGCGAGAACCTGATCTTCGCCGCGCGGCTGCAGCGGCTGGCGGATGCAGCGGCCCGCGCCGATCGGCTGCTCGAGGAGGAGGGGCTTCAGGACGCCGCCCACCGGCTGGCGGGCACCTTCTCCCGCGGCATGTCCCAGCGTCTCTCGATCGCTCGAGCACGCATCCACGACCCCTCACTGCTGCTCCTCGACGAGCCCTATACGGGTCTGGACGCGACCGCAGCCGAACGCCTCTCGGGCCGCCTGCGAGGGCTCAAGCGCGGCGGCCGCAGCCTCGTGCTCGTCACACACGACCTCCACCAGGCCAGCCAGCTCGCCGACGCGGCGCTCGTACTCCGCGACGGGCGGGTGGTGCACCGTGCCCGGGGCGAGGACATGGCCAGCGATACGCTCGCCGGGGCGTACGCGGCGGCGGTGGTCAACGAGGGGGGCGCCCGGTGAACGTCGCCCTGGCGATCCTCTGGAAGGATCTCGTGATCGAGTGGCGATCCCGGGACCGGGTGATCGCGATGCTCATCTTCTCCCTGCTGATGGCGATGGTCTTCCACTTCGCCTGGCCGGACCAGCGGCCGGAGCAGATCCGCGAGCAGCTCCCCGGGCTGCTCTGGACCGCCTACGTCTTCGCCTCGCTGCTCGGCCTCAACCGCTCCCTGGCGGCGGAGCTCGAGAACGACGCCCTCTCGGGGCTGGCGCTGGCGCCAGGCGGGCGCGGATTCATCTTCCTGGGCAAGGCCGCGGCGAGCTTCATCCTGATCGGGGTGGTGCAGCTGCTCACCGCCTGCGCGTTCGCGCTCTTCTTCGATCAGGATCTGCTCGGGCCCGCTCCGCGCCTCCTGCTCATCACGGCGCTGGGGACGCTCGGCATCGTCTCCGTCGGTACCCTCTTCTCCGCCATGGCGGTGCGCACGCGCTTTCGAGAGGTGCTGCTGCCCATCCTGCTCCTGCCGACCCTCTTCCCGGTGCTGGCGGGGGCGGTGGAGGGGAGCCTCGCGGCGATCGCCGGCGATCCCCTGCCCTTTGCCTCCGTCCAGCTCCTCGTGGTGGTGGACGGCGTCTATCTCATTGTCTCATTCCTCTGCTTCGACTACATCCTGGACGAGTAGACCATGACGGAACGAATCCTCCCCGACGCCTCGGCTCTCCCGGAATCGCCGGCGCTCTCAGCGCTCGAGGCGAGGGTGGCCGGGCTGCGCAGGCCCTTCGGCGTCGGGATGCTGCTGCTCTCGGTGGTCTACGCCTACACGGTGATCGTCGCGCCCATCGACAGCGTCCAGGGCATCATCCAGAAGATCCTCTACGTGCATCCGCCCCTGGCCTATGGCGCGTATCTGGGCTTCATCATCACGGCCATCGGCGGCGCGCTCTACCTGCGCGGCGGGCGTGAGGAGTGGGACCGCCTCGCCATCTCGAGCGCCGAGGTGGGCGTCATCTTCTGCACGCTGATGCTGGTCACCGGGCCGATCTGGGCCCGCGGCACCTGGGGGCGCTTG
>CAZQMY010000423.1:0-5269 GCA_964594405.1 uncultured Spirochaetaceae bacterium | reverse complement strand
TCTCGGGCATGATGAAGAGCGGAAGCGTCGTCCCCGCCATGTGGGCGAAGAAGATCCATGGCATCCAACGACGCCCCACATCGAAGAGGAAGCCGAGGCCGATGGCGACCTCGAAGTAGGCGAGCAGCTCGAGCGCCGTGCGCGGGTCCAGCCAGCCGAGCGACAGGCGCATCAGCGTCTGTGTGGCGATCATCTCGGCTGGACTCAGGTCGGGAAAGAGCTTGAGCAGCCCGAAGTGGAGATAGACGAAGCCCAGGGCCAGGCGCAGGAGCCAGGGATCTCGCATCTCGGTGGGCGCGGCGTCGGTCAATGCACTCGCCTCCGGCAGCTGAGCGGCGCAAACCGCCGCGGCGCCCGCATCTTCCGACTCCGAGCCGATGCCGTCTGTCGGAATCCGCGCCGATTTCCTGTAGCTGGATTCCGACGCAGCGGGCGGAGGCGCGCCGGGCTACGTGCCGAGATCGTGCTCGAGCGCGAAGCGGATCAGCTCGGCGGTCGATTCGAGGCCGAGCTTGTCCATGATACGCGCCCTGAAGGTGGACGCCGTGCTGACGCTGACGTGCATGTCGCGGGCGCTCTGCTGGAGGGTCTTGCCTGTCCCGAGCATCCGCAGGAGCGTGAACTCGCGGGGTGAGAGGGCATCGAGTCCGGTCCGCTTGCCCCTGGGCCTGCGCAGGCGCTGAAGCACCTCCTGCGAGATCGAAGCCGACAGGTAGACGCGTCCGCCATGCACCTCCCGGATCGCGTGCACCAGCTCGTCGGCCGCCGCCGATTTGATCAGATAGCCCTGGGCCCCCGACTCGAGCACGCGAAGCGCGTAGTGGATGTTCTCGTGCACGGTGAGGACCAGCACCTTGAGATCAGCATGGCGCGCGAGCAAGCCCTCGATGATGCCGGGCGCGTCGGACTGCGGCATGGAGTAGTCGAGCACGAGCACATCGGCCGCGGTGGTCGCGACCGCTTCGACGGCCTCGCGACCATCGCAGGCCTGAGCCACGACGTCGATGCCGCCCTCCTCGCACAGGATCCGCGCCAGCGCCTCGCGCACCATCGTGTGATCGTCGGCCAGCACGATGCGAATCGCGTCGCCCTCGCCCGCCTGCACAGCCCTACCCATTCCGGCCTCGGCCTCCTTCACCCTGGACATCGCACCTGGGCAGTCGGACATGAATCCGTGTCCCCTGGCCCGGAGCGGTCTCGAGCGTGAACTCGCCTCCCAGGAGCTCGGCGCGCTCCCGCATCCCCAGGATGCCCAGGCGGCTGCTGCCCTTCAACGTCGCAGCGTCGAAGCCCCGCCCTTCGTCCTCGATCAGCAGATCGATCGCGTCCCGCCTGGTGACTAGCGCGATGCGGCCGGCGTCGGTCTCGGCGTGGGCCGCGATGTTGGAGAGTGCCTCCTGGATGATCCGATAGACGTTCTCGGCCTCGGGCACGGAGAGGGCTTCCTTGGGAAGCCGCAGATCGGCGCTGATGGATACGCCGGTTCGCTCTTCGTAGTCGCACAGATGGCTGTCGATGGCGTCCTGGAGCCCGAGATCGTCCAGTACGCTCGGCCGAACGCGTCCCGCGATCTCGTGGAGGCTCGAGAGCACGGCCTCGGTCTCCGCGACCACTCGCCGCAGCGCCGGCCCGCCGTCTCCGGCGTGGCGCAGCGCAGCCTTCAGATCCAGCAGGATCGCCGTCACCTGCTGGCCGAGCTCGTCATGGAGCAGACGTGAGAGGCTCCTTCGCTCCTCCTCCTGGGCCGCCAGCAGCCGGCTCGAGAGGGTTCGAAGGCGCCCCTCCGACTCCGCGATGCGTCGCTCCTGCATCCGCCGCGCGTCGCTGGCCCGAGCCCAGTAGATCGAGAGCGCAACGATGAGGAGCAGCATCGCGGACAGCAGGATCAGCCGCCCGGGGCCGAGGGCCAGCGCGGCCTCCTCGCCGAGCGAGATCCTCGAGACGATCGCGACGGCGCTTCGCGAGTTGCCGGCACCTTCGGCCAGCGGCACCCACTGCGCGGTGAAGAGATCGTCTGCGATCCGGATCTGACTGCGCTCCGGCTCGCGAATGCGTTCCCAGGCCTCCGGGTGATCGCCTCGGAAGCTGTCCGCGTGTCCCAGCAGCCAACCCCACTCGCGGCTCGGCTCGGGGGAGAGCAGATACTCGCCGTCCCGGTCGAGCAGCAGGATCTCTCCGCGTGATGCGCGCGAAATCTCCCGAAGCAGCCCGAGCAGCCTGGCCCCCGCGTAGTTGAGCACGAGCAGGCCGCGGCGCTCCACGCCCGGGCCCTCGACGGGCGTCGCGAGCCGGATCACTGGGTTCGGCGGCCGTTCGATCTCGCCGCGCTCCACGTTCAGATCGAGCGGCGAGACGAAGACGTCACCCGCCTCGAGCCGAATCCCTTCGCGGAAGTAGTAGCGATTCGACTTCGATTGCAGCTCGCCCTCCTCGACGATGCCCACCTCGTCGCCGCGCCGATTGACCCGCACGACCTCCATGCCCGTCTCGTCCAGCAAGCGGATCTGGCCATAGAGAGGCTTGCTCTCGGCGAACCCCGAGTACTCCCGCGCAAGCTCCGCCCGGGCCCGGACATCGCCGGCGAGCACCCGCTGCAGCAGCGGCTGCTGGGCGAGAAAGAGGAGATCCGAGTGCACGGCACGGAGCTCGCGCGAGAGGAACGCCCGCTCGAGCGCAACGACGTGGCTCCCCTCCGCGAGGAGCAGCGCCTCGCGATGGCGCAGGTCCTGAGCGCGGAAGAAGGCGAGACCTGCGCCCGCCACGAGGATTCCGCAGATGCTCGCAGCCGCCGCCCGTCGCCAGGCATCCACCGACATCGCCTCGATTCCGCCACGCCCTCGTGTCCCACGCCCTCGTGTCTCAGAAGACTGCATCCGGGCCCCAGCATAGGCGACGGCGGTGGCCGCAGAGCACACTCCGATCGCACCGCTCCCGGCGCACTCCGCCCCCGCCTGGTCCCTCGCGACGCCCCTACTCACCGCGAGCGCCGTCCGTGGCTCGAACCACGCACGCCAGAGGGTCGGCGGAGAGCCACATCCCCGCCCCGATGGACGTAGCGTCGGAGGCCGAGCGTGCTCCTCCGCTCTGCGAATCTGCTGAGAAATATGCAGTACGTCTTGCGCCTCGAACGCGTGGGACGAAGCACTGGCCGGCGCTGGACGGCACACTCGGCGTCGGCTCTCGCCGGATGTCGGCCGGGGGACACGAGGTGTGTGCGGGGTGCGGATCGGCCGGGCCCGGCACACGGCTCGTCGCAGCGCGATGCCGTGACTCGCCAAATCGGACGGCGCACGGCAAGCTGTCGGCGAGGGGCGCCGCGACGAAGGGAAGAAGGAACGCCTGTTGATTCCGATCCACCACAGCCTCGTCCTCAATCTCCATCAGCCGGCCTGGAACCTCGAGGCGCTGCTCGAGGAGCGCGAGTGGGAGGCGAAGGAGATCCTCTTCGCCATCGACCGGATTCCGCGCGCCTTGTGGGACTACGCGGACGTAGGCCGGGTGCACCTGGCGATGTCGGGTACGCTCCTCGAGACGCTGGCCAGCCCAGGATTCCAGGCGCGCACCTACGGCATCGTCGACTGCGGCTCGCTGCTCTGGCACCTGCAGAACGAGCAGATCATCCGGATCCTCGGCACCGCCTACTACCATGCGGTGCTGCCGCTGATTCCCGAGAGCGATCGTGAGCCGCAGCTGGCGCGCTGGCTCGGAATCGCCCGCCATCTCTTCGCCCGCCACCTCTTCGGCGGATTCTGGCCCCCCGAGCTGGGCTTCGCCATGGAGCTCATACCGCTGCTCAAGCGCCTGGGCTACTGGTACGTCATCGTCGACAGCAAGCACGTCGAGCCGATCACCGAGATGAGCTGGGAAGAGCTCCGCTACCGGCCGCACTTCGCCCGCTACGGCGGAGAGGAGATCGTCGTGGTCGTCCGCGATCGCGACCTCTCCGACGCCCAGGAGTCGGGGATGGAGTACAGCTGGTTCAAGCGCGAGCTCGAGGCCCGCACGCGCCATTGCAGCGTGCCGCCGATGGTCACGACCTGCACCGACGGCGACAACGGGGGTTGGTTTCGCAACACGACTCACGGGGCGAACTTCTGGAGCGCCTTCTACCACGAGCTCGCCGAGGACGCGCGCCATGGGGGCCGGATCAGGCCAGCGTTCATCGACGAGTACATCCGTGACCACGGCGTGCACGGCGAGGTTCGAGTGACGACGGGGGCCTGGAATACCGGCTGGCACGACGGCGTGGACTTCGTCCAGTGGACCGGCTCACAGGCGCAGAAGGACGCCCTGTGGCGGGTCGGCGAGACGAGCGCGGCGGTGCGGGACGCGACCTTGCAAGCGATGGAGCGCGGGGGCGACCACGACCTCTTCCACCAGATCGAGCAGGCGACCTGGCACCTGCTGCGCGCCGAGACGAGCTGCAACTTCTACTGGGGCGAGGCGTGGGTGCATCGCTGCCATGGCGACCTCGACGTCTCCTGGGAGTACGTCCATCGAGCGCGCGCGCTGCTGATGCCTTGAGCGGAGTCGGAAGAATCATGAAGCGTCGGTGCCGGATGAGGGGCATGGCATGTACATCGTGATGGTCGCGTCAGAGTGCGCGCCGGTCGCCAAGGTGGGCGGCCTCGCGGACGTCGTCTTCGGTCTGAGCCGGGAGCTGGAGATCCGCGGCAACGCCGTCGAGATCATCCTCCCGAAGTACGACTGCATGCGCTACGACCACATCTGGGGGCTGACGCGCAGCTTCGAGAACCTGGTCGTCCCCTGGTATGGGGGCGGCATCCCCTGCACCGTGTGGTTCGGATTCGTCCACGGACGCAAGTGCTTCTTCATCGAGCCGCACTCGCCCGACGCCTACTTCGATCGCGGCGGCTACTACGGCTTCGACGACGAGGCGCTTCGCTTCGCCTTCTTCAGCAAGGCGGCGCTCGAGTACATGCTCCAATCGGGAAAGCGTCCGGACATCATCCATACCCACGACTGGCAGACGGGGCTCGTGGCGCCGCTCCTCTTCGAGATCTACGGTCACCAGGGCATGCACACGCAGCGTGTCTGCCACACGATCCACAACTTCCGACATCAGGGCGTCGCGGGTGAGAACGTGCTCTGGGCGACCGGGCTCGGGCTCCCCGAGTACTACCTCTCCAAGGAGAGGATGGGAGACGATTTCAACCCCGCAGCGATCAACGTCAGCACGGGCGCGAACGTCTAATCCAACTTCATCACCACCGTATCGCCCCAACACGCCTGGGAGGCCCGCCACACC
>CAZQMY010000422.1:0-5312 GCA_964594405.1 uncultured Spirochaetaceae bacterium | reverse complement strand
AGCTGGCGCGAGGGGCGAAGAGCGTGCCGGCGTGAGCGGACTCACGGCTCGCGACCTGCGCAGCTTCCAGGACCGGGACGATCACCTCGCCGCTCGCTTCTCAGCCCTCGCGAGCGTCGCCGCCCGCGATCACGCTGGCTCCGTGGGGGCCGACGCCCGCTCCGGGTCCATCTTGATTTTTCGTCGCCGCAATGCTCCCCGTCTTCTCCAGGTGGATTGGGGCAGGATGCCCCGGCTGCCATGGCAAATCGCAAGGAAGGGCTTGCCGGTTGCCGAGCGGCGCTCGAGGCCGAGGCTATGCGAGAGGGGCGACCGAGGCCCCTGCGAGTTTTGGGAAGCCCTCGGCGAATTCCAGGCAGTGTGGGCAGGTTGGACCAGGTTGGGAGGGATGGACCGTGTCGGAGCAAGCATCGGGCCGGGGGCGGGGGCGTCGGCGATTGTCCGGAGCCTGCCTGTCGCAGCTGAATCTCCGGTGTCGCGTGCCCGACGACATCGAGGAGGTCCGCTCCGTCGGCGATGAGGAGGAGCCGCATGGGGTCGATCGCAGCGCGATCGAATCGCTCTGGCGGACCACCGAGGGCCTGTATCGATCCGGCGCTCATCCCGCGGTGGCCCTGTGCATCCGGCACAACGGGCGTCGCGTGTTGAATCGGGCGGTCGGCTACGCGGCCGGGGGCGGACCCGAGGATCCGCGCGACACACCGACGGTCCCGGTCTCCGTCGATACGCCCATGTGTCTCTTCTCCGCCTCGAAGGCCATCTGCGCGATGGTGATCCACAAGCTCGACGAAGAGAACGCGCTCCGGCTCGACGACCGGGTCTGCGACTACGTGCCCGAGTTCTCGCGACACGGCAAGCATCTCGTCACCCTTCGGCACGTGCTCTCGCATCGCGCCGGTGTGCCGAACCTGCCGCCTGCCGCCCTCGATCTCGATCTGCTGGCGCGTCCCGGTGAGGTCATCGACCTGCTCTGCGAGAGCGAGCTGATCGCTCGCCCGGGTCGCGTGCTCGCGTATCACGCCGTGACCGGCGGCTTCATCCTGGCGGAGGTCGTTCGTCGCGTCACCGGCCGGGACATCCGGCAGTGCTTCGAGGAGAAGATCGGTGGGCCGCTGGGCATGCGCTATCTGGGCTTCGGAGTCCGTCCCGACGACGTGGGCCGCGTGGCCGAGAACGCCTTTACGGGGCTGCCCGTCGTGCCACCCCTCAAGCAGGTCCTGAGGCGCGCGCTCGGCGCCGACCTGCGCGAGGTCGTCGATCTCTCCAACGATCGCCGATTCCTCGAGGGCATCATTCCGTCGGCCAACACCTGCGCCACGGCCGACGAGGTGTCACGCTTCTACGAGTGCCTGCTCCAGAGCGGTGCCTGGCAAGGACGCGAGGTGTTCGCGCCGGCCACGATCCGGCGCGCGACGGCCGAGCAGAGCATCTGGGAGATCGACCTCACGCTCGGGATGCCGATTCGCTACGGGCTCGGCTTCATGCTCGGCGGCAAGACCGTGAGTCTCTTCGGTCGGGACAACCCCTTCGCGTTCGGCCACCTCGGTCTGTCGAACGTCTTCGGGTGGGCCGACCCGGAGCGCGCCATCTCGGTTGCGCTGCTGACCACAGGCAAGGGGGTCATCGGTCCACACGTCGGATCGCTGCTTCGATGGGTGCTCGAGGTTGGCGATACCTTCTCCCGGGACGCGGCTCGAATGCCCTCCGAGGCCTTCCGGCGCCCGGGATGGGCCGCATGGGGATGATCGCTCGCCAGGTCGTCGACCCGGCTGGCGATCAGCGCTCTCGGCCATCACCGAGCAGCGCCTGGATCGCCTGGCTCCAGGCCCGCCGGGTCTGCATCGCGCTGCGCCCGTAGGCTTCGCGGAACTGCTCCCAGGACTCGACCGAGGTGAGCGTCGCGATCAGCGCCACCGTGTCGTCGCGTCGCGCCGGCGAGCGCTCCTTCAGCTCGGGGGCGAAGTGCTCACGAATCTGATCCACCATCACTTCGCGAATGAATCGGACCATGCGTGCGGCGTCCGGATCCTGCAGCACGGTGGTCCTCTGGAGACGTGCGAGGAAGTGGACCTTCTCCCAGAGCGTCACGCGAAGCGTGACGAAGCGCTCGATGCGCGCGTGCAGCGGGCCCTGCCCCGGCTCGGCGACGTGGAGCAGGGGAAAGCGCTCGAGCATGCGGGCGCCCGCGTCGAAGCGCATCGCCTTCAGGCTCTCGAAGTAGCGGAAGAAAGTGGCCTTCGAGATGCCCGCGCGCTCGGCCACCTGCTCGACGGTGGGCGGCAGTTGGCCCTCCAACACCAGGTCGATGAACGCGTCCAGGGCCTTGACTCGTCTGCGGATCGCCGCCGGAGTTCCCCGGAAGCCCGCGCGCGCGGATGCTGCCGGCTCGCTCAATCCTGAAGTCTCCCGCCGGGGAGCACCGGAATCTCCCCCGCTCCGCTCGACCCCCGGATCCCGATTTCGAGATCGCAGGTCTCATTTCGGATGAGACTGCCACTCTCATTCGGTAGTGTCAATGACGCTCCGGAATGCCGTCCCTCACCCACGAGGTCTCCATCGATGGATCAAGAAGCCGCCGCGCAGTCGTTCGAACGATCGGCTCTCCTCGTGCTCTTGGGTCGCCGCTCGCCGTGGCTGGGCGTCCTGGGCATCGCCCTGCTCGGGTGGCTCGCACTGAGCGCCTCCACCGCACTCGGCGCCTCGGGGCCGCGTGGCGAGACGACGCTCGGGAAGAGCGGCGCGCGGGTGGGCGCGGAGCTTCTGGTCGACGCAGACCGGGTCGCCGCGGGAGAGCGTGTCCGCATCGGCGTCCTGCTCGGCCTCGAGCCGGGCTGGCACGTCTACTGGAAGAATCCCGGCGACTCGGGCGCGGCCACCATGCTCACCTGGCGCGTGCCGGGCAGCGAGATCGGTCCGATCCAATGGCCAGCGCCTCGGGTGTACCAGGAGGCGGATGGACTGCTGACGACCTTCGGGTACGAGGCGGACGTGCTCCTGGCCAGCGAGGCCGTGGTGGCGGAGAGCGCGACCGGATCCTGGGACCTCGAGGTGGACGTCGACTTCGTCGCCTGCATGATCGAGTGCATCCCCGGGCGCATCCAGCTCGCCGGAACGGTTCCCGTCGGCCAGACGTCGCTGCCCCCGCCGGCCGGGGTTCGTCAGCGATTCGACCTGGCGGCGTCGCGACTTCCGCGCACGCATGAGGCGCTCGGAGTCTCCGTCGCGGCGCGTGCGTCCCAGGGTGCGGTGATGGCGGGCGACGACGTCGCGATGGTTCTGGAGATCACTTCGTGCGCAGGGGAAGGTCAGGACTGCCGCCCCTGGACACTCGACGCCGCGAACGCCAGCGAGGCCTTCATCCCGTCCGAGACCTCGGATCTGCGCCTTTCTGCGCTCGGCCTCTCGCGTGCACCGGCGGGCGTCTCGGACTCCATGCGCGGATTCTCGCTGGTCATCGATGCGCGCGCCTTCGAGCCCGAGCCGGAGCTCGTGGGGCAGCGCCTGCGTGGTGTCGTTCCCCTCGCGCGCGCCGCCGGCGACGCGCACCTCGTGGTGGACGTCCCGATCGCACTGGACCCGAACGGCGCTGACTCCGCCGCCTTCGAGGTGGTCGCCGCCCTGCCCTCGGCCTCCGAGACCGAGACGGACACGCATGCGGCACGCCCAACGCGCGAGACGCCTTCGCTCGCGTTCGCCCTCTTCTTCGGGCTCATCGGCGGACTGATCCTCAACCTCATGCCTTGCGTGCTGCCGGTGCTCGCGATCAAGATCTTCGCGATCACCGACCTCGCCCGGGCCGAGCGTGGGCACGTCGTGCAGCATGGCACCGCCTATCTCGCCGGCGTGGTCGCTTCGATGTGGGCCCTCGCCGGCGTGGTCGTCGCGCTCCGCGCCGCGGGCTCCGCGGTCGGCTGGGGCTTCCAGCTCCAGGATCCGATCTTTCTGGCCGCGATCTGCACGGTCCTCGTGGTGTTCGCGCTGAATCTCTTCGGTGCATTCGAGATCACGCTCCAGCCGACGGGGCCGGATCTCGGGGCGCCGGCCGGCCCCTCGCCTCCGTCGCGCAGCTTCTTCGAGGGCGCGCTGGCCGTCGCGCTGGCGACGCCCTGCACGGCGCCCTTCCTCGGCACCGCGGTGGGCTTCGCCTTCGCGAGCTCGGGCCTGGTGATCTTCTCCATCTTCACCGCGATCGGGATCGGCCTCGCCGCGCCCTTCGTGCTCGTGGCGCTCATGCCGGGCTGGGCGCGATTCGTCCCGCGCCCCGGGGCATGGATGCTGCGTGTGCGACAGGCGCTGGGCTTCGCGCTGCTGGCCACGACGGCCTGGCTGACGTGGGTCGCAGGACGCGCGCTCGGCGTCGATGCCCAGTCGCTGCTCATCGCCTACCTCATCGTGGTCGCCCTGCTCGTGTGGACCTTCGGCGTCGCCCAGGCAGGGGCGCATCCGAGGCTCTCGCGAGGCCTCGCGGCCGCGACGCTCGCCTTCGTCGTCGCCTCCCTCGCGGCGGCGCCCTCCGAGCCGCCGACGGGTCGCGGCTCGTCCGGTCGGGCCGGGGCTTCGGCGGAGGGGCGCACGTGGACGGCCTTCGACCCCGCGGCCATCGCTCGCGAACGGGCTGCCGGCCGGCCCGTCTTCGTCGAGTTCACGGCCGACTGGTGCATCACCTGCAAGGTGAACCAGACCGTGGTCCTCTCGCAGGACGCCGTGCGCGACGAGCTCGAGCGGTGGGGCTACGCTTCGTTCAAGGCGGATTGGACCACGCGGGACGATGCGATCACCCTGGAGCTGGCACAATGGGGCCGTGCGGGCGTCCCGATGTACCTCGTCTACCCGGCGGATCCCGGCAAGGCGCCAGCGGTCCTCCCCGAGCTGCTCACCCTGGATTCGACCCTCACGGCGCTTCGCGAGGCGGGTCGCGACAAGGGTGCCTGAGATGGAGGTCGCCCGAGCGGCCACGGCCCGCCGGCCGGATCGACCACTTCGAGACGGGATTCCAGCTGCGACCTGAGTCATGCTCCAGAGCCGCCCGACGGAAGGAGGTGCGAAGTGAACTCGAAGACCCTGTGGAACTGGCTCGGCGCTGCCGCGCCCGTGCTCGCCATCGGCTGCACCATGCTGTGGTTCAGTCAGAATCGGGCCGTGGGGATCCCGGAGAACAGGACGCTCTACGTCGTCGTCTGGCTCGCCGCTGTCGCGCTCGGCATCGGGGCCCTGGTGATGGCCGGATGGATCGGCCGCATCGCCGCCGTCCCCGCGATCGCCCTCGGTCTCATCCTCCCCATCACCGTCGGCAACAGCGAGCAGCTCCTGCC
>CAZQMY010000421.1:0-5331 GCA_964594405.1 uncultured Spirochaetaceae bacterium | reverse complement strand
AGAACGACTGGGACTCGATGAAGCCGGCCGCCGACGTGCTCGAGAAGCTCGGCATCAGCTGCGATGTCCGCGTCATCTCCGCCCATCGCACCCCCGCTCGACACCACGACTATGTCACCGGAGCGCGCGAGCGGGGAGTCGAAGCCTTCATCTGCGGTGCCGGCTTCTCTGCGCATCTGGCCGGTGTGACGGCGGCGCTGCCGTCGCTCCCCGTTCTCGGCGTGCCGCTCGACTGCTCCAGCCTCGACGTGCTCGATGCGCTGCTCTCCACGGTCAACATGCCCGGCGGCATCCCAGTGGCCACCTTCACCATCGGCAAGGCCGGCGCGAAGAACGCGGGGCTCTTCGCGGGCGCGATCCTGGCGCTTGGGGACGAGGTCGTGCGCGAGAAGCTCGACCAGTATCGCGCCGACCAGACCGCTGGCGTTCCCGAGACGCCCTTCGACTGAGCGCATCCCGGACGGCCGGCTCTCGGCCGCCGCGCCGGGGCGCCGGCGGATTTCGCGTGAGGGTGCAGCGATCGCGCCCGTGCGTGGTCTCTGCGTTCGATCTGCGCGCCGGGGCGCAGCTCAGCGGGTCCACCTGCGATTTGCCTCAAGGGTGCGCACGGAGCGATCGATCCCACTCCCCGACCGCCGCGCGTTGGGAGGTAGGGGAAGAACATGAGGATCCTGATCGCCGTCGAAGGCTCGCGCGGCGACGTGCATCCCATGATGGCCCTCGGGCGCAGCCTGCAGCAAGACGGTCATCGAGTGCGGATCGTGGCGCCGCCCGACTTCGAGGCGCCGCTCGAGCGGGCCGGTCTCGAGTTCGTATCGCTGGGACTGCACGTCCGGTCCTTCCTGCGCGAGATGGCGCCCTTCATCCACAGGCGCGGCCCCTCCTTCTTCGGCAAGGTCGCGCAGTACGGCCGGCTCACGCTCGCCAAGCAGTTCGAGATCGTCCCCGCCGCAGCAGAGGGCATGGACTACCTGATCGCTGCAGGCACGCTGATGGCGGCGGCGTCGGCCGCGGAGCTGCGCGGGATACCCTTCCGCTACGTGGCCTACACACCGGCGCTCCTGCCCTCCACCGCACACACACCGGCGCTGATCCCCGCGCAGTTCCGGTCGCGCCTGCTCAACCGCCTGCTCTGGTTCGCCCTTCGACGGATCACGCGGCTGGCCCCGGGGCTCGACATCGATCGTGAGCGCCGTCGACTCGGGCTCCCGGCCACCGACGCCTTCCGCTCGATGCTCTCGCCGCGACCCTTCGTCGCAGTGGATCGACCCCTCGCGCCGGTTCCTTCCGACTGCCGCATCCCGCACGACCAGATCCGCTGCCTCCACCCGATGGACGATGCGCCGCTGCCCGAGAAGCTCGAGGACTTCCTCTCGGCGGGCCCCCCACCGATCTATGTCGGATTCGGGAGCATGACCGACGCGGATCCCGAGGCGACCACCCGCGACCTGCTGGCAGTGGTCGATCGTCTGGGCGTGCGTGCAGTGATCTCGAGCGGCTGGGCGGACCTCGGCGACGGCCCGCTCCCCGAGCACGTGATCGCCATCGGGCCAGTCTCGCATACGCAGCTCTTCCCGCGGATGGCGGCGGTCGTCCATCACGGCGGCGCGGGAACCACGCACGCCGCAGCTCGCGCCGGCGTGCCCCAGGTGATCGTTCCGCACCTGCTCGACCAGTTCTACTTCGCGCGCCGCATGCAGGCGCTGGGTGTCGCGCCGCCTCCGCTGCATCGCGGGGCGCTGAGCGTCGATGCGCTCTCCCAGACGCTGCGCGCCACGCTCGACAACGAGCTGCTCGCCCATCGGGCCGTCGAGCTGGGCGAGGCGCTCGCTTCACTCGGCCCGGAACGCTTCGATTCGAGGCTCCTGGAGCGCACCCGCTGAGCGCGTCCCGGCCTCAGGCCTCAGGCCTCAGGCCTCACGGCTGCGCGCCAGCGCCGCCTTCAGATCCTCCCAGACCGCGCGCCGGTTCTCGGGCGTGTACTGGCGGAGCAGGTAGGCGGGATGCAGGGTCGGCATCAGCGGAATGCCCTGGTACTCCTGCCACGTGCCTCGGATCCGAGTGATGGCGACCTCGCGGCCGAGGAGCAGGCTGGCGGCGGGCTTGCCCAGGGTGACGATGACTCTGGGACGGACGGCGGCGATCTGACCGTCGAGGAAGGGGCGGCAAGCCGCGACCTCCGGCGGAAGCGGGTTGCGGTTGCCCGGCGGCCGACACTTGACGATGTTGCAGATGTAGACCGAGCTGCGCGGGATCTCGATCCCCTTCTCGATCATCTGCGTCAGCAGCTCACCGGCCCGGCCGACGAAGGGCAGCCCCTGTGCGTCCTCGCTCTCGCCGGGACCCTCTCCGATGAACATCAGATCGGCGTTCGGATCGCCATCGCCGAAGACGATGGTTCGCCTTCGCTCGCAGAGCCCGCAACGCGTACAGTCACCGAGCTCGGCGCGAACGGAGTCCAGGGTGGGCCGGCCCTCGCTGGAAGGGAACGTCGCCGCCTCACGTGCAGTCGGCCGGACGGGGGTGGGGGCCGGCTCCGCAACAACGGCCTCCTCCTCGAGTGGGGGCAGGGCGAAGCGCTCGAAGTCCGACACCCCCTCTTCGATCAGCTCTTCGAGCACGGCTCTGACGCTCGCGAGCAGATCCAGCGGCGAATCGGCGCGCGTCACGGGGCTCAGCCTTCGCGTGCGGATTCGCCGCGATGTGCGTGCGAGAGCGCATCGAGGGTGGCGCCCACGATGGCATGAGCCGGCACGTGGATCGCTCGTCCAGTCGATGCGTCCAGGGCCTTGCCCGTCCCCGCCTCGGTGGAGCCGTGGCGCTGACGGTCGATGTGCTCCTGCACCGAGAACTCGAAGTCGGGGTCGTTCTCCGGGTCGTGGCAGCTGCCGCAGATCTGCAGGATCACGCAGGAGTCGCACTTGTCGCCGAGCGAGAGGATCGTGCCGAGGCGCCGCGCGCCCTCCGCGACGTGTGCGCTGCCGGCACCGTGGCAGGACTCGCAGCCCACCCGCGCCAGATCATCGCCCACCTTCGCCTCGCTCCCGCTGGTGAAGCCGCCAGGCTGGTCGAAGCCTGTGGTATGGCAGCGGAGGCAATCGTCGGAGCCTGCCTTCTGCTTGGCGACGAGCGACTCGAGTGCCTTGCCGTGAGGGCTGCTGGCCCACGTGGCGTACTCGGATTCATGGCAGCTCTTGCAGGCGTCGCTGCCGACGAAGGTGGCGTCTTCTCCCATGGTCTTGCGATGGCCCGCTGCGCCGGCGGCGTAGCGCGCTTCGCGCTCCTCGTTGGAGAGCGCTGCGATGGCGGTGTGTGAGATCAGCGGGCGGAAGGATGCGTAGTCGAAGCCCAGGGAGTGCTTCTCGTTGTGGCATCCCTTGCAGGTGGCCTCGTAGTCGTGATTCTCGATGAAGCCCGGCGAGATATGGGGGCCGCCGCGACCGTGACAGCTCTCGCAGCCCACCCCCTCGAGATAGGGCATCGGTCGCTCGAAGCTGTAGCCCCCGGGCTCGTCGAATCCGACGACGTGACATGAGACGCACTCGGCGTCCCGCTCATCACCATGCGTGACCAGCGTATCGAAGGCGATGGAGTGCTTGGTGTACTCCCATGTCGCCCCCTCGAGCTCGTGGCAGACCACGCAGGCGTCGTTGCCCGTGTAGCCCGTCCGGCTCAGGAGCATCGGCACGCGCTCCCCGGCGATCTTGTGGAGCACCATGCGCATCAGGCTCGGGTCGCGCTGCTCGCGCCAGCCGCGGGTCTGATACACGACCTCGCCCGCAGCGTTGACCATGCTGATGTCGGGTACGCCTCGCTTGACGCCGTAGAGTCGTCGCAGCTCGCCGGTGGGGTCGACGAGTACGCGGAAGAAGTCGATCCCCTCTTCGCGCATCGCCGCGCGCACCTGGCTCGGCCGATTCTGCAGGGAGATGCCCACCAGGGCAGGGCGCTTGTCCTCGGGCAGCTTCGCCAGCTGCGCCTTGAAGAAGGCGAGGGCCTTGTGGCAGTGGGGGCAGGTGTGGAGGAAGAAGATCACGATCTTCGGCTTGCCGGCGAGGGTGCTGCTGTCGAAGGGCTTGCCCTCGAGATCCGTGGTCTTGAAATCGGGCGCACTGCGCCGGGCCAGCAGCTCGCCCGCGCGTTCCTCGCCCGCCGGATGGACGATGCGCAAGGCCGCCCGCAGCTCGTCCTCGATCACTTGCTGGGCGTCCTCCATGTCGAGGTTGACGCCCGGCAGCACGAAGCTGACGTAGCCCTCCTGATCCACGCCGATCATCAGCATCGGGCCCTGCAGGCCGAGCCCTGCGGCGATGTCTCCGTTGCCGTCGTCGAGGATCGGGAACTCCAGGGCCTGCTCCATGGCGAAGGTGCGCAGCTTGGAAGTGGCCGAGCCGATACCGACGCCGACGACCTTGAAGTTGTTCCGTGGGCCCTCGGCGGCGATGGCCGCCACGGCACGCGCCGCCACCTCCATGTTCTCGATCTCGGGATTGAAGAAGTAGATCAGCAGTCGGTCGCCGATCAGCGACGAGATCTCCAGGCGATCGCCGGCCAGTGTGCGTGCGCCGAAGTTGGGCAGCGGGCGCTCGCCTGGCCGCCGCGGGGCCTTCTTGCCCTCGCTTCCGCTGGCGGCCTTGGCCGGGGGCGGCGGTGCCTCGCCAGCGGTTGTCGAGGCGCCTTCGCTGCGCGACGGGTCCGTGAGCTCGGAAGGGGCGGCGTGGTCGCCGTCCGCAGCCGGCTCACCGCCGCAGGCCAGCAGGCCGAGCGACGCGACGACCAGCATCGGGAAGAGGGCGGCCCGGATGGGCGGGAGAGCGGGCGGGCTCGGGAAAGGCATGCTCGGCGAAGACCCCAGATCGGATGAATCGGTGCCGAAGGGTACGGGGGGGCGCTGCGGCCAGCAAGCCGCCGGCCGGACCGTCCAGGCTTGTCCAGGCCACGGCAGCCAGAGCAAGAAGAGGGCGTGCCCCGAATCGGGACACGCCCTCGAATCCTCGTCCGGGATCTGCGCTGGGGATCAGCTCGCCGGCGCCTCGAGGATGTGGATCCCGCAGGCGCTGCCCAGTCCGATCACGTGGGTGAGGCCGAGGCGTGCGCCCTCCACCTGACGTTCTCCCGCCTCACCGCGCAGATGCGTGGTCACCTCGTAGATGTTCGCGATGCCCGTGGCGCCCAGCGGATGGCCCTTCGAGAGCAGACCACCGGACATGTTCACCGGGCATCTGCCGCCGAGGGTGCTCTGCCCCTCGTCGATGAAGGCGCCGGCATCCTCCGGCTTGCAGAGCCCGAGGTTGCCGTAGTGCAGGATCTCGGCCGTGGCGAAACAGTCGT
>CAZQMY010000420.1:0-5343 GCA_964594405.1 uncultured Spirochaetaceae bacterium | reverse complement strand
CGTCGGAGCTGCGTGACCGCGGGGGCGATCTGTATCAGGGCGGCGACCGCAGTGGCGACGACGACTCCCACCCGGCGCGGGAGCGACCAGGCGGCGGCGACGCCGCGATCGCGCGCCGGCACGACGAAGAGCAGGAGCGCGAGCACGGCGCCGCCCAGCAATCCCGCGCTCGGATAGAGGACGGCGCCGAAGAGCGTCACCCCGACGAGTGGACCGACGCGCCCATGCACCAGGCTCGCCGCGGCGGCGGCCACCAGCGGCAGGGCCCAGGCGCGCGGAACGCCTCCGACCATCCGGTTGAGGAAGGCCCCGGACGAGAGCAGGAGCGCGAGCGCCGACCAGACCGCGAGCCATCCGCCCAGTCGGTGGGCCGCGACGCCGGCGAAGGTGCAGAGGAGCGCAAGCTGCAGGTAGGGCAGCACGGCCGAGAGGGCGAAGGGATCGACCATCGGCGCGAGCGCGCGGTAGAGCAGGCGATGCGCCGACGGCGAGAGCGCACGCGCATGCTCGGCCACGTAGTCCCCGCGGAAGAGCTCGGGATCGGTGTAGGGGTAGAATGCGAAGACGTGCTGCCGAGCGTCGTCGGCGAACATCAGCGGCTCCGCGCCCGTCGCGTGGCCCACGTGCTCGAGCAGCCCCGGCGCAAAGCAGACCACGAGCAGCGCAAGTCCGAGCGCGGCCCGCCAGCCCGTGACGTCGCGAGGCGCCGCGGCGTCGACCGGAGACTCGGGCGCCCGGGCACTCAAGTCGATCTCGATCCGGTTCTGGAGTAGAGCGCGGCCATGGCGGAGCGGATGCTACACCACGGCTGCGGTGCCGGGTGGGCACCTCTCGACCCTCGTCCGCAACGCCACGTTGCATTGGGTGCTCGCGATGCTGTGTCAGTGTGGTCGGGTCGCCCGCCGCCCCCACAGCACCGGAGGTGCCCATGGCCCGCATCGACCGCACTGCCCTGCCCCCCGGCCCGCGCATCGCCGCGCTCCAGAGCGCACGCTATCTCTCGGATCCCTGCGGCTACACCCGCAAGCTGCGCGAGCGCTACGGCGACCTCTTCAGCATGCCCACGCTGAACGGGATGCTCGTGATGGCCTGCTCGCCCGAAGGCGCGCGGCAGATCCTCGCCGGCAGGGAGGAGGACTTCGTCGTGGGCTTCGGCACCGACGCGATCGCGCCCATCGTCGGCGATGCCTCGCTGCTCCTGCTCTCGGGCGAGCGCCACAAGCGCGAGCGCAAGCTGCTCTCGCCCACCTTCCACGGCCAGCGCATGCGCGCGTACTCCTCCGCCATGCAGGACGCGGCGCTGCGCGGGGCGAAGGAGTGGGCGCCTGGGCGGAGGCTCGTCATGCGCGACGAGATGGAGCGGATCGCGCTCGACGTGATCCTGCGTGTCGTGCTGGGCGCACGCGACGAGGCCGAGGTGCAGTCCCTCGCCCGGGCGATCCGCAAGGCCGTCGTCGAGGTCGACCCCCTGCCCCTCTTCATGCCCTTCCTGCAGCGCGAGTTCTTCGGCCTGGGCCCGTGGGCGAAGTTCCAGGCGAACCTTCGCGAGCTCGACGCACAGATCCACGCGCTCATCGCACGGGCCCGCAGCGGCAAGACCGACGGCAAGGACGTCCTCAGCCGTCTGACCGAGGCCAGCTACGAAGATGGTGCGCCGATGAGCGATCAGGCGATCCGCGCCGAGCTGTTGACCCTGCTCGTCGCGGGTCACGAGACCACCGCCACGGCCATGGCCTGGATGTTCTACGAGCTCGGTCGCCATCCCGAGGTCGCCCATCGCCTTCGCGAAGAGATCGCCGGCCTCGGCCTCGCCCCCGAGCCCGATGCGCTCGCCGGTATCCCGATCCTCGACGCCTTCTGTCGCGAGACGCTGCGTCTGCATCCGATCGTCGCCGAGTTCTTCCGTACGGTCGCGCCGGGCAACCGCTTTGCCATCGGCGGCTACGAGATACCGGAGGGCATCTCCCTGGCGGGCTCGATCCTCGAGCTGCACCGCGATCCCGAGCTCTATCCCCAGCCCGAGCAGTTCCGCCCCGAGCGCTTCATGGAGCGCCAGTTCGCGCCTCACGAGTTCGCGGCGTTCGGCGGCTCACATCGACACTGCCTCGGCGCGGCCTTCGCGCTCCAGCAGATGAAGATCGTGCTGGGCACGCTGCTGCCCCGCTTCACGCTCGAGCTCACGAGCCCCGAGCCGCCGAAGACGGTGGTCCGCAACCTCACCCTCGGCGCCAGGGACGGCATCCCGATGCGGGTCGCCGGCTGAGAGAGCGCGCGCGGCGCCTACTCGATCTCGAGCGCGAGGGCGGCGCGTAGATCCCGAGAGCTGGTCCCCAGCACGATGCCGTAGCGGCCGCTGTCGATGGCCCAGCCGGCCTCCTTGCGCCTCTCCTTGCCCCCGCCCGAAGGCACGGGCAGCCCCGCCGCCAGCGTCTCGAAGACCGGATCGCCCGGATCCCAATAGGAGAAGGCGCGCGGCCCGAGATCGAAGACCACGGCCCGCTCCTCACCGGGATCCAGCCAGATCTTCTCGAACGCCACGAGCTCGCGCGGCGGTCGCTGCAGGTGGGAGCGCTCCGGCGCGACGTAGCACTGCAACACCTCCGCGGCCCGCCGGGTGCCGACGTTGCGCACCCTGGCGCTCACCCGAACGCCCTGCCCCACCTTGATCCGATCCCGGTCGACCTCGGCGCTGCACACCTCGAAGGGCGCGTAGCCGAGTCCGTGGCCGAAGCAGAAGAGGGGATCGCGATCCGTAGCGTCGTAGTGGCGGTAGCCCACGAAGATGCTCTCGCCGTAGCGCACCCTCGAGTTCTCTCCCGGGAAGTTGGGGAAGGCCGGGTTGTGCTCGAGCTTGCGCGGGAAGGTCATCGGCAGCTTGCCCGACGGCGAGACGTCGCCGAAGAGGACGTCCACCAGAGCCTCGGCCATCTCCTGACCACCGAACCAGATGTCGAGGATCGCCGGTGCGTCCTCGGCCCAGGGCATCGCCACGGGCGCGCCGGCATTGACCACGACGGCGGTGCGCGGGTTGGCTTCGATCACGGCGGCGACCAGGGCGTCGCTCCGGCCGGGCAGCCCCATGTCGGAGCGATCGTGCCCCTCGGTCTCCCAATCGTCGTTGGTGCCGACGATGACGAGGGCTGCGTCGGCTTCGGCCGCGGCGGCCGCGGCCCGCTCGATGCCATCGTCGAGGGCAGGCGCGTAGCAGCCGAGCTCCGCGCCACAGAAGAGGATGGCTTCGCGACTCGACATCTCGAGTACGATCTCCACCTCGCGCCCGGCCTCGATCTCGACCTCGCCGACCAGCTCCACCGAGCCCATGCCGAAGAGATCCTCGCCGCGCGCAACACCGCTCTTCCAGGCATCGATCACCAGCGCGCCGTCCACGAAGAGCTTCGCCCAGCCGGCGCAGACCATGCTGAAGCGGTGGATGCCGCTCTCGGTGGCGGCGAAGGTCATCCGCGCCCTCATGGAGAAGACGTTCCGATCGCTCGCTCCGCCGAAGCCGCCCACCACGAGCACTTTGCTCTGCGGATGGCTGCGGTGGGCGATGGGCTCGCCGCCGAGGTCGTGATCATCGAAGATGTCGACGGCAACGGGGACCATCAGCGGAGGGGCGGTCTTGTGGGTGACGCAGCCCCGCTCGTAGACGATCTCCATCTCGTCTCCGAGGCGCGCCCGCAGCGCGGCGAGCGGCGTCGTGTAGTGGAAGGCTCGGATCTTGGCCGAGCCGCCACCCATGATCTGCGCGGCGTCGGCGTTGGGTCCGATCACGGCGAGCTTGCGGAGGGCGCTGCGATCGAAAGGCAGCGTTTCGTGCTCGTTGCGGAGCAGCACCATGCTCGCCGCGGCGGCGCGACGCGCCAGCGCACGATGGTCGGCTCGATCGACGGACTCCTCGGCGCTCTCCATGGGCCGATCGAAGGCCCGGGTGCGCTCCATCAGCCGCAGCATGCGACGGACCATCTCGTCGACCACGCCCTCGTCGAGGTCCCCCGACTGCACCGCGTCGGCGAGCCGGCCTTCGCCCCACTGGCGTCCAGGCCCCGGCATCTCCAGATCGAGGCCAGCGGCGGCCGACCCGGCGGTGCTCCGATTGGCGAACCAATCCGTCACGACGACGCCGTCGAAGCCCCACTCCTTCTTCAAGACCTCCGTGAGCAGCCAGGGATGCTCACAGCAGAAGGTGCCGTTCAGGCGGTTGTACGCGCCCATCAATCCCCAGGCCCCGCCCTCCCGGATGGCAATCTCGAAGGGGCGCAGGTAGATCTCCCTCAGCGCCCGATCGTCGATCAGCGAATCGATGGTGTTGCGCTCGAACTCGGCGTCGTTGCCCGCGAAGTGCTTGGGCGTGCAGCCGACGTGCTGACTCTGCACGCCACGCACGAAGGCCGCGGCGATCTTGCCCGAGAGCAGGGGATCCTCCGAGTAGCACTCGAAGTTGCGACCACCGAGGGGTGAACGATGGATGTTGATGGTGGGCGCCAGCAGCACATGGCTCTGCTTGGTCCGCGACTCCTCGCCGAGCGCGACACCGAGCGCCTCGATGAGCGCGGGATCGAAGGTGGCGCCGAGCGCGCTTCCACAGGGAATGCAGAGCGCGGGGAGTCCCGAGCCCAGCAGGCCGTTGCCGCGGGCCCCGTTGGGCCCGTCCGTGACCTTGATGCCGGGAATGCCGAGCCGCGGTACGCCGGGCACCGTCCACATGCCCGAGCCGCTGAGCAGCGACGTCTTCTCCTCGAGCGTGAGCTGTGAGAGGAGCGTTTCGATCCGGGATTCGGCGAGCTCGGGCGTCTTCGTCATGGGCGCGATCATCGCAGCTCGGCGTCCGCCGCGCACTCGTCGCGATCTGTGCGCGACATGCGATCTCACGCAGGAGTTGCGTTCTCGAAGACGACCCGGATCGCCTTTTTTTTGGGGGCCTGCCGCGCGCCTCGAATCATGAATCAAACCGCGTTCTCGATGCACGCCGGAGGGGAACATGCCCTGCGCGGCGGCGAGGCATCGTACCGGCAACTCCGCTGCCAGCGGACTCGAAAGCGAATGGGAATCGCAGGACGCGACTCTTCCGCGCCCGAGCGGCAGCGCCCGAGCCACCTTCTACACAACGCCTACGTATGCCTCTCCAATCCTCTTGACACAGCTGCGAGTCACCCTCGCGAGCTCCGTTGACAGTGGGGAGGGCGGGTGTCAGGATCGATTCGGCGTCGGGTGGACCGGTGACCGAGCCCGGGCGTGGTGGTCGTTCTCGAGCGCTTCGCGCGCTCTGCCGATCGACTCGGCCGCTCAGAGTCCCGCCATCCGAGAGCGGACGAACATTCGGGCGAGTTCCATCTTCGGCAT
>CAZQMY010000419.1:0-5353 GCA_964594405.1 uncultured Spirochaetaceae bacterium | reverse complement strand
GGGCTCTTCGTCTGGTCCGTCGTCTCCCCGGTCGCGGGTCGCCGCTCGGCGTGCGGCGGGCTTCTCGGTCTGATGGCGGCCACTGCCGCGGGCTTCGCCGTCGCCCCGAGCGTGCTCGCGTTCGGCGGAGACGGCTTCGCGACGGCCGGCTACCTCGAAGCGCTGCTGGCCGGCGGCGTGCTCCACGTGGTCGTGGAGCACCCTCCCCAGACGTCCACGATGCGTGCGCACGATGCCTGGGCGGGAACGGGTGCCCTGTCTGCCCTCGCACTCTTCGCCCTGCTGCCACTGGCGCCGCATCCGGCACTGCTGCAGTCGTGGCAGACCGGGCTGCGCCTCTTGCTGGAAGCGAGCCCGGCCATCCTCGCCGGCTTCCTCGGCGCAGGCCTGCTGAGCCTCGTGCCGCAGCAGACGCTGAGCCGGTGGATGCGCGGCAAGACCACCCTCGGCAGCGCCGTGCGCGGCGTCGTCTTCGGTCTTCCGATTCCGATCTGCTCGTGCGGCGTCGTCCCGCTCTACCGCGGGCTCATGCAGCGGCGCCTGCCCCCGGCCGCCGCCGCCGCATTCCTGATCTCGACGCCCGAGCTCGGCGTCGACGCCGTGGCGATCTCGCTGCCGCTGCTGGGCTGGGAGATGACACTGATCCGCGTCGCCGCAGCCACCGCGCTGGCGCTCTGTGTGGGCCTCGCCGTTGGCGCCCTGACACCCACTCCCGATCCTGAGCCGATGGGGGCCGAAGGCGGCCCCGAGGCGATCGAAGGACGCGGCCTGCAACGCGCCTTTCGCTACGGCTTCGTCGAGTCCCTGGACGAGCTGGGCCCGTGGGTGGTGACCGGGATCGCGCTGGCTGCGCTCCTCGAGCCGATGCTGGATCCGGCTTGGATCGCGGCCCTTCCGCCGCGAGCTGAGGTGCCCCTCTTCGCCTCCCTGTCCGCACCCTTCTACGTCTGCGCGTCGGCGGCCACGCCCATCGGTGCGGCGTTCCTGGCCAAGGGGGTCAGCGCGGGTGCGGTGGTGGCATTCCTGCTCGTCGGACCGGCGACGAACGTCACGACCTACGGGGCAGTGCGCGCCTTTCACGGACTGCGCACGACCTTGCTGGTGGGCGCCGTGCTCGTCGGCGCCACGCTCGTCTTGGGTGCCCTGGTGAACCTGACCGCCGGCATGGCCGTCCCCGTCCCGATCTCGGACCCGGAGCAGCCGGCCGGCCTCCTGGAGCAGCTCTCGGCCGCGGCCTTTGTCGCGCTCCTCGTCGCCTCGATCCTGCGCCAGGGGCCGCGCGGCTTCCTCTCCCACCTCGGCCTCCAGGGTCGCGGGCACGTCCACGAGCATGGTCACGCGCACTAGTGCGTCGCCCCTCATCCTCCGCGCAGCGTAATCAGGGATGCAGAGCCGCCTCCTCTCGTCGAGCGCAACCGCGCAGGTTCAGCCCCACCGCCGGCCACAACGACAGGGTGATGCCCTGCACCGCCCACGGCGCAAGACTCGGGGCTGCTCCGGGCGAAGACCGATCGGGCGGTTGCAGGAATGCAGATGAGCCGAGACGGCGCGCTGGTCCGAGGAACGGGATCAGCGAGCTGCCTCCGCTTTCCGGGCGGTTGCGCGGCCCCTCCCAACGCCGGGGACAGGCCCGACTTTCTTCTTGACTGGCCCGTGTCGAAGCCCGGAGAATCCCATCCAGACCTCGTGGCCGAGGGCGATGTGGGCACCCGTCGGCCATTCGCCAGGTCATCGCAGGAGTGCCATGAGCATGACCACGAAGAAGCGCGTTCGAAGCGTTCGGCAAGCCGTCCGAATCGCGGGGCGCTTCGCCCGCGATGAACGGGGTCTCGAGATCGTCGAGTGGGCGGTCCTGGCCGGTCTCCTCACGGCTGCCGCGGCGGCGACCCTCGCCGGCATCGGCACGCAGGTCTCGATCGCCGTGGCCACCCTCTCGGCGAATCTGTAGGGGCGCGGCGAATCTGTCGGGGCCGATCCGAGCAGGAACGCTGCTTCGGCAAGCCGTCCTCCGAGAGGGTCTGATCGCGTTCGTCGATCACGTCAGCCGGGGAGGCCCCGGTCATCGTCCGCGATGACGGCCGGGGCGCTTGGCCGCCCGCAGCCGATATGCGAGATTCGTCGACGTCGTCCGCGGCCTCTCGGAAGGGATCGCGAGGGATCTGCTCGCGAGAACGAAAAGGGCGAAACCTCGAGCGCGATCCCCGCGACTCACCGGGCAGTGCTCTTGCGCCGACGGCACGGGAGGAGACGGAATGCAGGCCAGGCTGGAGAATGCGGTGGGCCCGAGCTCGGCCAACCACAGCGACGACGTCATGACGATCCAGATGCTGCTCAACCGCATCGCCGAGTGGCGCGGTGGCCCTCACGTGTTGCTCGACGTCGACGGAATCTACGGCCCGAAGACGAAGGCCGCGATCGAGGGCTTCCAGGCGAAGCAGGAGCTGGTGGTCGATGGCATCGCGGCGCCCGGCGGCCCGACGATCACTCGCATCAACCGAGTCGCGAGCCCCCTGCCGAAGCTGAACGACGGCGTGAGCTACCTGCTCCCCAAGGAGCCGAACCAGCGCTTCAGCTGAGGGCGGGCCGCAACGTCGGCGCTGAAGGGGACTCCAGGGGAGTGGGATGATCAAGCGAAAGAACGCGTTCAAGATCACGCCGACCGAGCAGGCCGCCTACATGCTCGGCGTCAGCAAGATGATCGCCGACGGCTCCTATGGCCGATTCGTCGCGATCCACGCCGACATGCGGCACAAGATGCACACGATGGGCCTGCCCGGACAGGTCGGTACGTGGCGCTTCCTTCCCTGGCATCGCGCCTATCTCGTGCACTTCGAGAAGGAGCTGCGCAAGCGCGAGCCCTCCGCCTTCATTCCCTATTGGAAGTGGGTCGACGGGACGATCCCCGATTGGATCAAGGCCTTCAAGCCGAGCGTCAACGTTCCTGGCCAGGGGGTGATCAAGAACACACGTACGATTCCCGCGTCGCCGATCACCGATCCAGCCCGCATCAAGACCCTGCTGCAGATCAGCGACTACTTCACCTTCACGCAGGAGCTGGAAGGAAATCCACACAACATCGGACACGTGCTGCTCGGTCGTCCGATGAGCCGTGTTCCGACCGCACCCTCGGATCCGATGTTCTGGATGCACCACGGCGAGGTCGATCGGATCTGGGCCGAGTGGCAGAAGACACACAAGGGCAAGCGCGCCGTTCTGAAGGGCGTGAATGCAACCATGGACCCCTGGAAGGACACGGTGATCGGGCTCGAATCCATCAAGGCACTCGGTTACGAATATGTCTGAGCACCGCGTCTGCCACGTGGGGCACACCGGATCGGATGCCGATCGTGACCGTTGGCTGATCGCGCGAATCTGGCTCGAGCGCAGCGCCAGCGATCGCCGCGAGGCACGCGAATCGCGCGCGCACTGCCGTGACGAGGACCCCCGGCTCTGGAGGCACGATCACCTCGACCTGCGTCGACGGCCGTCGCGCGACTTCCTCGCAGAGCAGGAGACCTACGACATCGTGATCCTGCACGACCTCTGCGGCACGACCACGAGCCTCGGCGCCCCTGGCATCGGAGGAGCCACGCGCTCCGAACGACACGACACCGATGCCTGGAGGCGCCGCCTCGAACGCTCGCTCGCGCACCACGTCTTCGTCTTCGGAACGGAGCTCGGGCTCGACCTCGGCGACTCGATGGCGCCGGAATGGCGGCGGCTGAACGTCCCGGCGCCCGGATTCCTCGAGGTCCTGATGAACAGCCGGTCGATGCCAAGCGATGCGGCCGCAGCGCGGCCGATCTCGCGGGGCGATCTCGCCGAGGCGCGGCTGCGCTGGCTCGACGAGCTGCGCGCGAACGAGACGCTCGACCTGAGCGGCACCCGGCCCACGGTCGAAGCGCTGAGGCGAGTGGCCGGCCTGGCGGCCCTTCGCGAGCTGCGGCTCGTCTCGACGGCGATCGACGACGCGCACGTGGAGGTGATCGCTGGCTCCGGGGGCCTCGAGGCGCTTGCCCTGGACGCGACGCGGAGCTCCGACGCGGGCATCGGCTGCCTGCGATCCCTTGATCGGCTCGCAACGCTCACGCTCGACGACACGAAGATCTCGGACGCCGCGCTCCCGCACCTCTCGACGCTGCGATCGCTGGACTGGCTCTCGCTCGTGAATACGCGCGTCACGGACGCGGGCGTCCGAAGACTCGAGGCCGCGCTTCCCCGCTGCCTCGTCGTGACACCGGAGGGTGACACCATCGAGCCTCGAGCCATCCGGGATCCCATCGACGCCGCGAGCGCCCAGTGCGCGATCGCCGAGTGAGTGTGTCGAGATGACTTCGCACCATCGATTCCGAGCGGGGAAGGCTGCTGGCAGGATCGCCGGGCCGACCGGGCGCGGCGCCCTGCGCGCGGCGTCAGGGCTCGCGATCGCGCTGATCCTCTTGGCCGGCTGTACCGCCCGCTCACCCGGTGCGCCTGACGAGATCCGGCGCCGCGTCGAGGCGCTCGGCGGCTGGATCTCCGACGACCACGAGGCACTGGACCTCGATCGGCCCGACTCGGACGGGGTCGCGCTGATCAGCCTCGCCGACACGCCAGCGACCGACGCCGACCTCGCCGCGCTCCTGGGCCCCGGATCCGTTCGCGCGCTGATCCTCTCCGGTACGCGCATCACGGACGATGGTCTCATGCAGCTCCGGGCGCTCCGCGGCCTGCAGCGGCTGGATCTGAGTCGCACGGCGACCTCGGATGCGGGCCTCGAGGCGATCGGGCGGATCGAGTCGCTCGAAACGCTGGCGCTCACGGGCACCGCGGTGGGCGATCGCGGCCTCGCGTCCCTGCGCGATCTCTCCGAGCTCGAGTCACTTCAGCTCCAGCGGACCCGGGTCGGCGACGCTGGACTCGAGACGCTGGCGAGCATGGAGGGCGAGCTCGAAGAGCTGCTACTCGATCATACGGCCGTCACCGATCGGGGACTCTCGGCGATCGCCACCATGTCGCGACTGTGGAACCTCTCGCTCGCCGGTACGCGGATCAGCGATGCCGGTCTGGCGCAGCTCGGGCAGCTGGCCGAGCTGAAGACGCTGCGCCTCGATGGGACGGCCATCACCGACGAAGGCCTGGGTCAGCTGGAGGGGCTGCGTGCGCTGGAGATCCTCTCGCTGAACGATACGGCGGTTTCGAACGCGGCGATCCTGCGAATCGCCCGACTCCCCGAGCTCGGGGTGCTCTCCCTCACCGGAACCCGCGTCACCGATGAGGGCATCGGGGCGCTCCGCCGCGCACGGCCCGAGCTGGACATCGTGCACGCCCCCTGAGCCGGGCACTGGACGACGTTCCGCGCTGCGCCCGATGG
>CAZQMY010000418.1:0-5356 GCA_964594405.1 uncultured Spirochaetaceae bacterium | reverse complement strand
GAGGGCGCGCGCGTCCAGCTCTAGCTGGGCGTCGAGCTGTCCGGGGGCGAGCCGGTGGTCTCCGAGCACCTGGGCGATGTCCACGAGCTCATGGACGATCCGGTCCGGGCCCTCGAGTACTACGAAGAGGCGGTCACCTTGAAGCCGCGCGAAGACGAGCAGCCGGAGCTGATGGACAAGCTCGAGGCCCTGCGCGAGCAGGTGCACGGCGCGGGCATGGCGGGCGGGGGCCCGCCGGAGAGGTGATCGGGCGCGGCGCCCCGGCATGCCGTCGCAGCCCGGGCGACCTCCGACTGCTCCTCCTCGGGCTGCCCTTGGCGCTCTCGGCCTGTCTGACACCGAGCGCGCCGCCGCTGCGTGGTGAGCCCCTCGCGGAGGGAGACCCCCGGCCGGCGGCCTTCCTGGCGGCCCTCGATGCGCGCGCCACGCGCCCGCTCGCGCTGAGAGGTCGCGCCAAGCTGAGCCTGGACGCGCCCGACCTGCGCATCCGGCGTCCTCAGCGAGTGGCCCTCGAGCGACCCTCGCGGATGCGTGTCGAGATCATCGGGCTGCTCGGTCAGGTGGCCGCCGTCCTCGTCACCGACGGCCTCAGCTATCAGCTCTACCAATCGGGCGAGCCGGCGCTGGAGGAGGGCAGTGTCGATGCCGGGCTGCTCTGGCGGGTGGCGCGGGTGGATCTCGATCCTCTGGAAGCCGTGGACCTGCTCCTCGGCGGCCCCGCGCCCGAACCGACGCTCGAGATCGCCGGCGGAGTCGGCCTCTCAGACGGCGGAATCGCCGTCGATCAGGTGGACGAGGAGGGCCTGCTCTTCCGGCGCATCCACTTCGACGTCGAGGGGCGAATGCGCCGGCTCACGCGCTTCGATCCGCAGGGCGCGTTGCGCTTCGAGGCGGTCTGGGACGATCTGAGGCCGCTGCCCTCGCCCGACGGCACCATGCTGCCATTCGCCTTCGAGATCAGGCTACGCTTCCCACGCGTCGAGGCCGAGGCCGCCTTCGTGTTCAAGCAGGTCGAGCTGGTGGATTCGCTGGACGACGGGCTGTTTGTGCTTCGGCTCGCGGATTCGGCATGATTGACTCGCGCTAGCGAGCGGCGCATTCGAGCACCGGAGCTCGGGGGGAGTTCTTGGAGCAGCAGAGCAAAGGGCGCGCCTCGTCCCGGTCGGGAGCCGAGCGGCGCGGGCGCGTGCGGCGCCGTGCGGTCGTCCTGCTCGGCTGCAGCGTGATGGCCGGCTGGGTCTGGGCCTGCAACAACAGCCCCTACCCCGACGAGGATGCGAATCGCAAGATCCGCTACAGCTCCTTCAACGAGGCCCCGCGCACGCTCGACCCGGCTGTCGCCTACACCACGTCGTCACACGCGATCACGGGCTCGGTCTTCGAGGCGCTGCTTGCCTACAACTACCTGAAGCGGCCCTACACCCTCGAGCCGCAGCTGGCCGTTGCCCTCCCCGAGGCGCGCACGCTGGAGAATGGTCGGGTGAGCTACGCCTTCCAGCTGCGGCCGGATCTGATCTACCAGGACGATCCGGCCTTCGAGCTCGCCGGGCCGGGCCTGCGCACGCGCCAGGTCGTAGCCGACGACATCGCGTTCGAGCTGATGCGCATCGCCGATCCCGACGTGAACAGCCCGGTCGTGGAGCCCTTCTCGAACCTCGCCGGCTTCCGCGAGTTCAGCGACGCCCTGCAGGCGCGCCGGGGGGAAGACCCCGAGTTCGCCATGAAGCCGGCACACCAGCAGTACGCAGCGGTGGGCGGGATCGACGGTGTTCGCGTGCACGGTCCGCTCGAGCTGGAGATCCAGCTCGCTCAGCCCTATCCCCAGATCCTCTATTGGTTCGCCATGCCCTTCTCGGCCCCGTTGCCGTGGGAGGCGGTGGCCTACTACGACGGCAACGAGGGGCGCGACCGCCTCGCCGATCATCCGGTGGGCACCGGCCCCTACGAGCTGGTCGAGTACAACAAGCAGGCGCGCATGGTACTCGAGGTGAATCCCAACTGGCACGGGATCCGCCATCCCGAGTGGAAGGCGCCGGGAACGGTCTACCCGAGCGAAGGCGAGCCGGGCGATGCCGAGGCCGGGCTCCTCGATCCGGCCTACGTCGGCAAGCCGCTTCCCTTCATCGAGCGCATCGAGTATCGGCGCGAGAAGGAGTCGATCCCGACCTTCAACAAGTTCCTCCAGGGCTACTACGACGCGGCGGGGATCATCAAGGAGAGCTTCGACAAGGTGATCCAGGACGGCGATCTCTCGGACGAGATGGAGGAGATGGGGATCTCCCTCGAGAAGGCTGTGGACCCTTCGGTGATGTACATCGGATTCAACATGGACGATCCGGTCATCGGAGCGGCCGGCGGACGGCGCGCGCGCAAGCTGCGTCAGGCCATGAGCCTCGTGATCGACTCGGCCGAGTTCTCGCGGCTCTTCATGAACGGGCGTGGCGTGCCGGCACAGACGCCCCTTCCGCCCGGCCTCTTCGGATACGAGGAGGCCTATCGCAATCCCTATCGCCAGGTCGACGTCGGGCGGGCCCGGGGGCTGCTCGAAGAGGCCGGCTTCCCGGGCGGCGTCGACCCCGCGACGGGCAAGCCCCTGCGGCTGACCTTCGACACCTACGACACCTCGGCCCAGGGCCGGCTGCGCTACGAATTCTTCACCAACGCCTGGCGTCAGCTGGGAATCGACGTGGCGATCCAGGCCACCAACTACAACCAGTTCCAGGAGAAGGTGCGAAACGGCTCCTATCAGATCTTCATGTGGGGCTGGGTCGCTGACTATCCCGATCCGGAGAACTTCCTCTTCCTGCTTTGGTCGGAGATGGCGCGCTCCCGGAGCGGGGGCCCGAACACCGCCAACTTCAGCAACGAGCGCTTCGACGAGCTCTACCTCTCGATGAAGTCCCGAGACAACGGCGAAGAGCGGATGGGGGAGATCCTCGAGATGCGGGCAATCCTCGAGGAGGAGCGGCCCTGGATCGAGCTCTTCCACAATGAGGCCTATCAGCTCTTCCACAGCTGGCTGATCAACGTGAAGCCCTTCGGCATGTCGACGCCGATGACCAAGTACTACGACCTGGACGTGGAGGAGCGGAAGGTGCGCCGAGAGGAATGGAATCGCCCGATCCGCTGGCCCCTCTACGTCCTGATCGTGCTCGCGGTGGCGACCATCGTTCCCGGCATCCGGACCTACCTGGAGGAGCGTCAGTAGTGCTGGCCTATGTCGTGCGCAGGCTCTCCTACGGCGCCGTGGTGGTGCTGGGTGTGCTCTTCTTCCTCTTCGTGCTCTTCTTCCTGGTGACGCATCCCGACGACGTGGCCCGGAAGGCTCTGGGCGATCGCGTCTCACCGGAGGTGATCGAGCAGTGGAAGGTCAATCATGGCTACGACAAGCCTCTCTGGCCCTGGCAATCGTGGAGCGACAACATGCTCTTCGATCACTATCGCCGCATGCTGACCTTCGACTTCGGTCGAAGCGATGCCGACGACACGCCGATCGTCGAGCGACTGCGCCAGGGCGCCGGTCCGAGCCTGGCGCTCACCGTGCCCCTCTTCGTGATGTCGCTCTTCGCCGCCATCCCGCTCTCGCTGCTGGTGGCGTTCTTCCGCGAGACGTACATCGATCGCACGGGCGTCGTCCTCTGCGTGCTGGCCATGAGCGTCTCGATCCTGCTCTACATCATCGGTGCGCAGTATCTGGTGGGGAAGGTACTGCACTGGTTCCCGATCTCGGGCTTCGACCCGGATCCGCGGGTGATCGTCCGCTTCCTCGCGCTGCCGATCCTGGTGGGCGTGATCGCCGGTGTCGGAAGCGACGTCCGCTTCTATCGCACCGTCTTCCTCGAGGAGAGCGGCCGCGACTTCGTTCGGACCGCCCGCGCCAAGGGGGCCGGTGAGGCGCGGATCATGGTGAACCACGTCTTCCGCAACTCCCTGATCCCCCTGCTCACCAACATCGTGCTTGCGATCCCCTTCCTCTTCATGGGGTCGCTGCTCCTCGAGTCCTTCTTCGGGATCCCGGGCCTGGGCGCGCTCACCGTCGATGCGATCAACGGAAACGACTTCTCGACCCTGCGCACCATCGTCTTCATCAGCTCGCTGCTCTTCATTCTGGGGCAGATCCTCACTGATCTCGCCTACGGGCTCGTGGATCCGCGGGTCCGGCTGGATTAGGGGGCGGCATGGAAGAGCACGTGATCTCGAACCTGGTCGTTGCGGCGCTCGTCGCGCTGGCGGTCTTCGTCACCTACGCCACCCGGCGCAGCCGGTTGTGGTCGCATGCCATGCGCAGCCTCTGGCAGACACGGCGCATCGCGATCGTCGTGATCGGCATCTACGTGCTGATCGCGCTGCTCGACTCCATCGCCTGGGTGGGCGGACTCGAAGGCGAGCTGGATGCTGTGGCCCAGCATCAGGCGCAGAGCGTCATCGACAGGATCTTCGCGGGGACGCGAGAGGCCACGTATTCGGCGCCCCTCGCCGACGTCGAGTTCTATGGCGGCGCGCCGCTCAAGAGGCCGGGCACGCACCTCCTCGGCACGGACCTGATCGGCCGCGACGTGCTCTACCTCTCCCTCAAGGGCGCGCGGGTGGCGCTGTTGATCGGCGGGCTGACGAGCCTGATCGCGATTCCGCTGGCGCTCTTCTTCGGTATCTCCGCCGGCTACTTCGGCGGGCGGGTGGACGATGTGGTCTTCTTCGTGATCTCGACCCTGGCCTCGATGCCGTCGCTCCTCCTGCTCATCGCGCTGATCATGGTGATGGGCAAGAGCACGCTCGCGATCTGCATCGCCCTCGCGGTGACCAGCTGGGTGGGCTTCTGCCGCGTCTCGCGCGGAGAGACGCTGAAGCTGCGCGAGCAGGAGTACGTCTCGGCGGCCCGCGCCCTCGGCGCCTCGAACGCGCGGATCATCTTCCGCCACATCCTGCCCAATCTCATGCATCTGGTGATCATCACCTTCGTCCTCATGTTCACCGGCCTGGTCCTCAGCGAGGCCATCCTGAGCTGGCTCGGCATCGGTGTGGACGGCAGCTGGGGCCAGATGATCGATCAGGCGCGCAACGAGCTCTCTCGGGATCCGATCGTGTGGTGGAACATCGCGGCGGCGGGCGCGAGCCTCTTCGGCCTGATCCTCGCCGTCAACTTCGTGGGTGACGCCCTGCGCGACATCCTGGATCCGCGCACGCTGAAGGCGGGGGACTAGCGGATGCTCGAGGTCCGGAAGCTCACGACGAGCTTCCCCGGCGAGGGGGGGCGCGTGCCGGTGGTGGACGGCAACAGCTTCTCGATCGCGCACGGCGAGGTGCTGGCGCTGGTCGGCGAGTCGGGCTGCGGCAAGTCGGTGACGGCCCTCTCGGT
>CAZQMY010000417.1:0-5358 GCA_964594405.1 uncultured Spirochaetaceae bacterium | reverse complement strand
TGGTGACCAATGTGGACGCGGAGCCCAACGCCGAAGGGGCACGCATTCCAGACCTGCTCGAAGAGCAGGTCTGTGCTCCGGTGCGCTTTACCGACATGGTCGCGGCGCTGGCGGCGAGCGGCGTGACCCACTACCTCGAGGTCGGGCCCGGGCGAGTGCTGTCCGGTCTGCTCGCCCGCATCGAGCGCCGGAGTCAACGGGCCAGCGTCGCCTCCTTCGAGGACATCGAGGCCGCGATCCCCTTCCTCGCCGAGGTGTAGCCTCGAGCAACCGGTGATGGCACCCAGCACGCGGGTGTACGCGGTCCCGGCCTTCGGCGAAAGCACCCTCAAAAACCGAGGGATTCTCGCGAAGGCGCCTCCTCTTTGCCTAATGTCTGCAGGTGTGGGGAGCTTCGAGGTCAGAAGGTGCGGGGTCTGGTTCGATCGCCTCGATGCCTGATGTCGACGCCGACGGGGTGGTTGGTCGAAGCCCGGAGTGCGAGTGACCCAGATGCCGGAGAGATTGAGCCATGTCCCTTGAAGAGCGCGTGACCCATCTGATCGTCGAGCAGCTCGGTGTGTCGGAAGAGGAGGTCGTACCGACCGCTTCCTTCATCGACGATCTGGGTGCGGACTCCCTGGACATCGTCGAGCTGGTGATGTCGCTCGAAGAGGCCTTCGACATCGAGATTCCGGACGACGACGCCGAGAAGATCCAGACCATCGGCGACGCCGTGGCGTACCTGCAAGAGCGCCTGGAGAGCTAGGCGCAGTGCCCCGTCGCAGGGACGCCGCCGAGCGCGTGGTCGTGACGGGCATGGGCTGCGTTTCGCCGCTCGGCCTCGACGTGGAGAGCACCGTCTCTTCTGCGATGGCGGGTCTCTCGGGCATCTCGGAGATCACGCGCTTCGACGCCTCGGCTCTCGGCAGCCGGATGGCGGGGCAGGTCGAGGGTGATCCCGATGTTCCCGGCGTCGAGCCCAAAGAGCTCCGCCGCTTCGATCGCGCGGTGCGGCTGGCGCTGGCCGCGGCCCACCAGGCGACGCGTCAGGCGGGTCTGGATGCGGGCGGCGTGCCGCCCGAGCGCATCGGCGTGGCCGTCGGCTCCGGCATCGGCGGGCTCGGCACCCTCGTCGGAAATCAGACGGTGCTCGACACCAAGGGACCGCGACGTGTCTCGCCCTTCATGATTCCCATGAGCATCGCCAGCATGCCGAGCGGGATGATCTCGCTCACCCACGGATTCAAGGGCCCGAGCTTCGCGCACGTCTCCGCCTGCGCGACCGGAGCCCACGCCATTGGCGAGAGCGCCGAGACGATCCGAAGGGGCGCTGCGGACGTGATGGTCGTCGGGGGGACCGAGGCCGCGGTGCTTCCGCTCGGTGTTGCGGGATTCTCCGCGATGAAGGCGCTCTCGACCCGCAACGACGCACCCGAGCGGGCGAGCCGTCCATTCGACACCGACCGGGACGGCTTCGTGATCGGAGAGGGAGCGGGCGTGCTGGTCCTCGAACGGCTCTCGGATGCCCGCGCCCGGGGCGCGCAGCCGCTGGCAGAGGTCGTGGGCTACGGCGCGACGAGCGATGCCAGCCACATGGTGGCGCCGGATCCCGAGGGCGAAGGCGCCGCGCGCTGCATGCAGGTGGCGCTCGATGATGCGGGCCTCGAGGCGCAGGACATCGGCCATCTGAACGCCCACGCGACCAGCACCCCCGCCGGCGATCCCGCCGAGGTGCGGGCCCTGCGAAGGGTCTTCGGCGGCGCGCTGGACCACCTCCCGGTGTCGGCCACCAAGTCGATGACGGGCCATCTCCTCGGGGCGGCGGGTGCATTGGAGGCGATCCTCACCATCGAGGCCATGCGAGCACAGAGTCTTCCGCCGACGATCAACCTGGACACGGTGGACCCCGAGTGCGTCCTCGACCACGTCAGGGGGAAAGCTCGCTCCGCGCGGCCCGTCTTCGCTCTGTCCAACTCGTTCGGCTTCGGCGGGACCAACGGCGTGCTCATCCTCGGGATCGACGACCTGTAGCCGCGGAGGCTTCGCGCAGCGGCAGCAAGGCGGCAGAGCCCGGCGACCCGGCGTATCGGCCGCTATGTTGTGTGAGACCGGAGGATCGACGCGGTGCCCCGAGGCCCGCAAGCAGCGGCGAGGCGTGCGGCACCCCAGCGCGCCCGAGTCAGTCGATCCGAGCCCCCCCAGATCTCATCACAAGGCCCCGATGAAAGGAGCCACCGGATGTCGGAAAGTCTCACCCCCCATCTCGACGAGAGCGATGCCGAAGTCGCTTCCCTGTTGCGCCAGGAAGGCAAGCGCCAGGGGCTCGGCATCGAGCTGATCGCCTCGGAGAACTTCGTCTCGGAGGCCGTGCTCGAGGCCGTGGGCAGCGTTCTGACGAACAAGTACGCCGAGGGCTATCCCGGGCGCCGCTACTACGGCGGATGCGAGGTGGTGGACGAGGTGGAGGAGCTCGCCATCGAGCGGGCCAAGCAGCTCTTCGGCGCGGATCACGCCAACGTACAGCCACACTCAGGCTCACAGGCCAACGCCGCCGTCTATCAGGCCACGCTCGACTACGGCGATACGATCCTGGCCATGAATCTCGACCATGGGGGACACCTGACCCACGGCAGTCCCGTGAACTTCTCGGGCAAGGCCTACACGATCGTGCCCTACGGCGTCTCGAAGTCGGACGAGCAGATCGACTACGACGAGCTGAGGCAGCTGGCCCTCGAGCATCGCCCGAAGCTCATCCAGTGCGGGGCGACGGCCTACTCGCGCGTCATCGACTTCGAGCGCTTCCGGGCGATCGCGGACGAGGTGGGCGCGGTGCTGCTTGCGGACATCGCCCACATTTCCGGGCTCGTGGCGGCGGGCGTGCACCCCAGCCCGATCGGCTACGCGCACATCTGCACCACCACCACGCACAAGACCCTGCGTGGCCCGCGAGGCGGCCTGATCCTCTGCGACGAGGCGTGGAAGAAGAAGGTGGACAGCGCGATCTTCCCGGGCATGCAGGGCGGGCCCCTGATGCATGTGATCGCCGGCAAGGCCGTTGCCTTCAAGGAGGCGCTCTCACCCGAGTTCAAGGGCTACAGTGAGCAGATCGTCGTGAACGCCCGAGCGCTCTGCCAGGCCGTTCAGTCCCATGGCTACAAGGTGGTTTCGGGTGGTACGGACAATCACCTCTTCCTGCTCTCCCTGGTCGATCGGGATACCACCGGCAAGGCGGCTCAGATCGCCCTCGACCGCGCAGGAATCACCGCCAACAAGAACATGGTGCCCTTCGATCCCCGCAAGCCCATGGTGACGAGCGGCGTGCGCATCGGCACCCCGGCCGTCACGACGCGGGGCATGCGCGAGCCCGAGATGGAGACCATCGCGGGGCTGCTCGGTCGCGTGCTCGCCAATCCCGGAGACGTCGACGAGCTCGACGCGGTCCGCGCCGAGGTCGAGAGCCTCTGCCGCAAGTTCCCGCTCTACGCCCGCCGGTGGAGCGATCGGGACTGAAGCGTGCGCTGCCCCTTCTGCGGCGATGACGGCAACCGTGTCATCGATACCCGACTGACACGCGATGGCGAGGAGATCCGTCGTCGCCGCGAGTGCGAAGAGTGCGGACAGCGCTTCACCACGCGCGAACGGGTGGACCAGCCCGTTCCCCGGGTGGTGAAGCGCGACGAGCGGCGTGAGGAGTACGATCGACGCAAGCTCGCGCGCAGCATCGAGCGGGCCTGCGTCAAGCGGCCGATCTCGGTGGACGCACTCGAGCGGCTCTGTGATCGCCTGGAGCGACGACTGCAGGAGAGCGGCGAGCGTGAGATCTCGAGCCGCGCGCTGGGCGAGAGCGTGATGCGCGAGCTGACCGCGCTCGATGCCCTGGCTGCGGTCCGCTTCGCCTCGGTCTTCGACGGCTTCGAGAGCACCGAGGACTACGCCAACTTCTTCGCCAACCTCGAGCGCGACGGCGAGAAGGAGGAGCAGTAGGTGGCGGAGCGGTCCCGCCCCGCCGAGGCGAGGATGCGCACGGCGCTGCAACGAGCGAGGCGCGTGCAGGGGACGACTCACCCCAACCCGAGCGTAGGGGCGGTGGTCTATCGCGGGGATCGGATGCTGGGCGCTGGCGCTACGCGCCCGCCCGGCGGCGCCCACGCCGAGGTCGTGGCGCTCGAGGCGGCCCGGCGGCGGCATGGGGAACGCGCGCTTCGCGGCGCCAGCCTCGCCGTGACGCTGGAGCCCTGCTGCTTCACGGGACGGACCGGTCCCTGCACCCGGGCGATCATCGAGGCGGGGATCGGCCGCGTCTACGTCGGCGTTCGCGACCCGCACGCGCGCGTCCGGGGGCGAGGCATCCGGGCCCTGCGCAAGGCAGGCATCGAGGTCGAGGTGGGGGTGCTCGAGTCCGAGTGCCGCGAGCACCATCGTGGCTTCTTCTCGGTCTGCGAGCGCGGACGCCCCTTCGTGAGCGTCAAGCTCGCGAGCACGCTCGACGGGCGGATCGCCACGGCGGCGGGCGAGAGCCGGTGGATCACGGGACCGAAGGCGCGGGCCTGGGTGCACGCAGAGCGACTCCGGGTCGACGCGGTGATGGTGGGGTCGGGGACGGCGCTCGCGGACGATCCCGGACTGACGGCGCGTCGAGGCGAGCGGGTGCTGCGACGCCCGGGCCGGGTGCTGGTCGACGGGCGGCTGGCCGTGCCGGCTGAATTCAAGATCTTCGACGCTTGCGACGAGGCGCCCTGCTACGTGATCACGCGAAGGGCAGGGCGCGGCGCGCGGGCCCTTCGCGATCGGGGTGTCTCGTTGATCGAGGCGCCGGGTCGGGGACGGCACGTCGACCTGTGCGCCGGACTCCGGGCGCTGGCCGGGGCCGGTCTGACGACGCTCTTCGTGGAAGGGGGAGGTCGACTCGCCGCTGCGCTGCTGCGCGAGGGGTTGGTGGACGAGCTGCACTGGATCCTGGCGCCGACGCTCCTCGGCGCCGACGCGCGGCCCGCGATGGGGCCCCTGGAGATCGCGCGTCTGTCGGATGCATTGGCCCTGCACGATCTGCACACTCGCCGACTCGGCGAGGACCTGCATGTTCGCGCTCGGCTTTCTGCGGCATCATAGGCGCGCCTTCGATCATCCGGAGTCCCCGTGAACACCCATGCCTGCCAGCTGGAGGCGCCCGACGCGCGCATCGCCGTCGTGGTCTCGCGCTTCAACCACCTCATCAGCGCGTCACTGCTGCGTGGCTGTGTCGACCTGCTCGAATCCCGCGGCGTACGCCCGGAGGCCATCGAGGTGGCCTGGGTGCCCGGCGCCGTCGAGATCCCTCTGGCCGCGCGGGCTATGGCTGACAGCGTTCGCTACGACGGCATCGTCACCCTCGGATCT
>CAZQMY010000416.1:0-5371 GCA_964594405.1 uncultured Spirochaetaceae bacterium | reverse complement strand
CTTCCGCGGCGACCCGTCGTCGGCGCTGCTCGAGGTGCTCGATCCGGAGCAGAACCACACCTTCAACGATCACTATCTCGACGTCGACTACGACCTCTCGCGGGTGATGTTCATCTGCACCGCGAACGTACTCTCGGAGATCCCGAGACCCCTGATGGATCGCATGGAGGTGATCCAGATCCCGGGCTACATCGAGACCGAGAAGCTCGAGATCGCGAAGAGCCACCTGGTGAGCAAGGTTCGGGAGGCGAACGGTCTGCAGGAGGACCAGATCGAGTTCACCGATCCGGCCATCCTCGAGGTCATCCGGCACTACACCCGCGAAGCCGGCGTGCGCAGCCTCGAGCGCGAGCTCGCGGCTATTTGCCGGAAGGTGGCACGCGAGGTCGTGACCCAGGGCGAGGACTACAAGACCACGAAGGTCACGCCCAAGCTGGTCAAGAAGTACCTCGGGGTGCAGCGCTACAGAGTCGGGCAGAGCGAGGCCGAAGATCGCGTCGGCGTGACCACGGGTCTGGCCTACACCGATGTGGGGGGCGAGCTGCTGCAGACCGAGGTGTCGGTCTCGGCGGGGCAGGGCAAGCTGCAGATCACCGGCCGCCTCGGCGAGGTCATGCAGGAGAGCGCTGGCGCGGCCATGTCGTACATCCGCAGCCGGGCCAAGCAGTTCGGGCTCAAGCGTGACTTCTACACCAAGGTGGATCTACACATCCACGTGCCCGAGGGCGGAACGCCCAAGGACGGCCCCTCGGCCGGCATCACCCTGGCGACCACCATCGCGTCGGCGCTCACCCGCGTACCGGTACGCTCGAACGTGGCGATGACCGGCGAGATCACCCTGCGCGGACGGGTGCTGCCGATCGGCGGCCTCAAGGAGAAGCTGATCGCAGCCCATCGAGGCGGCATCGATACCGTCATCATCCCCAAGGAGAACGAGAAGGATCTGAAGGACCTTCCCGCGATCATCAAGAAGAACCTGAAGATCGTGCTCGTCGAGCACATGGACGAGGTGCTCTCGCACGCCCTGGCGGTGGCCGATCCGGAGAGCTTCCTCAAGGACGGCATCCAGCACGACCTCGACGAGATCTACGAGGTGCCGGCGCAGAAGATCGCCACCGACGTCCCCCATCCGGCGGGCGTCAACTGACTGCCGCCGTCCGCGGCCCGACGCTCGTCTCGGCGGGCGGATTCGAGTAGGATTCGGCCCGCGAGGCCCGCTGGGGCTGCTCGCGAGTGGGCGTGTAGCTCAGCTGGTCTAGAGCATCTCGTTTACACCGAGAGGGTCCGCGGTTCGAATCCGTGCACGCCCACCACCACTGTCTCGGGCAGCCGTCGAAGGTACGGCCCCCGCTGCTCGACGCGCGGGTCGCCCATGCGGCCCCTCGAGCGGCGCACGGCGCGCGTCACCTGCAAGCGATGCGCATGTCCGACCGTCGGTCCCGCAAGCCCGGCGCGAGTCTGCGACCGAATCGCGTGGAGCTGATCGAGGGCCGACGATCCTTTGTCCGCTTTCTCTTCCGTGGTGTAAGATGCCGGATGGCCGGATTCCTGCGCGTGGCGTGAGGGTCACCATCGGAGAGCGCTCGATGCAGAAGCTGAAGAAGTTCCGGAACAACATCTTCAACGCGCGCGCGCTCGAGGCCCTGGGGCCCGCGCTCTACGCGCGCTACATCGCAGGCTTCGCGATCACGCTTCCCGAGATCGCCCGCGTCGGCAACCTTCGCCCGCTCGACGCCTACATGGGCCGCTACGCCCAGACCTTCCGCTATCGCGGCCGGTCCTTCGTCTACGACTGCGGCGCCAACGACGCGCTGCTGCCCGACACTCCTTCCTTCGCCTTCGGTATCGCTCGGGAGATCTTCATTCGCGACTGCTACTTCGTCTGGCAGCCGCCGGACGTCTTCGACCGGGCGCGCACGGTCGTCGACCTCGGCGCCAACCGGGGCACCGTCTCGACGCTGATGACGCTCACGGCGGATCGGATCGTCTGCGTCGAGTGTCTGGAGCAGTACCAGAGGGTGATCGCCCAGAACATGGAGGCCAACGGCTTCGATGACTGGTCCCTCGAGACGGCCTTCATCGGCGAGGGCGGTCTCTTCGAGGGAGATCACGAGCGGATCAGCATGGACGAGCTCTACGAGCGCCATGGACTCGAGCACGTCGACTTCATGAAGATGGACATCGAGGGCAGCGAGTTCGCGCTCTTCGCAGAGCCCGACTGGCTCGAGCGGGTGGGTGCGCTCTCGATGGAGGTCCACTCCGACGAGGGTGATCCGAGCGAGATCGTCGGCGCGCTCTCCAAGCACGGGTTCACGACGGTCCTCGCCGACGAGGACCTGCGTCGCGTGGGTCGGCTGGAGCAGCCCGGCTTCCTCTACGCCTGGAAGGAAGCCTAGGATCGCGACCGGGCCGGGCCGCGATCCGGTAGATCGCGCCTGCGCGTGCCTCGCAAGACCAGCGCTGCCGACAGGGCCAGCATGGCCGCCACCATGGCGCGCATCCAGATCCCACCCATCGGCACGGCCACCTGCGAGGCGTTCTCCCGATACAGTCCGGGGTCGCTGATCGTGATCGACTCGATGGCCCCGTTGACCCGGAGCTCTCCATCGACCGCCGAGGCGACCACGCCGAGCGCCGCCAGCGTCGGATCCGCGTTGATGGCCGCGGCGAGGGCTTCGGCCACCTCGGCAGCCGTTTGTCCCGCGGTCGTGGTGATGACGATGGTCACGCCGTTGACGACGAGGGTGACCGTGCCGCCCGTGGCGACACCTCCGATGGTCACGCTGCTGCCCGACTGGAAGTCGGTGAGGACGACCTTGCTGGGGCCGTAGGGGCTGCCCGGGCCGTAGTGGATTGCGAACGAGCGCGCGAAGTCGACGAAGACGCGGCTGCCGGGTGGTGCGTTGCTGAAGGAGCCGATCAGGTTGTTCGAGCTCATCAGGGTGAAGACGTCGCCGGGCTGGATCCCGTCTCCGTAGCCGTTCACGAGGCCGACGAAGATCTCGCCGGAGAGGAGGAGCGTCGCGTCGACGGAGATCACGTCGTGCTCGATGATGGGCCGACTGCCGCCGATCTCGAAGTGGATGTCGCTGTTCGGCAGCAGATCGAGATCGTCGGTGAACTCGAGCCGCCCGATGGGATCGCCGGGATTGAGCTCGCCGGAGTTGACCGCATAGCAGTCGATGAGGCCGTGGCCGGTGAGCCGGTGGTCCGTCTCCTGGATGAGCCTCGGGAAGACGCCCGCCCCGCGGATGAGCTTCAGACCCTGGCTGGTCGGGGAGTCGGACAGGATCAGATGCCCCGGGCCGCGGAGCACCGCGGTCTCGTCGATGTAGAGCCAGGCGGCGGTACTCGAGGCGGAGAGGGTGAGCGTGCCGTCGTTGATGAAGAGGTTGCGCAGGCGCAGCGTCTCGCCGTCGCCCACGACCAGGTCGACGGGGTTGGTGACGTCGCGAAGCGCGCCGCCTGCCGGCACGATCTTGCCGGTGCCCGCCTGACCGATCGTGCCCCCCCGGATCTCGGCGCCCGAGCGCAGGTGGATGGTCGAGCCGTCGAGGGCCTCGAAGACGCCGCCGATGTTCACGTAGTCGCCGGCGTTGAGGTTCAGGGTGGCGCCCGATTGCGTCCTGACGGTGCCGTTGTTGTCGAAGCCCGTCGCGTTCGGGTCGACGGTGACGGTGCCGCTGGCGGCGATGTCGATCAGACCGTTGTTGGTGACGCCCAGCGTGTCCGCGCCGATGCGCCCGCTGGCGCCCGCGATGCGCAGGGTCGAGCTGCCGGGGACGATCAGCTCAGCCGCGCCGCCGCCTCCGAAGATGATGTTCTGATCCGAGCTGCCGCCGAAGACCAACGGGCCGCTGCCGCTGATGTTCGTCGGCCCCGTCACGAAGAGGAGGGTGCCCGAGCCGGTGGAGGCGAGGGTGAGTGTGCCGTTGTTGGTGAAGCTGCTCTCGATGTAGAGGGTCTGGCCATTGTCGATCTCGATCTCGCCCTGATTGGTGATGTCGATGAAGCGGCCGGTTCCGGGGACGAGCTCGCCGGTCCCGCTGTTGTCGAGGACGCCGCCCGTGATCTCGGCGCCGGCTCCGAAGACGATGGTCGAGCCATCCAGGGCCTGGATGAGGCCGCCGTCGTTCGCGTACGCGCCGACGCCGAACTCAAGGGAGGAGCCCGTCTGGGCCTGGATCGTGCCGCGATTGGTCAGGCCCGTCGCGTTGGGGTCGAGGGTCACCGTGCCGCTGGTCGCGATGTCGATCAGACCGTCGTTGGTGATGGCCAGCGTGTTGACCCCGACGAATCCGCTCTGGCCGGTGAACCTGAGGGTCTCGCTCGCCGGCACGATCAGCTCCGCGCCATTGCCGCCGTCGAAGATGAGATTCTGGTCCGAGGTGCCGGCGAAGACGATCGACCCGGGGCCCGTGATGCTCGTCGGGCCGGTGAGATAGAGGTGACTCGCCATGGTGTCGGAGGACAGGGTCAGCGTGCCCTCGTTGACGAAGCTGCTCTCGACGTAGAGCGACTTGCCGTTCGTGATGGAGATCTCTCCCTGGTTGGTCACGCCAATGAAGCGTCCCGACTCGGGCAGGAGCGCGCCGCTGCCGGTGATCCCGAGGGCGCCTCCCTGGACCTCGACGCCAGGGCCGAAGAAGATGCTCGAGCCGTCCAGCGCCTGGATGAGACCCCCGGTGTTGTCGAACGTGCCGGCGCCGAGCTCGAGGACCGTCCCAGGCTGCGTCCGCAGGGTGCCCCGATTCGTGAAGCCCGCGGAGTTGGGATCGAGGATCACCGAGCCGGTGGTTGCGATGTCGAAGGTGCCGTCGTTCGCAAAGGCCAGCGTATTGCCGCCGATGAATCCGCTGTCGCCGGTGATGCGCAGGGTCGATGCGGCGGGCACGACCAGCTCCGGTGTGCTGCCGCCCGAGAAGATGTAGTTGAGGTTCGAGGTGCCGCCGAAGTCGATGGAGCCGCTCCCCGTGATGCTCGTCGAGCCGGTCACGTAGAGCCAGGTGCCGGAGCCGGTCGACCCGAGCGAGATCGTCCCGTCGTTCGCGAAGCTGCCCTCGAGGAAGAGCGACCGGCCGTTGGCGATGTCGATGCTGCCTTGATTCGCGACGCCGATGAATCGAGCGGACTCGGGGAGCAGGGCCCCGGTGCCCACGTTGTCGACGATGCCCCCCGTGATCTCGGCGCCGGCCGTGAAGAAGATGCTCGAGCCGTCGAGGGCCTCGATCAGACCGCCGGTGTTCTCGTAGGGGCCGGTGTCCAGCTCCAGCGTCGCGCCCGCCTGGGCCCGCAGGGTGCCCGCATTAGGGAACCCCGAGGAGTTGGGTGCGTGACCACCCAGCCGCTGCGCGCCACCGCGCGCACGCCG
>CAZQMY010000415.1:0-5408 GCA_964594405.1 uncultured Spirochaetaceae bacterium | reverse complement strand
CCTGCTCGACGAAGAGACAGCCGGCTCCCTTCGGACCGTTGAACTTGTGCGCGGAGCACGAGAGGTAGGCGACGCCGAGGGCTCGAACGTCGACCGGCCACTTGCCAATCGCCTGAGTGGCGTCCAGGTGCAGGGGCACACCGGCCGCCGTACACGCCTGCGAGATCGCATCCACCGGCTGGATGACGCCGGTCTCGTTGTTGGCGAGGATCACAGAGCAGAGGTCGGGCCCCGACGCCAGCGCGGACTCGAGCGCTGCGGGATCGATCACGCCCCGCTCGTCCACCGGGAGCCGGGTCACCTTGCCGCCGCGCGACTCGAGCCACTCACAGGGTGCCACCACGGAGGGATGCTCCACGGCGGAGGTGACGACGTGCGGCGCTCGATCGCCCTCGGCGAGCAGGCCCCGCAGCACGGTGTTGTTCGCCTCGGTGGCACCGCCGGTGAAGAGGATCTCGCGCGGACGCGCGCCGAGACAGCGCGCCACCTGTTCTCGAGCCCGCTCGAGCAGCATGCGCGCGTCCGCGCCCTCGGCGTGGGTGCTCGACGGGTTGCCCGGGTGTGCCTGGAGCACGTCCGTCATCGCCTGGACGACCTCGGAGCGGAGGGGCGTGGTCGCGTTGTGATCGAGATAGATGCGCATGGGTCCGAGTGACCTCGAAGGGCCGGCCGCTGGAATCCGGTGGTGGACGGCGGTGCGCGAGGCGACCGGATCAGGGCGCTTCGCGCGCCGCGTCGACCGTAACGCCGGCCCCCGGGGCGGTCAAGCTGGACGCGCCCCGCTCGTTGCGAGCACGTCCGCCAGGGTGAGCGTGGTGGTGATCGGATCGAGGGCGTCCTCGAGCTCGCGAAGCACACCCTCCACCGCCCGGTGCGTGCTGGCGCCACTCCTGGATTCCATACGACGCGCATCCACCGACTTCCGCGCTCCGCGCACCGCAGCGAGCACCTCGGCCACCGTCAGCTGGTCCGGGGGCCGGGCCGGCAGATAGCCCCCCTCCTTCGACTCCGACGCGCTGACGACGATCAGGTCGGCGGCCTCGAGGATCGCAAGGTGCTCGCGCACCGAGCGGATGGGCAGATCGAGCGCCTCCGAGAGCTGCGTGGCGGAAGGGGGCGATCCACGATCGCAGAAAGCGCGCGCCACCTCGAGCGCCAGCGAGAGCCCCAACGACTCGCGCTCGGCCGGCCCCATCTGGCCCACGCGCCACTCCCTGCTGTAGTGGGCGAGGTTCTGATGGGCGAACGCGACCTCGGCCCCGAAGAGCACCACCGCCCAGCAGGTGTAGATCCAGACGAGGATGAGCGGCAGCGCCACCATCCCGCCGAAGAGCACGCTGTAGCGCGCCGCGCCCAGGCTGAAGTCGATATAGACGAATCGCGCGGCGGAGAAGAGGATCGAGGCCACGAGCCCACCGATCAGCGCGGAAGTGAATCGGACCCGGGTATTCGGGAAGAACCAGTAGAGGAAGGAAAAGGCCACGAGCATCATCAGCTGCGGCAGACGCGCGAGGCCCGCGTCGTGCAGCCCGCGGAAGAGCTCGTTGGCGAGCATGGACTCCACGAGCGGCTCGCTCTGCAGCGTCGTGGCGAGCGAGAGCGCCACGGCGGTGAGGATGGGCGCCACCACCATCACGGCGAGGTAGTCCGCGAAGCGCCGCGGCCAGGAGCGATTGCTCTTGACGCCCCAGATCTCGTTGAGCGTCGTCTCCAGATGGCGCAGGGCCAGCACGGAGGTGGCCACCAGCACCGTGGCACCGAGCGTTCCGAAGCTGCGCAGATCGACGGCCTCGATCCGCGCCTGCAGGGCCTCGCGCGCGGAGGGGCTGACGGCGGTCAGCTGATCGAGCACCAGGTCGAGCAGCGCCTGCTCGCCACCGACCACATTGACGATCGCCACCGCCACCACGAGCAGCGGGATCAGCGAGAGCACCGTGACGTAGGTGAGCGCAGACGCGCGCAGCAGCAGGTGATCGCGTACGAAGCCCTCGCCGATGATCACCGCCAGCCGGACGAGCTTGAGAAGCCTGGCCGTGATGCTTCGAGGCCGCAGGTCGAAAGCCCACAGGTCCTGCAGGAAGAATCGCTGGCCCCGCGCGAGCCAGCTCTCGCCCTCGGCCCTCACCTCGCGCCGCTCATCGCGTACGACCGGGTCGCCCTCCGCCGCCATGGCCTCCCCCCGACCCGCTCAAGGGCCTGTGCCACAGCCGCAGCCTACCCCGGATTCGCAGCGCACCAAAGGCCGGCGGATCTCGAGGCTGGGCGCGACGCGCGCCCGCGTCTTCGGACCGATCCCGGGCACGCGCTCCAGGTCCGCGAGCGACTCGAAGCAGGCGCGCTCGCGAGCCTGGAGCATGGCCGCGGCCCGGCTCGGGCCGATTCCGGGCAGGATCTGCAGACTCGCGGCATCCGCCCGGTTCGGATCGAGCTTGAGCCCGAAGAGCAGCCGCGCGGGGCCGCGAAGCGCGCCCGGCGCGGCTGCTTCCGGCACGCTGCCAGGCTTGGCGCAGATCACTGCCTCGGTGTGCCCGCGGCCGTTGCGCCCGGCCTCGTGGAGTGGGTGGCACAGGGCCAGCGGGCCCGGCTCTGCGAGGCCGCGAGCGATCCCGATGGCGACTACGACCACCGCCCAGGCGAGCACGCCGCGCGCGATCTCCCGCTCGGCGGGCCCGGCGCTGCGCATCCCCGTCGACCAGCGAGCCATCGACTCCCCCCTCTTCCAACGACGATTCCAACGACGATCCGGCCCGATCCGTCACTCCGACCGGCCGAGCCAACCACATGGGCGGGCTCGCGAATGCAAACGGGACGCACTGTCGGAGTGATGGAGGTCAGGGCGGAGCGTAGGAGGTCAGAGCGGAGCGCAGGAGGTGAGGGCGCAGCAATGGGGGCGAGGACGCCCGCCCTACTCCTGGACGGGCTCGCTGGCCCCGTCCTCGACGAAGGCCTGGTGGAGCGTGCGGACCGCGAGCTCGGCGTACTTCTCTTCGATCACCACGGAGATCTTGATCTCGCTCGTGGTGATGATCTGGATGTTGATCCCCTCACGCGCGAGCACGTCGAACATCTTCGTGGCCACCCCCGCGTGATCCTTCATGCCCAGCCCGACGATCGAGACCTTCGCGATGCCCTCGTCGCCCTCGACCGCACCCGCCGACAGCTCGCGCCCCGCCTGCTCGGCCAGCTCGAGGGCCTTGCGGTAGTCACTCTTGGGCACGGTGAAGGTCATGTCCGTGAAGCCTTCACTCGTGTAGTTCTGCACGATCATGTCCACGACGATGCCGGCTTCACCGAGCGGCGTGAAGAGCCGGGCAGCGCTGCCCGGCTGATCGGGCACCTGCTTGAGGCGGATCTTCGCCTCGTTCACGTTGTAGGTCACACCCGAGACGACCAGGCGTTCCATCACTCTCTCCTCCGGCACCACCCAGGTGCCCTCGTCGGGCACGAAGGTGCTTCGCACGTGAATGGGCACTCCGTAGTGCATGGCGAACTTCACCGATCGGATCTGCAGCACCTTGGCGCCGACGCTCGCGAGCTCGAGCATCTCCTCGAAGGAGATGCGATCGAGCTTGCGTGCACCATCGGTGAGCCGTGGGTCGGTGGTATACACGCCATCGACGTCGGTATAGATCTCGCAGACATCTGCCCCGAGGGCGCAGGCCACGGCCACGGCCGACGTATCGGAGCCGCCCCGGCCGAGCGTGGTGATGTTGCCCTCGTCGTCGACCCCCTGGAACCCCGCAATCACGCAGATCCGGTCCGAGTCGAGGGTCTTGTGCAGCCGTTCGGTGTCGATGGAGAGGATCCGGGCGCGGGTGTGGGCGCCGTCGGTGACCATCCCCATCTGCGCTCCGGTGAAGGAGCGGGCCTCGTAGCCCATGCGCTTGAGCACCATCGAGAGCAGCGCGATCGTCTTCTGCTCACCCGTCGAGACCAGGGTGTCGTACTCGCGCGGATCGGGCTCACCGCCCGAGGCGCGCTCGGCGAGCGCCACCAGCTTGTTGGTCTCACCCGACATGGCGGAGACGCAGACCACCACCTGATGGCCGGCTTCACGAGTGGCGATCACGCGCCTGGCGACGTTCTCGATCCGCTCGATGTCGCCGACGCTGGTGCCACCATACTTCTGGACGATCAGACCCATCTCAGTGCTTCTCTGTCGAATCGGGGTGGAACGCTCGGCGCGGACGCCTGCCGAGCAGTTCGCATCCGAGCACGCTGCACCGGGGCGGCAGGTCGGCGACGGGGACGACGGACTGCCCGCGCGGCGGGGGAATCTAGCGGGTCTCGGCCCGGGGATCCCGCCCTTCCCGCTGTGCAGACGCGCTCGGTTCCGCCTCATCCAGCGCCGGCTGCCACCGCGCCAGCAGCGCCTGCGCGTGAACGCCGGTGGCCCGGACGTGCAGATTGCGCAGCTGGGCGGCAGCATCCACGTCGAGTCCGGCGGCCGTGGGATCTGCACGCCCCACCCGCTCGAGCGTCAGCTCCAGGCGGTCGTGCGGAAGCTCCCCCGCGAAGCGCTCGGCCCACTCCACCGCCAGCACGGCAGCCGGGACGATCAGGTCGAAGAAGCCCGTGGCCTCGAGCTCCATCGCGTCCTCGATCCGATAGAAGTCCACGTGCGAGAGCGGGCGCTCGCTGCCCATCCCGTACTGATGCGCGATCACGAAGGTCGGACTCGACACCTGGCTCGGATCGTGGCCGAGCCCGATGGCGAGGCCACGCACGAAGAGCGTCTTGCCCACGCCGAGGTCGCCGTTGAGGGCGATCACGATCCCCGGCTCGCCGGCTCGTCCCCTCAGCAGCTCGGCGAGGCGCATGGCGGCCGCCTCGGTCTGCCGGGGCTCACGGGAAAGGAAGGAGCGTTCCGATGGCGATGTCGGGGGCGGCGGACCCATCCTCGACCTCCCTTCTCAGCTGCGCGCAGAGCGACGGAATCGCGTCGGCGAGATCGGTGGCGAGCAGACCGCTGCTCCGGCCCTCGGCCGCGAGCGCATCGCCGGCGGCCCCGTGCAGCCAGGCCGCGAGCGCGGCAGCGAGCAGGGGCGCACATCCCTGGGCGAGCAGCGCGGCCACCAATCCGGTGAGCACGTCGCCGGTGCCGCCGGTCGCCAGCTCGGGGCCGCCGGTGGCATTGACGAGGACGCGGCCGCTGGGGGCGGCCACGACGCTGGCCGCGCCCTTCAGCAGCACCACGGCCCCGCTCTGCGCCGCGAGCCTGCGGGCCGACGCGACGCGATCGGCGTTGATCTCCGGTGTCGTCACACCGAGCAGGCGGGCGGCCTCGCCGGGATGCGGGGTGAGCACGGTGGCCGCCTTGCGATGCGTCAGCTCACTCGCCTTGCCCTCGAAGGCGTTGAGCCCGTCCGCGTCGAGCCCCACCGGCACGTCGAGCTACGGCAGCACGG
>CAZQMY010000414.1:0-5416 GCA_964594405.1 uncultured Spirochaetaceae bacterium | reverse complement strand
GCAAGCGCGCCCTGGTGCTGACCATCGACCCCGCACGCCGCCTTGCGGACGCGCTGGACATCGGACGGCTGGGCAACACACCGCGCCGGGTCCCCGATTCGCGCGCGCACACGCTGGGAATCACCCAGGCAGGCGGATCCCTGTCGGCGATGATGCTCGACATGAAGCGCACCTTCGATGATCTGGTGCGGCGCTTCGCCAGCGACGAGTCCATGCGCGAGCGCGTGCTCGCGAATCCGATCTACCAGCATGTCTCCGACGCGCTGGCGGGCAGCGGAGAGTACGCGGCGATGGAGAAGCTCTACGAGATGACCTTCAGCGGCCAGTTCGATCTGATCGTGCTCGACACGCCGCCCTCACAACACGGCATCGACTTCCTCGATGCGCCCCAGCGGCTGCTGGACTTCATCGACAGCCGGGCCATGAAGGTGCTGATCCACCCGGCCTTCAGCGCAGGGCGTCTGGGGCTGCGGCTCTTCCAGGGCGCTACGCGTCGGGCCTTCACGCTGCTCGAGAAGGTGACGGGCATCGACTTCCTCAACGACATCTCCGAGTTCCTGCTCATCTTCGAGGACATGAGCAGCGGCTTCGCGGAGCGCGCGCGACACGTGGCCCAGCTCATGCGCGGTCCGGCGGCGGGCTTCCTGCTGGTGGCCGGCCCCTCACCCGAGGCCGCACGCCACGGTCGCAGCATGCTCGCCCACCTCGATCGGCACCAGGTGCACCTGCTCGGCCTCATCGCCAATCGGATGCGGCTCTGGCCGGGCGATCGTCCCGACGACGACGCCCTCGAGGCTGCCGACGAGGACGCGCTCGCGAGCGCTCTCGGTCCGCCGGGCGCCCCGGATCACGCGACGGCTCGCGCCGCACTCCGCGCGGCCCGCGCCTATGCGCGGATCGCAGCGCTGGACCGCGAGAGCACGGCGCCGCTGCGCGAAGCCGCGGGGCAACGCGGCCTCTTCTTCCAGCCGCTGCCCGAGCTGCCGCGCGACGTGCACGACCTCGACGGGCTCGACCAGATCGCCCGGCTACTCTTCGAGGCGCCGCGCGCGCCGCTCGAGACGGAGGCGACCCACTCGGGCGAGGCGCACGACGCCCGCCGCGATCGGAGCATCGGATGAGCCAGCGCATGCGAGACCCGGAGACCGCACAGGAGGCCATGGCCCAGGCCGCCCTGCACGCGCGCCGGGCCATGGCCGAAGCCCTTCGCGCCGGGCGCGCGCTCCTGGACGCGGCCTCGCTCGCGGCCTTCGGCGGTCCCGCGCGCAGCGCCGACGCGGAGGTCTCACGCAACGAGCTGCGTGGCGCCATCGCAGGACTCGCGCTCCGCCTCGACGCGTTGGCGGACGTCATCGCCGAGCCCGGTGCAGGACTCGACGACCTCCAGCCGGGTCTCGTGGATGCGCTCATGGAGGCACTCGCCGCGGAGATCGAGCGCTGGGAGCAACGCTCCGCAGACGATCCCGACGCGCGTGCGGTGCTCCGCGCCTTCCTGGGCCTGCGCGAGCTCCTCTGGGAGCTGGGCGCGAGGCCCACCGGGTCACGGCGCGATCGCAGCGGGCCGGTGCGAAGTCGCCCCTCCGAGGCTTCGAGCCGCGTCAGGCGCGTCGAAGTGCAGAGCTGAAGACCTACGCTAGCGTCTCCCCCGTTCATCGAACGCCCGCCCGCGGAGCTCCGCCATGGCCATCCTCATCAAGCGCTACGCGAATCGCAAGCTCTACAACACCGATACGAGCCGATACATCACGCTCAAGGGCATCGCTGAGCTGCTGGACGATGGGCAGGAAGTCCGGGTGGTCGACAACGAGACCGGCGAGGACATCACCTCTGTCGCCCTCTCCCAGATCCTGGTGGATCGGAAGCGGAGCAATACCTCGCCGCCCGAGACGCTGCTCTCGCAGATCCTGGGCAAGGGCGGCAACGCGCTCTACGACGCCCTCAAGAAGGGCATGGACGAGGCGGGCGACGGCATCGGCGATCTCCAGGAGCGCGTGCGTCGGATCGTACGCGCGGAAGAGCACGCCGCCCGGGAGGCCCAGAGGGCCGCGGGTACGCACGATGGCTCGGACGACACGGGCCAGCGATCCGGTGGCCGCGGCGACTGGTGGAGTCAGGCCGCCCCCGACTTCGAGCGCCTCGTGCAGAACGCGGTGGAGCGCGTCTTCCGGCTCCTGGACCTGCCTCGCCGCTCGGACATCGAGGCACTCAACGCGAACCTCGAGCGCGTGGCCGCGGCCGTCGAGACGCTGGAGCGCGCCTTCGGTGAGCGCACGGGCGCACGGGCCACGCGCCCCGATCCGCCGGCCGAGGAAGAGCTGGGCTCACCGTAGCTCGCGAGCCAGAGGCGCCCCCGATGAGCGAGGCGATCTCGAGACTGCCGGGGTCCGTTGGGGCCGAGGGAGGGTCTCGGCCATCGGGCGCTGCAGCCCGCCTGCGACTCGGATCCTGCTCGCTTCGTGCGCGAGCGATCCGCTGAAGGGGGCACCCTCGCTGGCGCCCGGGGCACGCGCCGGCGGGCTCGCCACGATCAGGAGGGACGGGCGCGACCGCTCCTTCCCCCGCCCTCGCGAAGCATCCAGACGCCGGCCATGCCGAAGGCGAGCAGGAGCGCGGCGAGCATCGGCGGCGTGAGTGCACTGACCACCGCAGAGCCGCCCGAGCAGATCGAGGGGAACCCGGAGCATGACGCGCCCGGCTCGATGCGGCAGCTGGCCGAGCAGCCGTCTCCGCCCTGCGCATTGCCATCGTCACAGGTCTCGTCGTGGGTGATCCGGCCGTCGCCGCAGGTCGGGCAGCGTTCGTCGTAGGCCGGGCATTGGAGACCGCCCGTGTAGCCAGCAAAGGTGAGCACACCACCCTGTGTCGGGCAGTCCTTCGTCACACCATCCACGGTCACCGAGAGCACGCCCCCTGCACAGCTCATGGTGTTGCAGGTCGATCGGACTACTTCGACGGGCACGTAGCCTTCCGCGAGCAGGCTGCTCTGGAAGCAGCCGCTCTGTTCGCCCACCACCTCGCCGAAGAGGGGCTGCTGGGGCGTCGCACCGACATCGCGACAATCGCCGTTGCCGTAGGCGCGGTAGCGCGGGCAGAAGTCCGCCACCTCCCGGCCGCCCTGGCTCGGACTGGTGAGGTACTGGAAGTGGGCCGGCAATGCCTGGCCGTAGTCGAAGATCTCGCAGTAGGCCTTGCTGCGACCGTCGGGCGTGCAGGCGGTGCCCGCCGCGCTGGTGCAGAAGTAGCTCGCATCCCAGGCATCGCAGCGGTCCTCGGCGAAGCCGCAGCCCTCGCCGTGACCGAACTCGAGCCCCTCGCCGGCCGAGAGATCGACTTCGTACCATCCCATGTCGGCGAAGAGCGCGAGCGTGAGCACGCTTCGTGCCAGGCCGGCGTTGCCGATGGCCGTCGGCGCCATCAGCTCACCATCGTGGATGCGCTGGTCCCAGTGGCTGCCTGCCGATCCGGCCCCGCCCCCGTCCTCCAGCTCGGCCCCGATCAGCGACGCGCACGCGAAGTGTGCGCGCGCAGCCTCGACGACGGTCGGCGTGATGATCGCCGAGACGGTCTTGCCGTTCTGCGCGTAGCTGGTCCGCACGTTCGCGAGCCCTCGGACAGGGCCGTTCAGGGGCTCGCGATAGCTTCCGAATGCCGAGCTGGAGAAGCCGAGCAGATGGGTCAGCTCATGGATCATGATGTCGACGTCGCTGCGCTGATAGGGAGTGGCGGGATCGACCTGCGCCGGGTTGACGTTCAGCTGCCCGACCACGGGTCGGCCAAACGAATCCACCTGGCAGAAGCCCGCCCAGGCGGAGGTGCTCCCGGCGATCGGCTCGGCGGAGAGCAGCACGAGCACGTCCGCGCTGGTCACGGTGACGTCGGTGGAGGCGGCCGAGAGGCATGGGCCCGAATGCGAGATCGATCCCACGAGCGGCACGACCGAGAGCACCGACTCGAGCCAGTCCGCGGCCTCGCGCGCGCTGCCCTCCACGTAGTCCCGCTCGGAGGGGCTCAGGCTCGAGCGATCGAGCAACGAGCGATCGAGGTGGATGCGGATGGGCTGGCCGCTCCCAGCGGGAGCCTGGGGCAGCGCGAAGCCGGGATCACGAACTCTCGGCACGACGCCAGCCTGGATGTCCTCGTGCATACACTCGACGGTGGGCGCGGGATCCCCGCTCGCCTTCGCCGGCGCGGCCGTGAGGGCCGTGAGGGCGAGGAGCAGCGCGAAGGAGCTCGTCCATGCGTTGGTCGGCATCGCCCCATCCTCTCCGGCGCACGTCATCGGCTTTCCGAGCCGCCCGAGCCGGCATCGCCCCTGCGTGCACGGGATGGGCGGGGTCCTTGCCACCGCGCGCCTCGCTGGTCGTATCGGCCGGAAGGGGGCGCCGCCCGAACCCTCCGCGCGATGCGCATCCGGCTCACGAGCAGCCGGCCCGCAGACCGGCGGAGCGCGTGTCCGTCGCCAGTGCGCGGCTGCAGCGACACCGGAAGCCCGGCACCCGATCAGCCCACGTGCTCGACAACGCGGCCGCGGGCGCGCGCCATCTCCGCGACGGACTCGCGGAGCACCTGCATGGCGGTTCGAAGGAAGAGGATCGCGATCCCGACACCGACGATGAAGTCCGGCCACAGCGAAGCCGTCACCTCCACGAGCCCCGTAGCGCCGAGCACCGCGCCATTGGCGATCAGATCGTTGCGCGAACAGAGCCAGGTAGAGCGCAGATTCACGTCGTCCTCGCGATGACGCCACAGCAGCCAGAAGCAGAAGGCGTTGCCGATGAGCGCGATCACGCCGACGATCGCCATGGCGGGCACCAGCGGCGGGATGCCGGCTCGCAGCCGGAGCACCGCTTCGACAAGCACGGCGACGCCGAATACCGCCATGATCGAGCCTTTCATGAAGGCCGCCCTCGCCCGCCAGGCCAGCGAGCGATGCAGGACCAGGAGGCTGAACCCGTAGGCGATGGCGTCGCCGAGCATGTCCAGCGAGTCGGCCAGCAGCGCCGTGGAGTCGGCCAGCAGACCGGCCGCGAACTCGACCACGAAGAGGCTCGCGTTGACCACGAGCACCGCCACCAGCACCCGCCGCTGACGAGCCCGGAGTCTCGCGAGCGCATCGGGCTCGGTGGAGCAGCAATCATTCATGGGCAGCTCGCACTCCGACTTCGCGTCTCAGCCCCAGACGGACTCGCGCCGCTCGAGCCCCTGATCCACGAGCCCCTGGATCGCACCGCGCAGCTCCTCGGTGAGCCGCGAGATCAGGAGCACCTCGTTGTCCGGACCGGCGCCTCGCGCCTGCTCGCCCGCCCTGGCATCGAGGTCGATGGGTGCACCGAACTCCATTCGCCAACGGGTCGGCAGCGGCAGGAGACCCAGGGTCTCCAAGGCGGTGATGGTCGGGGTGATCGGCACGAAGGGC
>CAZQMY010000413.1:0-5463 GCA_964594405.1 uncultured Spirochaetaceae bacterium | reverse complement strand
CCCTTGACGAACTTGCTCGCACCGTCCATCGCGCCGTAGAAGTCCGCCTCACGCTGCACCGAGAGACGGCGACGCCGCGCCTCGTCGTCATCGATCACGCCTTGCGAGAGAGCGGCGTCGATGGCCATCTGCTTTCCAGGCATGGCATCCAGGGTGAAGCGCGCCGCGACCTCGGCGATGCGACCAGAGCCCTTCGTGATCACCATCATGTTGATGACCACGAAGATGATGAAGACCACGATGCCGACGGTGTAGCTGCCTCCCACCGTGAACTCGCCGAACGCCTGGATCACGTGACCCGCAGCGTCCCCACCCTCGTTGCCATGCATCAGGATCAGCCGGGTGCTGCCTACATTCAGACCCAGCCGGAAGAGCGTCACCATCAGCAAGAGCGAGGGAAAGACCGAGAAGTCCAGCGGCTTCTCCGCGAAGAGCGCAAGCAGCAGCACGATGAAGCTGATGGTGATCGACAGCGAAAAGAAGAAGTCGAGCGCCTCCGAGGGCAGAGGCATGACGAGCAGGGTGAGGATCAGGAAGAATCCGACCCCCAGGAGGAGCTGAGAGGAGGGAAGCTTCACGACGCCATCCTCCAGTGCGAGGCGCGCTGCGGGTTCAGCCTATAGACGTAGGCCAGCACCTCGGCCACGGCCTTGTAGAGGGTCTCGGGGATCTCCTGATCGATTTCCCCTGCCTTGTAGAGCAGCTGCGCGAGAGGCGGATTCTCGACGATCGGGATCCGATTGGCCTTCGCCTCTTCGCGGATCCGGAATGCCAGATGGTTGCGCCCCTTCGCCAGGATGATCGGCGTGGAGATCACAGGAGGACGGTACTGGAGCGCGACGGCGTAGTGCGTGGGATTCGTCACGACCACGTCCGCCTTCTCCACCGCGTTGATCATGTTGTTGATCGCCAGCTGGCGCTGCTTGCTCCGGATGCGCTTCTTGACCTCCGGATCTCCCTCCTTCTGCTTGTTCTCGTCCCGCACTTCCTGTTTCGACATCCGGATCTGCTTCTCGAAGCGATAGACCTGCCATACGTAGTCGAGCACCGCGAAGATCGCGAGGACCACGATCAGGATCCAGATCAGCTTCTCCACCAGCTCCCGGGCCACCCGCATGCTCTCGGCCGGGTGCGCGTCCATGAGACTGAAGACGACGTCGAAGGCGCCATGCGTCACCATGTGCACGATGCCGATGGTCACGGAGAGCTTGACGATGGCCTTGGCCAGCTCTACCAGCTTGTCGACGCTCACCAGCCGCTTCAGGCCCTTGAAGATGTTGAACATCGTGAACTTGGGCACGAAGACCTTCGGCGTGATCTTGAAGCCCACCTGCGCCACATTGGCCGCGATCGCGACCGACGCGAAGATCAGGGCCATCGGCGCGAGAAGCAACGCGAGTCGTCTGGCGACCACCAGCATGAGGGCGTGGTAGTCTGCCATCGTACCCGGAGGCGCGATCTGCTGTGACCAGGCGTCATGGGCGATGTCCATCATACCGCCGGCGATCGCCTCGCCAATGGGCGAGAGGAAGCAGACCGCGCCGGCCAACATCATCGCCACCGTCGTCACGTCCTGGCTGCGCGCCACCTTCCCTTCGTCTCGCGCCTCGTCTCGGCGCTTGGGCGTGGCCTTCTCTGTCTTGTCTTCTTCGGCCACTCAGACTCCGAACATCACGAGGAGCACCCTCGACGGCCAGTCTTCGAGAACGCCCTTCATGGCGTGCACGACCTCGGGAGCGCCCAATCCCAGCATCACGAAGAGGATCCCGATGTGAACGGGGAGGTTCAGCATCATGAGGTTCAGCTGGGGCATCGCCTTGCCGAGGATTCCGAAGGCGACGTTCTCGACGAAGATCGCGACCGTCAGGGGCGCGGCCAGCCGGAAGCCCACCTCGAAGATCATCGCCGCGAGCCTTGCGGTCGCCCCGACCACCTCGATGTCCATCGCCTCCCCGCCGATCGGCAGTCGATCGAAGGAGAGCGAGAGGGCCCGGAGCAGCTGGTGGTGTCCATCGATGGCCAGGAAGACGAGCGCCCCGATCGTGTTGAGTACGGTACCGAGGGCCGTCGTCGATACGCCCGAGAGGGGATCGATCTCCCGGGCCATGCCGAGTCCGCCCTGTGTGGCCGCGAACTGCCCGAAGAGCAGGAAGGCTCCGAAGATGAGGTTCGCCGTGACGCCCATGACGAAGCCGATGGCGATCTCGTTCAACGCCAGGAAGGCGAGGCCGAGCGCCGAGAGGTCGTCGAGCGCTCCCCCCGCCGCGGCGCGCGGCGCGATCACGAAGACCGAGAGCAGGCTCAGGATGATGCGCACACGCGCGCTCAGCACCCGGTGCCCGAAGATCGGCCCCGTCACCAGAAAGAAGAGGATGCGCAGGCCCCCGACGACGCCCAGGAGGATCGGGTCGAGGCCGAGTTCCCAGCTCATGGTCCACCCTGATGCGCCACGATCTCCATCAGTCGTCTGGCGAAGTCGATGACGGTCTGCATCGACCAGGGGAAGAGCATGCCGAAGAGCATGAAGACGCCCACGATCTTCGGGATGAAGGTGAGCGTCTGCTCGTTCACCTGAGTCGCCGCCTGGAGGACGGAGATGACGAGTCCGATGCCCAGCGACGCCATCATGATCGGTGCAGAGACGATGAGGGTCGTCATGATCATGTCGCGCAGGATGTCTGAAACGGTGTCGAGCGTCATATGAAGCTCACATCAGACCGGCGACCAGCGCGGTCACGATGAGGTTCCAGCCGTCCATGAGCACGAAGAGCATCAGCTTGAAGGGCAAGGAGATCATCACAGGAGGCAGCATGATCATGCCGAGGGAGATCAGCATCGTGGCGATGACCAGATCGATGACGAGGAAGGGGAGATAGATCATGAAGCCGATCTCGAAGGCGGTGCGGATCTCGCTGATCATGTGCGCCGGCAGCAGCGTGGTGAAGCCGACCTCGCTCGGATCCTCCGGCGGCTCCTGATCGGAGAGCTCGAGGAAGAGCAGGAGATCGTTCTCGCGCGTCCGCTCGAGGAGGTAGTCGCGGATCGGAGCCTGCCCGAGCGCCATGGCGGTCTCGGCGTCGATCTTCTCCTCCGTGTACGGGAGCACGGCATCGGCGTAGACATGATCGAGCACCGGGGACATGACGAAGAAGGTGATGAAGAGCGAGAGCCCGACCAGGACCTGATTGGGAGGAAGGCTCGCGGTGCCAAGCGCCTGCCGCAGCAGCGTCAGGACGATGAGGATTCGCGTGAAGCACGTCGCCATCAGCAGGATCGAGGGCGCCAGCGAGATGACGGTCAGGAGCGCCACCACCTCGAGGGTGGCTGAGAGGCGATCCGGTGCGGTTGCCCCATCGAGCGAGATGTTGAACGAGGCCCCGCCCTCACCGCCCGAGATCGAGGGGCCGACGGTCTGAGCGACGGCCCGATCCTCGGCGAGCACACCGAGCGCCGCGATCGCGAACACGAGCAGGAGGCGCAGCCACGGCTTGCCGGAGCGATTCCCCGAGCGGGGATCGTCCTTGCCCCCGGGCCGATGGGGCTGCGGAGGCGGCGCGGCCTGCTGCGCGCGCACCTCGCTCACCTTCTTGAGCAGCCGAACACCATGCTCGCTCGATCCGACCAGCAGGATCTCACCCGCCACCTCGAGCAGGTGCACACGCTGCTTGTCCCCCAGCGCCACGCTCTCGAGCAGCTTCATGCGCTGCCCGCCCACCATGCCGAGCCCGAAGACGCCGCGACGCGCCAGGAATCCGAAGATCATCAGCGCACCGAGCACGACGGCCAGCGCCGCTGCCGTCTCGATCATGTTTGCGCCCACTGCTGCCTCTCCTTCTCCGGTGAGCCTTCTCAGTGGCCCTTTCCCTTGCCATCGTCGTGACTCAGGACCTCGATGATGCGGACCGCGAGGCGATCTTCGACGACGGTGACGTCGCCCTTCGCCACCAGCCGATCGTTGACCAGCACGTCCGCTGGCTCCCCGTTCAGACGGTCAAGCTCGACCACCGAGCCCTTGTTGAGCTGCAGCACGTCGCGGACGAGCAGCCGCGCACCCCCGACCTGTACGCTCAGACGCAGGGGCACGTCCATCACGAGACCGAGCTCGCGAGCGATCCGACGGCCGGCCTCGCCCCCCGACGATTCGGGCTCTTCCGTGACCTGCTCTTCGCTGAGATCCGGCAGCTCTTCTGCGTCAACCTCGGAGGACATCGTCCCTCCCGCCTCGCTCGGACGCCGATCGGGCGCCCCTCACTCGATCAGATCCGTCAACTGAACGGCGACGCGGCTCCCGACGGTGCCACGCACACCCTTGAACTTCGGACGGCCCTCGACGCGGACCGTGAGCTTGCCGTCCTCGGTGGGCGGGAACTCGATCACTTCGCCGACGCGCAGATCCCTGAGCTCCGTCAGTGGGACGTCCGATGCGCTCGCCTCGACCGAGAGGGAGACCGGGAGCTCGAGCACCATGTCCTCCATGGCACTCTGACTCGACGCATCACTCTCGCGCGCCAACGCCTCGAGCCCCGCGAAGGGCTCGGCGGGCACAGCGACGCGAACCCGGCAGACCTCCCCGAATCCGTGGACGTCGAAGCTGGCGAGGATCACCTTGTCGTGCGCGTACTCTTCGATCCACTCGGCTCCCTGTAGAGAGATGAAGTCCGCCTCGACCGGAAGCAGCTGCGACCAGGCTCGCGAGAGGTGTCCGAGCGTGAGCTCGTAGAGGCCCTGGAGGAAGCGGAGCTCGATCCGTGTGTAGTTGCGCTCCGGGGTCGGGAATCGCTTCAGGCCGGGCCGCGCGCCGAAGTTCAGGCACATGACGTTGAACATCATCGGGCGGCTGATCAGCAGGCAGCCGCGTGCCCCCGTCGGCTGCAGGGCGAAGACCGCGATCCGGTCGGTCGGCAGCATCATCCCGACCAGCTCCTCGTACTCGATCTCGCGATTGCCGATCAGAGTGAAGTCGATGACGGTCTGGTAGGTGTTCGAGAGGAAGCGTGACTCTTCGACGGCGAAGCTCTCGTGCGCCCTCTGCAGAGCCGCGACGACGAAGCGACCGCGCGATCCACTGCTCCAGTCCTTCGCGGACTGCTCTCCCCCGCCCAGACCCTCCAGCAGGGCTGCGAGCTCGTCGCGGGAGAGGACCCCCGTCTCTTCCTCGCTTCCGATCACTGAACCACGAACTCCGTGAAGAGCACGCTCTTCACGTCTCCGCTCTCGAGGACGTCGTTCACCCGCTCGAGGAAGAGGAGCATCGCCTCCTCGTCATCGATGGACGAGACCGTGGAGGTCGTGGAAACCCCGAACTTCCGTTCCTGGAGGTCCAGGACCAGGACGGCTCCATGGCGCCTCAGGGTCCAGGCGCGGCGAAGCGTCGTGGCGCGTTCGGACGGGTACTCCGTCCCCGGCAGCGACGGGACGATCACCAGATACACCTGGATGCCGTCCGTTTCCGAGCTGCGCTTC
>CAZQMY010000412.1:0-5470 GCA_964594405.1 uncultured Spirochaetaceae bacterium | reverse complement strand
CGATCAGTCCCTGAGCCCCGAAGCTCGCGCCCATCACCAGCATGAAGAAGAGCTGGCGGAGGGACTGGTTGGTCACCGCCAGCGCGGCGAGCGCGTCCTCGCCGAGACCGCTGACGAGCTTGAGATCGACGGTCTGGAAGGCCACCGCCCCCACGAGGCTGGTCGCCAGCAGCGGAAGCGCGAGGGCTGCGAGCGAGACGAAGAGGCTGCCGCGGGTGTGATCGCGGTGGCGCAGGGTATGGAGGAGCCCGCCGGGTCGCTGGCCCTCATCGCTGCGAGTCGGGGGCGATGCTTCGCTGGGCATGGGATCCTGTGGCCTGAGACCGGACGAGCGGGAGACGGGGCGGCGCGCAGCCGGCCACGATAGCGGGGATCGACCGACCGGCCCCACTCGCACCTCGGGATCGGCGCGCCGGGCGATGCGCGTCAGCGCCAGGCGAAGGTCGGTTGTTCGTAGTGGTGAACGCGGGTGCTCTGCCCCCGAAGGGCCACCTCGCGGAGCTGGAAGAGGATGGCGGCGGTGGGGGCGTGCACGTTGGTCCCGAGCATCGGGATCGAGATCACGGGCCGGTCGCTCTCTGGAATCGTGCGAAGCCTCGGCACCTCGGGCCTCTCGAGGACTGCGAGCGGCACCCGGTGGATCTCCGCCACCTCGTTCGGGTTGGCTTCCAATCGGGCGCGTGCGCCCGCCCAGACCACCACGGGCGTGATCACGAAGCCGCTGCGCGTCGGGTAGTCGTCGAGCAGCCCGAGCACGTCCTGCCGCTCGCGGCGCAGCCCCACCTCCTCGTGGGTCTCGCGAAGCGCCGCGGCCTGCGCGTCTTCACCGGGATCGAGTCGTCCACCGGGCAGGGCCCATTGCCCGGGGTGCTTGCCGAGGCCGCGAGCCCTGCGGGTGATCACGAAGCAGGCGTTGCCATCGGCATCGTCGGTCACGAGGAGTGCGACGGCGGCCGGTCGCAGCTCTCCGTCCCGCTCGCCCTGCCGCTGGAAGCGGCTCAGATTGGCTAGCATCCGCTTGCGCAGCGACGCCTCGAGCCGTTGCGGGCTTTCCACCGGGTCGATCATCGCTGCAGAATAACGCTTCCATGTCGGCCGGCGGACCTGGTCGATCCAGGAGAGCCGGTTCCCGAAGCGCGCCCCACCCAACGAGATCCCGCGAGACTCCGATGCCCCGATCCGACTCTGGCCCGGCCCCCGGCGAGGCCCGCCCCTCCACCCCCACCTTCGCTCCCGGCCGCGTTCCTCCGCTTCGGGTCGGCGCCGGCGAGATCCTGACCGGTGTCGAGCGCCTCCTGCTCCCGATCCCCGAGGCCGGGTTGGAGATCGCGCTCATCGATTTCGGTGGGGACGGCCCCCTCGCGCTCCTGCACCACGCCAACGGCTTCTGCGGCGCGCTCTTCGCCGAGGTGGCAGAGCGACTCCGCGATCGATTCCACGTCGTGGCCATGGACGCCCGCGGCCACGGGGACTCGAGCCGGCCGCCCAGCGAGGCCGGCCGCGCGGGCTTCGACTGGTCGGTGATGGCCGCAGACCTGGTGGCCGTCGCCCGCGCGCTGCTCCGCGAGACGGGCGAGGCCCGCATCGAGCTCGGCGTCGGGCACTCGTTCGGCGGAACGCTCACGCTGCTCGCGGCGGCCTCTCATCCCGGCCGCTTCGGTGGGGTGGTGCTCCTGGATCCCGTGATCATCCCGAGGATGAGCGAGGAAGAGGCCCTCGAGCGGGCCGAGCAGGTGGGGCTGGCGGCGGGCGCGCGGCGACGAAGGCATACCTGGCCGACGCGGAGTGCTGCGCGCGCCTACTGCCTCGAGCGCCCGCTCTGGCGCAGCTGGACCGAGCGGGCCGTCGATCTCTACGTGGGCGAGGGGCTGCGCGACACGGCGGACGGTGAGGTCGCCCTGAAGTGCGCGGGCGAGGTGGAGGCGTGCATCTTCGAGGGTGGGCACAGCTCCGACGTCTTCGCGGCCACGCGCGGGCTGGAGACGCCGGTGCATCTCCTCTGGGCGACGCGGGGCAGCTTTCCGCGGGCGATCTACGAGGAGCTGATCGGAGGCTTTGCGGGTCCGGCCACGATCGCCGATGGTGACTGCGGTCATCTGATGGTCATGGAGTCGCCCGACGTGGTGCTGGAAGCCATCGAGGACCAGGGACGGGCCCTGAGCGCGACCTAGCGTCCCGTCCGAGCTGCGCTCGTTCAAGGAGGTCTGCACCCTCATGGATCATCCCAAGACCATCCGCCCCGAGGCGCACGCGGTCTTCAATCCGGAGAAGATGGGCAAGGCAACGCTCTTCGAATCCGAGCGGATCCTCGTGGGACTCAACAGCTTCGAGGCGGGGCAGGAGCACAAGCTCCATGCGCACGAGGGTATGGACAAGGTCTATCAGGTACTGACGGGCCGAGGGCTCTTCCTGCTGGAGGGTGACGAGCAGGCCATGGAGCCTGGGACCATGCTGGTCGCACCCTCGGGTGTCCCCCACGGCATCCGAAACACCGGCGACGACCGGCTGGTGGTGCTCGCCATCCTGGCGCCGGGCCCGAAGTAGCGCGGCGCTCAGCGCGGGCCTCCGCTGCGCTTGCCGGGCCGCCACGGGCTGACGAGGGGATGTCCCTCGACGTGGAAGCGATAGGGCAGGGCTTCGCCCTTGCCGAGACCGACTCGGGGGCCCCGCACGATCCGGTCCGGGTCGATGCCCTTCCCGTCTGGAGGCAGGTGGACGCTGAAGGGACCCGTGCAGAGGTCCTGGCCGTCCTGCTCGAGGCCGATGGCGAAGGCCTGCGCGAGCCGGCCGGGACCGCTGCACAGGGCGCGGGCGGGCGCGCCCTCGTCCAGACCGCGCAGCGCCGCCATCCCCGCCTGGCCCGACAGGGGCTCGGCGGCCCGCAGCAGCACCGCCGCGCCGCTCGTCGCCGGCTCGCAGACGAGATTCATGCACACGTGGATTCCGTAGCTCCGGTAGGTGTAGAGCCGGGCAGGCGGCCCGAACATGCTCGCGTTGCGCCGGGTCGGGCCGCGATGCGAGTGCGAGCCCGGGTCGCTGCCGTCGCCCAGGTAGGCCTCGACCTCGATCAGTCGCGCGGCCAGCAGCTGGCCCGCCGCGGGCCCTTCGCGAGGCCGGTGGACGATGGTGCAGCCGACGAGCTCGAGGGCGACCTCGAGGCAGGGGCGATCGAAGAAGGCATGCGGTAGACGGCGGCCCAGTCGCATGCGCCGAAACGTACCGACCCGCGCACGTCGTTGGTGCAAATCCACGGGAAAATGCGGAGTGCCGGCTTGAGAGGGCGGGGACGTGCGCCGATCATCGTTATCATCCATCCTTGCTGCGATGTGCCCATGCCGAAGTGGTGTGACCCATCGGCCCAGCTTTGCGGAGCAACGCGACCTTGAGCGAACGCTTGACCAACCGGGTATCGGCGCCTCATCCGGGCGCCGAAGACGAAGACGACCCTCAGCCTCCGGACTCGGCCTTCTTCGACGACTTCGGCATCAACGCAGGATTCGTCGAAGAGGTGCACGACCGCTACCAGGTCGACCCCGCCTCGGTCGATGAGACATGGCAGGGACAGTTCAACGGTGACACGCCCATCGCTTCGCCGGTCGTCGGCCGCCCTGCGGCGACGCCGCCGGCGTCCCCCTCGGCGCCCCCCTCGGAGAGGACCGCTCCGGCCCCCATCGCCCCGGCGCCACGATCCGGACCGACGGTCTCCGTGGGCGCAGCGAACCAGCCGGGTCTGCTCGGCATCGACGATCCGAACCGCGCGCTCCAGGTCGCGGACAAGTACGCTCGCGTGCTCCGACTGATCCACTTCTACCGCGCCCGGGGACATCGCATCGCCAACAGCGATCCGCTCGGTGGCCAGTCGACGTACTTCCCGGAGCTCGACCCGGCGCACTACGGCTTCGGCGGCGACGACCTCGACAAGCCCTTCACGACCGGCGACCTGCCCGGTGGCTCGGTGCAGACACTGCGTGAGATCCTCGCGCGCCTCAAGAAGACCTACTGCGGCACCATCGGCGCCGAGTACACGCACGTACAGGATCCCGGGCGCAAGGCCTGGCTTCGCGAGGTCATGGAGGAGACGCAGAACCAGCCGCGGATCGACGACGCAGAGCGGAAGCACATCCTGGAGAAGCTCAGCCAGGCGGAGCTCTTCGAGCGCTTCCTCCACACCAAGTTCCTCGGCCAGAAGCGCTTCTCCCTCGAAGGGGCGGAGACGATGATCCCGATGCTGGACGCGGTGGTGGAGAACGCGCCGCAGTTCGGCATCCGCGAGATCGTGCTGGGCATGAGCCATCGGGGTCGTCTCAACGTGCTCGCCAACGTCCTGGGCAAGAGCTACGAGGCCATCTTCAGCGAGTTCGAGGACAACCCGCTCATCCACTCGCCCTTCGGCTCGGGCGACGTGAAGTACCACAAGGGCTTCTCCTCCGATCGCTTCGTGCAGACGGGTGAGCGCGTCCACCTGACGCTGACCTCGAACCCCTCCCATCTGGAGGTCGTGAATCCCGTGGTGGAGGGGCGCGCCAAGGCGAAGCAGGTGCGCGCGGGGGATACCGAGGGCGAGACGATCCTGCCGGTGCTCCTCCACGGCGACGCGGCGTTCGCAGGACAGGGCATCGTGGCGGAGACCCTCAACCTCTCGCAGCTCCGCGGCTACTCCACCGGCGGCACGGTCCACATCATCGTCAACAACCAGATCGGCTTCACGACGACGCCCGCCGAGGCGCGCTCGACGCTCTACTGCACCGACGTCGCCAAGATGATCCAGGTGCCGATCTTCCACGTGAATGGCGACGATCCCGAGGCCGCGGTCCACTGCGTGAAGCTCGCCATGGCCTACCGCCAGCGATTCGGCGACGACGTGGTGATCGACATGGTCTGCTATCGCCGCCACGGGCACAACGAGGGCGACGAGCCGGCCTTCACGCAGCCCCGGCTCTACTCGAAGATCCGCAAGCGTCCATCGACGCGGAAGATCTACAGCGAGCAGCTCGTGGAGAGCGGCGTGCTCTCGGCGGCGGACGCCAGCCAGATCGAAAAGACCCAGAACGACGAGCTGGGGCGCGCGCTCCAGGTGATCCAGACGCGTCCGCCCGGGCCGGACGAGCCCTACGAGCCCCACGGTCCGTGGACGGGCTTCTCGCGCGTCCGGCCGGACCAGCCCACCGATACCTCGGTCCCGGTGGAGCGGCTGGCCCAGATCGCCGAGGGCCTGGGCTCCCTGCCCTCGTACTTCCACGTGCATCCGAAGCTTCGCGGTCTGCTCGATCGCCGCGGCAAGACCATCGCCGAGGGTACGCCCATCGACTGGGCGATGGGTGAGGCGCTGGCCTTCGGGAGCCTGCTGCTCGAAGGCACGCCGGTGCGCCTCTCCGGCCAGGACAGCTCGCGCGGCACCTTCAGCCACAGGCACGCGGTCTTCGTGGATCAGGACAGCGGCGACGAGTACGCGCCCCTCGACCACATCAGC
>CAZQMY010000411.1:0-5471 GCA_964594405.1 uncultured Spirochaetaceae bacterium | reverse complement strand
GAAGGAGCGCGTCGAGAAGCTCCTCGGACCCGAAGCGGGGGATCTGTGGATCGGCACGTTCCACTCGATCTGCGTCCGGATCCTGCGGCGCGACATCGGTCACCTCGGGCGCAGCCGCGGCTTCGTGATCTACGACGACGCGGACACCCTCGGCCTGATCAAGGAGGTCCTGCGGCGCCACGACCTGGACCCCAAGGTCTATGAGCCGAGGCGCATCCGCTGGCGCATCGACCAGTGGAAGAACGCGGGCCTGCTGCCCGCCGAGGCGCAGCGCGAGGCGGCGGACATCGACGAGGAGCTGTGCGCGAAGCTCTACGCCACCTACCAGCGCATGCTCCTGGATGCCAACGCCCTGGCCTTCGGCGCCATCCTCCTGCAGACCGTGGCGCTCTTCAAGCAGTTCCCGCGCGTGCTCGAGTTCTACCAGCGCAGATGGCAGTTCGTGCTGGTGGACGAGTACCAGGACACGAATCGCGTCCAGTACGACCTCGTGAAGATGCTCGCCGCCGCGCATCGCAACATCTGCGTGGTGGGGGATCCGGATCAGTCGATCTACGCGTGGCGTGGGGCGGACATCCGCAACATCCTCGATTTCGAAGAGGACTACGAGGACGCCCGGGTGATCAAGCTCGAGCGCAACTACCGCTCCACACAGCCGATCCTCTCCGGCGCCACCGCGGTCGTCTCCAACAACCTCGATCGGAAGGCGAAGAACCTCTTCACGGAGTCCGAGGGGGGTGATCCCATCCGCTTCTACGAGGCCGACGACGACCGCGAGGAGGCGCAGTACGTGGTCGGGCGCATCCTCCGATCAGCGCGCAGCGACCAGCTGCCCTTCGGCAGCTTCGCGATCCTCTATCGCACGAACGCGCAGTCGAGGGCATTCGAGGAGGAGCTGCTCAAGTACGACATTCCCTACACGGTGGTGGGTGGCGTCCGCTTCTACGAGCGCGCCGAGATCAAGGACGTGCTCTCCTACCTACGGCTGCTCGTGAACGAGCGCGACGATCAGGCGTTGCTACGCATCATCAACCGTCCGGCCCGCGGAATCGGCAAGACCACCGTGGAGCGTCTCGTCGAGTTCTGCCAGCGGGAGGGGGTGCCGCTCCTCGAGGGGCTGCAGCGCTATCTGCAGAGTGGGAGCGGCGGCCGCGCGGCCAAGAAGATCGAGGCCTTCCTCGAGATCATCTCGGACCTGCGGCGCGACATGAACGCGCTGGCGCTCGATCAGCTGATCGGGCGGGCCATGGATCGAAGCGGCTATCTCGATGCGCTCGCCAAAGAGGCCACACCCGAGGCCGAGGCGCGCATCGACAACCTCCAGGAGCTGATGAGCAGCGCCGGCGACTTCCACGCCGCCAACGAGGGCGAGGTGGACGAGGACCGGAGCGAGCTCGAGCTCTTCCTCGACCAGGTGGCCCTGATCGCCGATATCGACAGCTGGGACGACCGCGGCGAGCGCGTCTCGCTGATGACGGTGCACTCGTCCAAGGGGCTCGAGTTTCCCGAGGTCTTCCTCGTGGGGCTCGAAGAGCGCATCTTCCCCCACGCCAGCTCCAGCGGCGACGCCGCCGGGCTCGAGGAGGAGCGGCGACTCTGCTACGTGGCCATGACGCGCGCCATGGAGCGCCTGCATCTGAGCTGTGCAGGCGAGCGCCGGCGCTTCGGTGAGCGGACCTTCCAGTCTCCGAGCCGCTTCCTCGCGGAGGTGCCAGAGGAGCTCGTCGAGGTGCTGGCCGCACGGCGCTCGCCCCGTGGCGGCGGATCGGACTTCGGCGGCGGTCGTCGACGACGAAGCGGGTCCGGCGATGCGGCGCTCGACTACTCCTACTCGCAGGAGTCGGCGGAGGATGGAGGCGCCGTCCAGCCCGGTCTGCGTGTCCGTCATCCGGTCTTCGGCGTCGGGGTCGTGATGGCGGTGATCGGCGACGGGCTGAATCAAAAGCTGAAGATCCGCTTCGAGCGCGCGGGCGTGAAGACCGTCATGGTCCGCTACGCCAATCTGGAGCCCGCCTGATCGCATGGTCGGGCCTCCCGCCCATGCTCGACTTCGGGCGATCGTTCGAGGCCCTTCTCCGGGATGCCGCCGGATTCGCATCCGAGAAGCCGATTCCCGAAAGCGGCTCCTGCCGCCCGGCAGCTGGTCGACGATGGGAATCAGTGATCGACCTCGCAGCCGGTCTCGCAGAGACCGGTGCCGAAGGAGGTGATCCCGATGGCCCTGTCCGACGATCAGCCCGTTCGCCATCCGCCGGCCGGAGGAACGTGCGCATACATCTGTCTCGATCCCGCGAGTGGTCGATTCCGCAATGACATCCACGCGATGGTCATGAACGAGTCGTACGCCGGTTCCGGCCTCGTGATGGCCGAGATGGATGGCCTCGCGGTGGGTGACCAGTGCATCGCCAGGGTGGGCGATCTCTCGCCGATGGTCGCCAGGGTGGCCTGGCGTTCCGCCAAGGGAGATGGCCTGCTGCGCGTGGGGCTCTGCTACCGGCCCCAGCCCCGCTCGCAGCACGCGGGCCTCGCGGATCGACAGGGAGGTCGACCGCGATCTCCGTCATGCGCCCGCCGCTCGCGCTCCGACCCGGCCCTATCCCAGCCCTACCCGAGCCCTAGCCGAGCCCTACCCGAGAAAGGCGAGCACGATCACCAGCGCCAGCGTGCCCAGCCAGCCGAAGTAGGCGCTGCGTGCGATCCGTGCGGAGGGCTGATCGAAGCGCCTCGGGACGAAGGCCAGGCCTTCTGCGCTGATCAGCGCCAGCGGGAGCGCGGCGGCGAGGATGTAGAACGCCTTCGCCTGGGCGTAGAAGGGCAGGGTGAACGTGATGCGGACCAGCGAGAAGAAGAGGCAGGCCACCAGCGTCGCGAAGAGGGTGAGCAGCAGCCGCCGCCCGATGTCGCCGCGCGCGTGGGCGTGCTGGCAGAGCTTCCCGTAGCCGATCCCGATGAGCACCGTGGCGGGGAAGGCGAGCCAGAAGGTCAGCGTCATGAACGCGTAGTTCCAGGCGTCGTGTCGGGTGCTGATCCTGATCATGCCGCCGAGCAGGCCGTCTCCCCAGAACGTGGAGTAGACGCCGTCCCAGAAGGAGGCGAAGCCGGCGAAGTAGGGGAAGCGCAGGCTCTCGCCGAAGCGCAGGTACCACTCGGAGGTATGGAAGCCCGGATGCATCCACCACGTGGGGGCGCCGGGCACGTCGAGATTCCAGACGACGGGATCGCCGAAGACGATGTAGTTGCGCAGATAGAACCAGCCCGAGATCGACGCCGCGCCGGCGCCCATGCCCAGCATGGCGAGCAGGCTCCGGCCGAGCGGACGCCCTTCTCCGAGGTAGAGCTTCGCGCCCACGAAGGCGATCACGATCGGTGCGATGAGCAGGCTCGTGAACTTCGTGAGCAGCGCGAGACCGAGCGCAACGCTGATCCCTGCGAGCCAGCGGACGGAGGCGCGCGCAGCGAGCATGGCCCCGGCGCAGAGGGCGAGCGCGAGACTCACCAGCGCAGCGTGCAGCGACTCGTTCGACACATAGCTCGACATGTAGACGTTCATGGGGAGGAGGCCCGCGCTTGCGATGGCGAGGCAGGGCCGCAGGGCCTCGTCGGGCCAGAGCTGTCGGGCGACCCGATACGTCAGCCACACGATCGAGAGCCCCGAGAGGAAGGGGATCAGCCGGTAGACCACGCGGCCGGAGGCTGCATCGATGTCCGCCTCCGAGAGACCGACCAGGATGGCGGTGAGGGCGTGGAAGATGGGCGGGTGGTAGTTGGAGAAGCCCTCGTGGGCGAGGGGGAGCCTGCGTTCGTCGAGGATGGTGTCGATGTAGATCAGATGCGCACCGAGGTCGAAGCCGACCTTCACCGTGAGCCCAGAGAGCTTGGTGGCCAGGAGCGCTACCCAGAAGAGGCAGACGAGGCCGAGGATGATCTCGGGCAGTCGCCGCTGCCAGCGGTGCGGAATGCGGCCCTCCGTGAGGGCGTGGGCCAGCGCGCCACCCAGGAAGAGGGCGATCAACAGGAGGCCGTGCCGGCCGATCACGTGGCCTGGCTGCTCCTGCATTCTCGATTCCGGATGGGCGAGCGTGTCCTTCGCTGGACGCGCAGGCGCGATCCGGTCACCCCGTGGGCTCCGGACCTGCCAGTGCCGATCGCTCACGAGAGTCTCGTCGGGCAGCGCGAGCTCGAGCTGCAGGAGCGGAGGGCCCCGGCGATTGCGTACGCTCACTTCGATGAGGTTGCTGCCGGCGCGAAGCCGGGCGCCGACGTCACGCTCGACGAACTGCCGCCAGGCGCCGTCATCCTCCTGCTCCAGCACGAGGTTGTCGTTGATGCGGAGCTCGAAGCGACGATGACCTCGCACTCGAAGGCGGGCCGAGATCGGGCCCGCCGGCGCGTCGAAGCGCCGGGTGAAGACGAAGGCGGGCGTCGAGTCGGCAGGCACACCCACCAGATTCGAGTGCGGCGTGAGCGGCGGACCGATCCACTCGGGGCCGCCCGCCGTGCGGATGAAGGGGACGGACCCCGAGAAGTAGATCGCGTGGGCGAAGGCGCCGCCGAAGGTCACCATGAGTCCGACCAGCAGCAGGCGCTGCAGCAGCAGGACGCCCCGATCCCCATGCGTCATGCGTCGGGGGCCGAGCCGCCGGACGGGAGGCGGGCCGCCGACCTCGGCAGGCCCGCGAGGTAGTGGCGGTAGATCCTCCACATCTCGAGGATCGATCTTCCGAAGTCAGTGGCCTTGAGCTTCGATCCCCTGACGTCCACCCACTCGTCCAGGGGCAGCTCGTAGATCGTCTGCTCCACGGGCGCGCCGCCGACGCGCCTCCTGGACGCGATCAGGCGGGCGATCAGCTCGACGTCGAAGATCCAGGTGGCGATGAAGGGTGCCTCGAAGAGCGAGACGATCTCGGGCGTCATGCGGAAGAGCTTGGCGCCACATTGCGTGTCGTAGACCGCGATCCCGAGGGTCTCGCTGGCGACCGTGGCGAAGATGCGGCCCGCATAATGGCGCCACTTCTTGCGCTCGATGACGCGCCCCATCAGCTGCACGCGGGCGCCGAGCACCATGTCCACGCCCGGATGCGCGTCGAGGACCTCGCCCATCCGCGAGGCCTCCGCCAAGGGCGTGGCCAGGTCCGCATCGAAGAAGCCTGCACGCTCGGCGCCTTCGCTTGCGGCCTTCAACATGCCGGCGCGTACCGCCTCGGCCTTGCCGCGGTTGCGCGTGAGATCGACGATGTCGATCCGATCAGGTGCCTTGGCCTCGAGCTCGCGCAGCACCTGGAGCGTATGGTCCCGGCTTCCGTCGTTGACGAAGAGCAGCCGTGCCGACCCGGGCGTCGAGACGAATGAGAGGATGCGATCCCGGGGCAGCCGCTCCGCTTCGTCGAAGCAGGGGATCACGATGGTGGTCGAGGCCATGGCGGGTCATTCTACCGCCCTGGAGTTTCTGTTGCTAAGCCGTAACGTTACAC
>CAZQMY010000410.1:0-5473 GCA_964594405.1 uncultured Spirochaetaceae bacterium | reverse complement strand
GCGCTGCGCGCATTCGGGCGTACCTCCAGACGACCACAATGTAGGCGCAACGAGAGGCGCGAACCAGCAGCCTCCCGACGCGTCCGTCCATGCCCGGCCAGCTCCCGCCCGGCGGACAGGGGTAGCCCGAGGCCCATCGATTCGGGCCCTGGTCGGGCTCAGAAGACGTAGCGCCGCATGGAGACGTTGAGCAGCAGGCCGAGGGCGATCGATGCGGAGAGGAGTGCCGAGCCGCCGTAGGAGAAGAGCGGCAGCGGTACGCCGATGACGGGTGCCAGTCCCAGCACCATGGCGATGTTGATGGCGGCGGGCCAGAAGAGCGTCCCGACCAGCCCCACCGCGAGCATCGCCCCGAATCCATCCTTCGAGTTCCGCGCGATCCAGAGCCCCCAGAGCAGGAGGCTGAAGAAGAGGATCAGCACGAGAAGGCTGCCGATGAATCCCCACTCCTCGGCAAGCACCGAGAAGATGAAGTCCGTGTGCTGGGTGGGGAGGAAGCGCAGCTGCGTCTGCGTACCCTCCTGCCAGCCGGTTCCGAAGAGGCCACCCGACCCCACCGCGATTCGAGACTGCATCGCTTGATAGCCGCTCGAGAGCGGATCGCGCGATGGGTCGAGGAAGTCGAGGATGCGCTTCTGCTGGTAGGCCTTGAGGCCGAAGCGCCAGAGGGCCGCCAGGCCCGCCAGGGCGAGCAGCCCGAGGCCGCCCCAGGCCCGCATCGGGATCTTGAGCAGGGGCATGTAGGTCAGCGAGACCAGGACGGTGAGCAGCGCCACGCCCATGTCCTTCTGGAGCAGGATCAGCCCGACGGGCATCGCCGTGATGAGCAGGGGCACACCGAGCTGCCGAAGCTCGGTGATCGTCGAGGGCGGATTGCGACCGAAGTGACGCGCGAGCATGATCACCAGCGCGGTCTTCGCCAGCTCCGAGGGCTGGAAGGAGCCTCGGAAGAGCCACGCCTGGGCGCCGCGGGTCACCGAGCCCACGACCAGCGTCGACGCCACGAGGATCAGCACGCCGGCGAAGATCACCGGCGCGAAGCGCTCGACGTGTCGGTAGTCGATGAAGGCCACCACCATCATGACCAGCAAGCCGCCCACCATCGACGCCATCTGCCGCCGCACGATGTCCGACATCCCGCCCTCGACGCCTGCGGCGCTGGCGCTCATCAGGTTGATGATGCCCATGGAGGCGAGGATCACGACCAGGCCAACCAGGACCCAGTCGAAGTTCTGGATCGATCGTCGGTCGAGGATCACCATGGGCGCGCCCCGTCGTCGGGCTCGGCCTCGCCCCCCGCGCGCGCGAGCGCGCCAACGTCGGCCGAAGGTGTCGCAGCGCGGAAGCGCAGCGCGGGATCGCGCTCGCCCTCGTCTTCGTGTCGATGCGGCGCGCCGCCCGGCGGGCGCTCGTCTGCGTCGGGCGACGCAGGCGGGGCCGGCGTCTCGCCGGGTACGTGCTCGAAGCCCGGCGCCGAGAGGGTGGGCACGGGCTCCGGCCGCGGCACCTCGCGCTCGGCCCGCTTCTCGAAATATCGCGCCAGCACCTTCTGCGCGATGGGGGCAGCCACCGACCCACCGCCCCCACCCGCGTGCTCCACCAGGACCGCGACGGCGATCTCGGCGTTCTCCGCGGGGGCGAAGGCCGCGAAGAGCGCGTGATCCCGATAGCGGATCGGCACCTCCTCAGGCTCGAGGTCCTCGATCAGGTCCAGGCTCACCACCTGGGTGGTGCCCGTCTTTCCGGCCACCTCGATGCCCTCGACCCGCGCCCTGGCCCCCGTGCCCCTCGGTGCGTTGACCACGGCGGCCAGGGCCCTTCGCACGGTGGCCAGGTGTACGTCGGCGACCTCCACCGCCAGGCCCTGGGGTGGCTCGCCCTCCGCCAGCAGCACGCCGTCCCAGCTCTCCAGGCGGTCGACGAGGCGGGGGCGATAGAGGGTGCCGCCATTGGCGATGGCCGCGTAGGCCACGGCCAGCTGGATCGGGGTCACGAGGTTGAAGCCCTGTCCGATCGCCGCAGACACGGTCTCGCCCTTGATCCAGGGCTCGTCACGCACCCGCTCCTTCCAGTCCTTCGTCGGGATCAGGCCCTTGCGCTCGCCCTGGAGGTGGATGCCCGTCAGTCTGCCGAGACCGAACCGGCTCGCGTACTTGGCGATGGTGTCGATGCCGAGCTCGACGCCGAGCTGGTAGAAGTAGACGTCGCAGCTGCCCGTCATGGCGCCGACGAGATCGACGTCGCCGTGGCCGCCGCGCTTCCAGCAGCGATAGGTCCTCCTGCCCAGGCGATAGTGACCGGGGCAGAAGACGGTGTCGCTCGGATCGACCTTGCCCTCTGCGAGTCCCGCCACAGCGACGATGGCCTTGTAGGTCGATCCGGGCGGATACTGGCCAGAGATGGCGCGATTGCGGAGGGGGTGCCACTCGTCGTCGGTGAGGCTGCTCCAGGTGGCCGAATCGATGCCACCCGCGAATGCGTTCGGGTCGTAGCTCGGTCGAGAGACGAGGGCCAGGATGTCGCCGGTCCGCGGATCGATGGCCACCAGGGCGCCCATCCTGTCGGGCTCGGGGAGGGCTTCGGGTTCGCTCGGCGGCGGTGCCTCGAAAGCCTCCTCCGCCGCACGCTGAAGGTCGAGATCCAGGGTGAGCTGGAGGCGTCCGCCCGGGACCGGCAGCTCTTCGTCGATCACCTCGATCTCCCGTCCAGCGACGTCGACGACAAGGTTCCGCCCCCCGGCGCTGCCGCGCAGATGCGATTCGAGCCGCTCCTCCAGGCCGAACTTGCCGATGATCTCGCCCTGGCGATAGCCTTCGAACCGGTCGGATTCGAGCTCGTTCGCGTCGATCTCACCGATCGTCCCCAACAGATGGGCGGCTCGATCCCCCTCCACGTAGTTACGGCGTGGGAGGATGTCGGTGACCACCCCGGGAAGCGCATAGCGATGCGACTCGACGCGCGCGCGATGCTCGTCCGAGAGATCGCCCTCGAGCACCACCCCCTGGAAGCGCATCCTTCCCGAAGGCCGCCCCACGAGATCGCGAAGCTCGGCGGCAGGCCGCTCGAGCAGCGCGCCCAGGACGCGATAGGTGCGCTGGTCCTCCTCGCCCAGATCATTGGGAATCACCTGGACGCGATGCGCGGGACGCGACGTCGCCAGCACCCTGCCCTCCCGATCGACGATGTCGCCCCGCGGTGCCTCGATGCGCTCGGCGCGCACGCTATTGCGCTCGGAGCGGCTCGCCAGATCGGCGCCCTCGAGGATCTGCAGCTGGAAGAGGCGCAGCACGAAGACCAGGAAGGCCAGGATCAGGAGCGCCGCCACCAGCCCGATGCGCAGCTCGCTCGGCGCGTCGTTGGATCGGCCGAGCCGACCATCGCCCATGTCCAGGCCCATCATGCGCTCCGCCTCCGAGGATCGATGTGGAGGGAGCGGGCCAGGGCCTCGTCGTCACCGGCGAGGAAGGCGAGCCGATCGACGAGGGCCATCACGTAGAGGGAGACCACGCCGTTGATGACCGCGTGCTGGATCAGCCCACCGAAGACGCTCAGCAGAGGCACGCGGGCGCCGACGAAGAAGTTCGAGAGCACGAAGAGCATGGCCCCGTAGACCAGCGAGACGCCACCTGCGAAGAGCGCCAGCGGAATCGAGCCCTTCAGGTTGAGCTGACGACCCGCGTAGAAGGCCGACGCGAAGGCGATCATGCGCAGAAGCGCGTGCTGGCCCATCAGCGTCCCCGACATGATGTCAGCGGCGAAGCCCAGGAACGCGGCCAGACAGAGGCCGGCCGTGAGCCCCCGCCAGCGAAGCCCGATGGACACCACGACGAGCAGTCCCAGGTCCGGGCAGTAGGGCGGAGGAACGACGGTGGCCAGCGCGCTCTGTATCACCAGCGCGAGCACGCCGAGTCCGCTCATGGCCAGGAGCTGACGCATGTCTCGATCGTCCCCCGCTACCTGGTCCCGGCCGCATCCGTGTCGGCTTCCGAGAGCTCGATCTCCTCCGGCGCCGCTTCGGGCGACGGCGTGTTCGGCGCGTAGAGGAGATCCATGGCCGGCCCGCGGCGCAGCATCACGAAGACCTGCTCGAGCTTCCCGAAGTCCACGGCGGGCTCGAGCCTCGCAACTTGAATCAGGCTCCCCCCCGCGTCGAGCAGCTCCACCACCGTGCCGATGCGCAGCCCCTTCGGATACACGCCACCCAGCCCCGAGGTGATGACGACATCCCCCGGGCGAACGTCGCTCCCCCGGACCACGAACTCGAAATCGAGCTCGCTGGTGCCTCGTCCGCGAACCATCCCCCGCGCGCGACTGCGCTGGACGACCCCGTCGATGTTGCTCTGCCGGTCCAGCAGGAGCATCGTCTTCGCCGCGCCGGGCGAGGTCCGCGTCACCAGCCCGACGACACCCTCGTGGGTGATCACCGGATTCCCGGCGACGACGCCATGGTCGGCGCCACGATCCACGAGCACCGACTGAAACCAGGGTGAGACATCGAGACCGACGATCTCCGACGGCATCATGGGAATCTCGAAGTCGTCCCGCATGGCGGCGATCCGCTCGAGATGTCCGCTGGCCACCAGGGCCTCGCGGAACTGCAGATTCTCCTCCTCGAGCTCTGCGATGCGGGCCGTCAGTCGCTCGTTCTCGGCATGGACGCCCACGAGGCTGACGTAGCTCTGCCACGCACCGTGCAGGGTGTCGATGGGCGCCAGCAGCAGGCTCTGCACCGGCTCGGCCACCTCGAAGAGCAGCGACTCCCAGGGCGAGAGCTCACGGCCCTGCATCTGCCGCTGCGTCCGGCGGTCCGAGACCATGGTGATGGTCGCCAGCAGGACCAGCGCGAGAAACGCGATGGGTGCGCCCATCCGCTTCAGGAAGCCCGGCATGACCGACCTCCCCGCCCGCGCGAGAGACGTCGAACGCCGCATTCGCGGGCGCCGGACTCGCCGGCACCTCTAGCAGGCGCCCACGGCCAGCTCGCGCTCTCGCACGGTCTCACTCGCACCCCCCCGATGCGTGCCGACAACACCCGGATCGCACCCGCGCGACCTGTCCGCTCTCCGGTCCGGATCCCGGCGACCGCCCCGACGCGGGATCCGCCTAGGAGCGGATCGTCACTTCCTTGAGTAGCCGCAGCTCGTCGAGGCAGCGCCCGGTGCCGATGGCGACGGCGGTCAGGGGGTCTTCCGCCATCATCACCGGCAGGCCAGTGGTCTCCCGAAGCAGGATGTCGAGGTTGCTGAGCAGCGATCCGCCGCCCACGAGCACGATTCCTTTGTCGACGATGTCCGCGGAGAGCTCGGGGGGCGTGCGCTCCAGCGCCATCTTCACGCTCTCGACGATGGCGTTGATCGGCTCGGAGAGCGCCTCGCGCACCTCCTCGGACTTGATCTCGAGGGGCTTCGGCACGCCGGCCACGAGGGCGCGGCCCTTGATCTCCATGTGCTCGATGGTCTCGCTCGGAAAGGCC
>CAZQMY010000409.1:0-5486 GCA_964594405.1 uncultured Spirochaetaceae bacterium | reverse complement strand
CGGACTTCCACCTTGGGCTGACCGGGGTGCCTCTGGCGATCCATCGCTACTGAGGCGGGTGCGGGCGGATGGGAAGCGGCTCGAGCCCTTTTCCGGAGCCGCGCCGGACCGACGCAGCGGCCGGACCCGTCGGTCGGATCGAGCGCCTCGAGCCCACCCGGCACATCGACGATGCAGAGCTGCTCATCATGCAGGATGGGCTCGGTCAGAATCCGCCCGTAGCGCTGAGCGCCATGGCAGCGATCCATCCAGGACGTCGATCGCCCGAACGCTGTCCTGCAAATCGCGGCCAGCACAATGGAGCACGGCACCGAGCTCGTGCCACTGGACCAAGACTTCAGTCCCGTCCCTCAGATTCTCGTAGCGATATTCGAGCAAGGCATAGACGCCACAGAGGCAGGCGGGGGATCATGCGGGATCGAATGGGATCACCGGGGATCATGCGGGAGCACGAGGGATGAAGAAGGAGCCATTCTGCTTGCATCGGGAGCGCCGGAAATCGACCTGAAGCGACTGATTCTGTTGAAGCAATCCGTCCCGCTCCGAAACGACTCTCGCAATGGCAGCTCGTCGGCGATTGGTCGTTCGTCGGCAATGGGTAGAAGGCGGAGTCGGCCTGACGCTCGGGCTGCTGCCGGCGAGGTGGCAGCTTCGCTCGCAGTAGCTGGTGGCGGTGCTCTACACGGGCGGTGCTCTACACGGCAGTAGTCATCACGGCAGTGGTCATCACGGCGATCGCGACGACGCTCGTGACTCCGACCGGCTTGAAGCGGCTATTCAGCAAGGAGCAGTCGTCGTCGCCGACCGGCGCGGCACGGGCTCTTCGATCGGCTCCCAGAAGCGGAGCACGTCTCTCAGAAGCGGAGCATGGCCTCGGCAAGGCGGACGAATCCCGCGCGCGTCGCACCCGCTGCATAGTCGATCCGCCCATCGTCTTCCTCTCCATAGTTCACGCCATAGTTCACGCCATAGTGCACGCCATAGTGCATGCACTGGTCGTGGATGGACTTCATCACCGCTTGCAACCGGCGGTCGACCTCCTCGCGATCCCAACGCTGCCGTGAGGCCGCCTGCGCCATCTCGAACTCGGATACGGCCACCCCACCCGCGTTCGCGGCCTTTCCTGGGCCGAAGAGCACACCGGCGTCGCGAATCCGAGCGCGCGCCGCGCTCGAGCACGGCATGTTCGCGCCTTCGCAGACGAACTGGCATCCCCCCTCGAGGAGGGACTCGGCGTCCTTCTCCTCCAGCTCATTCTGCGTGGCGCAAGGGAAGGCGACGTCGCAGGGAACCTGCCAGGGACGCCCCTCCTCGTAGTCGTAGCCAGAGCTCTCCGCGAACTCGAAGAGGCTGCCGCGACGGCCCTTGATCGACCGGAGGCACTCGAGATCCTCGACTCGAAGACCGTCGGCGACGTGGATGAAGCCCTTTCGATCAGAGAGCGTCAAGACGCGTGCCCCCGCCTCCAGCAGCTTTGCAGCCGTGTGAACCGCCACGTTTCCCGCACCGGACAGGACGCAGCGCATCCCGTCCAGCGAACGCTCCTGGCGCTCCAGGGCCCGCGATGCGAAGTAGACGACGCCCCACCCCGTCGCCTCTTCGCGAAGTGGACTTCCGCTCAGCTCGAGGGGCTTCCCCGTGAACGCCTGCGTCGCGTCGGGATGGACCCGCTTGTACTGACCGTAGAGGAAGCCGATCTCACGAGGCCCGACGCCCATGTCTCCCGCCGGGACGTCGCGCTCGGGACTCACATATCGCTGGAGCTCGGTCATGAAGCTCTGGCAGAAGCGCCGGACCTCCGCGTCCGAGGCCTCCCGCGGGTCGAAGTCGGCCCCTCCCTTTCCGCCCCCGATCCCGAGGCCCGTCAGGGCGTTCTTGAACGTCTGCTCGAAGGCCAGGAACTTGAGAACGGAGGGACCGACGGAAGGGTGGAATCGGAGGCCTCCCTTGTACGGACCGAGCGCATCGTTCCACTGGACGCGGTAGCCGCGGTTGACCCGGATGTTCTGATCATCGTCCTCCCATTCGACTCGGAACTGGATCAGTCGATCGGGCTCGACCAGCCTTTCGAAGAGCGAGGCGTCCCGGAAGCGCGCATCACGCTCCGCCACGGGGACGAGCTCCCGCAGGGTCTCCCGGACCGCCTGGACGAACTCGGGCTGGTCGGGGTATCGGTCCTCCACGCTCTCGATCAGGGCTTCGATCTCCACCGACTTCCTCTACCTCCCTCCGCCGCCACGGGCTCCACGGCGCTTGCGAAGCGCACATTGATCGAGCCCGACGCCCTGAGCGAAGGTGCGCCGGCCTTGTGCTGCCATGTCGTCAGCGTCCGTCCGGACGCTGCTGCTGGGCTGCGTCGTCCTTCGCCGGGACTTCGCCACGCCAACCTTCGACCCCATCTCCCCGTCGCTCGACGAAGCGCCTGAAGCCCTGCAGGTCGGCCTCGACCCGGCGTGTGAAGATCCCGAGCGCGTCGCCCACCTTCTCGCTCCAGGTCTCGGGGTCGTACGCCATCTGCAGCATCACGCGCGCGCGGTCGTCCGCGAGGCGATGGAAGGTGACGACTCCCGCGTTCGAGGCGCCGCCGGTGGATCGCCACGCGATCCGCTTGTCCGGGATCTGCTCCGTGATCTCGGCCTCCCATTCCTCGGTCTGTCCCCAGACCTTGGCGCGCCAATGCAGGTGGCGATCGTCCTTCTGCCGAACCGACTCGACGTCCTGCATGAAGTACGGGAAGAGCTCGAACTGCGTCCAGGTGTTGTAGGCAGTCGAGGCGGGAACCCCGACCTCGACTGAGCGTTCGATCGTGTGCGTCGTCATGACGGTCCTCCTTGCGTCGCCTGGTTTCTACAAAATGCTGCAAGGCGGCTCGCGCGACGCGATGAGCGCCCTGGTCATTCATGAGTTCGATGAAAGTGCAAGGGTCGTGCCGTCCGCTACCGCGTGCCCAGGTCAAGGCTCAGTGTCCGCTCACTTGATGGCTGTCACTCGATGGCTGCGGCGCTCGAGAAGCCGGGTTTCGTCGTCCGGCGCAGCCCCGAAGACGGCGTCGCGCCCGGGCACGTGCTCGACGGCTTCGCGCATCACCTCGGCCGTGACCTCATCATCCGCCCAGCGAATGCGCCGGAGTCTTCGATCGGCGAACGACACGGGTGCATCGGGATCCTCCAGGACTGCCCGCCCCCCGCCACTTGACAGCATCATCATTCCACGGGACCATGCCGTTCCATGGCGACCAGCGTACACATCGCGAAGCCCCGCCGCGGCGACCTCCTCGCCCGCGCCCGCGTGGACGCGTCTGCCTGGACGGTCGCCGCCACGCGCAACGACGTCTCGGCCGCGCGCGCGATGACGACGTGCACGACGAAGACGACGGTCGGGCCGCCCGGCTGATCGGCAGCGCGCCTACCGCATCGACGCGGTCCACCCAGTCTCCAGCGCCCTTCCGATCGAATCGGAAGGGCGCTTTTTCGTGTCGGGCGCCGCCTGTCAGATAGGCGGGGGCGATCGATACAGAGCCGGCCTCGAGCCGAAACACGGAGCCGATCATGAGTCCCAGCAGAGCAGCCCGCAGCAAGAACGCCCACCGCGAGACCGGAGCGCGCGATACGCAGACGTCGCTCTGTGTGGCGGTCGTCGGCGCAACGGGCGCGGTGGGCGAGGTGCTCCTCGGCGTGCTCGAGGAGCGCGACTTCCCCGCCAGCGAGGTCCGCGCGCTGGCCAGCGCCGGGTCGGCGGGGCAGACCGTGCGCTATCGCGGCGACAGGCTGCGCGTCCGCGAGGCCAACCGAGAGAACCTCTCCGGCGCGGACATCGTCTTCTTCGCGGCGACGGGCTCGCTCTCCAAGGCGCTGGCGCCGGTGGCGGTGGCCGAGGGCGCAGTGGTGATCGACAAGTCGAACACCTGGCGCATGCACCCCAACGTCCCCCTGGTGGTTCCCGAGGTCAACGCCGACACGCTCGAGAGCCATCGCGGCATCATCGCGTGCCCGAACTGCACGACCACCGGCGTGGTCATGGCGCTCGAGCCGATCCGGCGCGCCGCGGGGCTGCGGGACGTGGTCATCACGACGCTCCAGGCCGCCTCCGGGGCGGGCCGCGACGGTCAGCAGGAGCTCGAGGCGCAGCTGCGCAGCCCGGATCGCATCCCCGAGCCACGGGTCTTCGCCGCGCCCATCGCGGACAACGTGGTGCCGCTCTGCGAGAGCCCTCTCGAGAATGGCTACTCGAGCGAGGAGATGAAGCTGCTGGACGAGACGCGCAAGATCCTGCGGCTGCCCGGGCTCCCGGTCTCGATGAGCTGCATCCGCGTGCCGGTGAGCGTCGGGCACTCTGCGACGATCCTCGTCGGCACCGAGGCGCCGCTGGCCGTGGCGGCTGCGCGGGAGGTCCTCGCTGGCTTCCCCGGCGTGGTCGTGGTCGACGACTTCGCCGATCGCCGCTTCCCCACGCCGCGCGACGTGGTGGGGCGGGACGAGGTGCTGGTGGGCCGGATCCGCCAGGATTTGGGCAGCGACCGACTCTGGCTCTTCGAGGCCTCGGACAACCTGCGAAAGGGCGCGGCCACCAACGCCGTGCAGATCGCCGAGACCCTTCTCCAGCGGAAGTGGCTGCGTCGCGACACGCGGGCCGCGTGAGGCCGGGGCCGGGGGCGGGCGGGCCGCCCCCGGCCCTCATGCCAGCAATGCGATAGGCTACGCGGCCGCGCGCCCCCTCCCCGTCCGGCTCGGCCGGCCCCGGAGCCCGATCCCGATGCAGAAGGCCCTCGACGCCCTGATCGAGATCCTCGACCTCGAGGAGCTCGAGCAGAACCTCTTCCGCGGCCGCAGTCCTCAGGAGCGAAGGCAGCGAGTCTTCGGCGGGCAGGTGGCTGGCCAGGCGCTCGTGGCCGCCGGCCGGACCGTCGACGATCGGCTCGTCCACTCCCTGCACGCCTACTTCCTTCGCCCGGGCGATCCACAGGTGCCGATCATCTATCAGGTCGACCGCCTGCGCGACGGGCGGAGCTTCGCCGCCCGTCGCGTCACCGCGATCCAGCACGGCAAGGCGATCTTCGCGCTCTCGGCCTCGTTCCAGGGCCTCGAAACCGGCGCTGAGCATCAGGCGCCGATGCCGGCGGCGCCCGATCCCGAGAGCCTGCCCGATTGGAACGAGCGACTCGAGGAGAAGAAGCGGAACGGCGAAGCGCTTCAGGACTGGATGTTCCTGCCCCGCCCCATCGACACGCGCCTGGTCGACCCCATGGACTACACGGGGAGAGAGGAGCAGGCCCCGCATCAGCGCGTGTGGATCCGCGCCGATGGGACGCTCCCCGACGACCCCATGCTTCATCAATGCGTGATCGCCTACGCGTCGGACATGACGCTGCTCGACTCCGCGGTCCGGCCCCATCGGATCGCCTTCGACGAGGACCTGCAGCTCGCGAGCCTCGACCACGCCATGTGGTTCCATCGGCCCGGCCGCGCAGCCCAGTGGCTGCTCTACGC
>CAZQMY010000408.1:0-5527 GCA_964594405.1 uncultured Spirochaetaceae bacterium | reverse complement strand
CTGCTCAATCGAGGGTGTAGAGGAGGTGTCGGCTCAGGTCGCCCTTGAGATCCACGTGCATCACGCGGGCCTCGAACCACCACCTCCCCTCGATGCGCCGGAAGCAGTCGTGGTACCTGCCGGCGATGATGGGCTGCAAGGGAAAGTCGTCCACCTGCTGGAAGACCGTGTAGTAGCTGCGGGCCGTCGCCGTGCCGGCGGCCTCGTCGACCTCGATGATCGAGTTGGTGGTGACGTGCTTGGTATGGGGCAGGCCGTCCTCGTAGAGGCGCGCCGAGCTCTGGTAGAGGGCCAGCACGCGCTCGCGGCCGACGATGCTCTGCTCGAGTGGCGCATCCGGTGTCGGCTTGATGGCGCCATGCTCGAAGAGGTCGGCCACGCCTTCGAGATCGCCGGCGTCCATGCGCTCGGCGTAGCGATGGAGCAGATTCTCGATCTCGCGTGCCGCGTCTCCCATGACCTGCAGGCTAGCGAAGCGCCGCGCCCATGCGCGATGCTCGGAGGATCGACCGGAGACGGCAGGAGCGAGTGATGGCAGACGCCCAGCGCGATCCCTTCGACCAGCAGGTGCTGCTCGACCAGGCCCGTCGAAACGCCGGCTGCGACGACTTCGGGGACCTCTCCTTCCTGGAGCCGCTGGGCGAGCTGCTGGCGGCCCTGTCCGCCGCGCCCTTGAACGCCGTGGGCCAGCTGGTGCTGCGCACCAGCATTCGTCGCAGTCTCGTGCAGCGCCTGCGGGCGATCCGCTGCTTCGACGACCATCCCGAGATCGAGGACGAGCGGATCGACCGGCCCCTGGTGGTGCTGGGGATGATGCGCTCGGGGACGACGCTCATGCAGCGCCTGCTGGCCTGCGATTCGCAGTTCCACTGTGCGCTCGGCTGGGAGATCGCCGAGCCGGCGCCGCGCGACGAAGCGGATTGCAGCGACCCGACTCGCCGGATCGAGGCCGGCGTGGCGCGCTGTGCACAGATGAGGGCGTTCGCGCCGCAGCTCCACGCGATCCATCCCACGGATGCGCTCGAGGCCGACGAGGAGATCGTCTACCTCGCCGATGCCTTCCTCTCCCACGTGCCCGAGGCGTCCTGCCACGTGCCCGCCTATCGCCGCTACATCGACGAGCAGGACCTCCTTCCCGCCTACCGCCATCTCGAGCGGATGCTCAAGCTGCTGCAGTGGCAGAAGAGACAGCGGGGGGAGTGTGCAGAGCGCTGGGTGCTGAAGACGCCGGCCCATCTCGGCTACCTGGACACGTTGCGACAGGTCTTCCCCGATGCGCAGATCGTGTGGATGCATCGTGACCCCGTCGCGACCATCGCCTCGGGCGCCAGCCTCAACCTGACGCTCTGGCGCATGCATGCCGACGACGTGGACCCGAAGCGGGTCGGCGCCCAGTGGATCGAGCGGATGCACTGGGCAACGGACCGTGCGCTCCGAGCCCGCGACGCCGATCCGGCGCTCGAGGCGAACATCGTGGACGTCGACTACCGCACGCTCGTCGCGGAGCCCGTGCGAGCGATCGAGCGTGTCTTCCAGGCGATGGGCTCGCGGCTCGGCGAGGAGGCCTGCGTGGCGATGCAGGCCTGGCTGGAGGCGGATCGCGCCCGGAAGGCCCCCGCGCATCGCTACAGCCCCGAGACCTTTGGCCTTACCGAGGAAGGTATTCGCGAGCGCTTCCTCGACTACTCGATGCGCTTCCTCGCACCCGTGGTACCGTAGCCGGCATCGGGGCTTGGACTCGGATGGCGCAGCGCCGAGCCCTCTTCCCAAGCCCTGGAGCGCCCCATGGAATCCCACGCCATCGCCACCTCGGAGCAGCACGCTCACGAGCTCGAGGCCTTCGAGCTCACAAGACACCCACGGGTGGAGGCCGCCCGCGAGCGCATCCGCGAGAGCTGGCTCGCGGCGGCGATGCCTGGGCCCTCAGCTCGCCAGTGCTTCGACTGGGCCTTCGAGGAGGTGATGTTCTCGGCCGCGGTCTGGTCGCTCAATCAGGATCCGCTGCGCCCGAAGGTCATCTGCATCACCCGCCTCGGCCATGAGGTGGAGGGTCGGATGATCCCGGGCTCGCGCTGGGGCATCGACAACCCCGACTCGATCTACCGCGTCATCCCCATCTCCCACGAGGAGCGCTACGAGATCCGCGGCCGCGTCGCCGAGCGCCGGATGACCGAGAACTACTTCACGCTCTGGGAAGAGAACATGAACACCGTGGCCGTGCTCTCGGGGCACGACCTCGTCCTGGAGCCCGATCGCCGCTTCACCATCACCGTCGATCGCGAGGCGGCGAAGGGCCGTCCGAACCACATCCAAACCACCGAAGCCGCCCATGAGTTCTACATCCGAGACGTCATGCTCGACTGGGCGCTCGACGAGCCCAACGAGCTCGAGATCGTGCGCCTGGGGGAGCCGCCGGGAACGCCGGCGCGGACGCCCGACGAGCAGGCCGAGCTCACGGTCCGCTACATGCACCGCTTCGCGGAGTTCACGCAGAAGCTGGGGCGCGGCATGACGGCGAGCCCCGCCAACCAGCTGCAGCTCGCGTACTCCGCCGACAAGGGCGGGGCGCTGCGCAAGCAGATCTATATCGGCGGCAACTTCGACCTCACCGAGGACGACGTCGTCGTGATCGAGGTGAGCGACGGGGGAGCCGAGTACTTCGTGGTGCCTACCGGCAACATCTGGGGGACCACCTTCGAGGTCGCGGAGCGCACCAGCAGCCTCAACAAGGCCCAGTCTGCGCCCAACGACGACGGCACCTACACCTTCGTGCTCTCGCTCCGGGATCCCGGCGTCCACAACTGGATCGACCCCTGCGATCATGCCCAGGGCATCCTGACCCTGCGCATGGCCGTGTTTCCTGAAGCTGGCCCGCGCGACGAGCTCTCGGCCCGAAGCCGCGTCGTGCCCTTCGGCTCGCTGCGTGACGAGCTGCCCGCCGAGACGCGCTGGGTCACGGAGAGCGAACGGCAGGCCCAATGCGCCGAGCGCGCCAGCGCCTACCGCCGCCGGCTCCCCGAAGCGAAGACCTGAGCCGCTTCGAGAGGAGGAGCAGATGTCCCAAGCAGCGGAGCCCGCCCCCGCGTGGCTGATCACCGGATGCTCGAGTGGCATCGGTCGGCACATCGCAGAGGCGGCGCTCGAGGCCGGGATGCGCGTGGCAGTGACGGCACGAAGGCCAGAGACCGTCTCCGAGATCGTGAGGCGCTTCCCGGTTCGCGCCATCGCGCTCGCGCTGGACGTCACCGATCGGGCGCAGATCGCCGACGCCGTCGAGCAGACGAGCCGCGCCTTCGGCGCCGTCGACGTACTGGTGAACAACGCGGGCTACGGCTACATGGCGGCGCTGGAGGAAGGCGAGGACGAAGAGGTCCGAGCGATGTTCGATACGAACTTCTTCGGTGCGGTGGAGATGATCAAGGCGGTGCTGCCCGGTATGCGTGAGCGGGGGCGCGGGCACGTCATCAACATCTCCTCGATGACCGGCCTCGTGACCAATCCGCCGAACATCTACTACAGCGCCACGAAATATGCCCTCGAGGCGGTCACCGAGGGGCTCGCCAAGGAGGCCGGTCCGCTGGGCATCAAGGTCACGGCCATCGAGCCCGGGGCGTTCCGCACCGACTGGTCCACCCGGAGCATGAAGGAGTCGCGGTCGTCGCTCGATGCCTACGCCGAGACGGTGGGGGCCCGCAAGAAGCTGATCCGACTGGCCGGGAACAGGTTTCCCGGGGATCCGCGCAAGGTGGCGGAGGCCGTGCTGATGGTGGCGGGACTCGAAGATCCGCCCCTGCACCTCCTCCTCGGGCACGACGTCTACAAGGCGTATCGCGAGAAGCTCGAGGCGCTTCTCGAGTCCACCGAGCATTGGAAGCAGACCACCCTGGACGTCAACTTCCCGCCCGAATGAGCGCCTGACGGGCCCCGGCGCCCTCGCCGGCGCCGTTCATGCGGTCGTCGCCGTGGACGAGCTCCCGCGCACCCGATCCAGCAGGCTCGAGACGGTCGCGATGATCAGCGTCATCAGGATCGGCTCGATCAGGAAGCGCATGCGGTTGTTCTCACGAAAGTCCAGAGCGTTCCCCACCAGGATGACGTAGCCGGCCGTGCCCATCAGGTACACGATCAGCATCAGCTCCCCGGCGTCCCCCCCGCGCCGGAATCGGCGGTACGCGCCAATCAGCCTGAGCCCCCCCCAGGCCAGACCGAGCGAGGCGGCGACGACGCCGAAGACGCTGGACCGAGCCCGGAGATAGCGCGGGTCCTTGCGGTCATAGGCGACCTGCGCCCCGGTGAAGGTGGACGATACGCCCAGGATCGCGGCATCCCAGAACGCCTCGTAGGCGGCGATCTTCTCGCGGTTGCGATCCAGGAACCAGTACTCCGAGGCGGGCATGGCGAAGATCAGCCATCCCTTCTCGAGCTGGTCGAGGTAGCGCCCGGGATCGCGCCGAATCGTCGCGAGGGCACCGGCGCGATAGCGACGAGAGATCTCCGCGTAGGCGGCGTGGTTGAAGTTGACCGCGCGGGTCGACTTGAAAGGACGAGAGACCGCGGGGTGCTGCAGGGCCTTGGCGCCCATCGGCGAGTCGGGAATCCGGAGCGCCTCCGGATATCGCTCCAGCGGTGAGAAGGGGGCGATCAACGTGACCGTGTCGAGCTCGCCGCGCTTCACGAGGACTCTTCGCTCGGCGGTGGGGATCGGCTCGAGGGCGACCCGCGCGAGGTTCATGCCCAGCCATGAGCTCGTGCCGAAGCTCCCGAAGAGCAGCAGGTTCTTCAGCAGCACGAGACCGATGAGCAGCGCAGGCAGCGCGGCGACGCGGAGCGCGCGCTGGCGCTGCGGGCTCGCGACCAGCACCAGCGCGCCGGCCATCGCGACGAAGAAGGTCCAGTGGAAGAGCGTTCGGGTGAGGACGATGGCGGCGCAGAGCATCAGGAAGCCCAGCGCCCGCCGACTGCAGAAGCCTCCCTTCATCGCGAAGAAGGCCAGCGGTGCCGCGGCGATCACGAGGGCCGCCGTCGGATAGGTGTAGAAGAGCCAGCTCTCGTAGAGGATCGAGGCGGGGCTCAGCGCGAAGAGCAGGGCGCCCGCCGAGGCCAGCCACGGGCGCGCGCCGAGCAGCACCGCCGTGCGCCAGATGGCGCCGTGCAGCACTCCGCCGGCTGCGATGTTGCCCAGCCAGAAGAGCCAGTCCGGCGCATCCCCGCCGAGCTTGATGCCGACGGCGAGCCAGGCGTTGTAGAGCGGCGGTTGGCTGTGGAGATAGAAGAGGCTGCGCAGCGCATCACTCTCCAGCAACACGGGATCGAGGTACTGCCAGAACCAGGTCAGCGGCGTGGCGTCGAACTCGACTCCCATGCCGACGATGAAGACCAGCCGGCTGGCCAGGTAGCCCGCCAGCACCGCGAGGAGCGGTGCCGGCTCGGGCCCCACCAGCTCCTGCCGCCAGCGACTCACTGGGTCTCTGACTCGGCCTGCTCCTTCGCCCAGCGATAGTCGGCCTTGCCGCTCGGACTGCGGACG
>CAZQMY010000407.1:0-5544 GCA_964594405.1 uncultured Spirochaetaceae bacterium | reverse complement strand
TTGGCGGCCACACGCCACAACCACTCAAGCGTCATCCGGCGTATCCAGAGCGGGATGCGGCGCTGCTCTTCGTCCGCCTCCCGACCTACGCGCCGCCCAGGAAGGCTTCGCGATAGTCTGCGATCGAGGCCTCGACCACCGCGAACGCATGCTCGGCGCCGTAGATGCGATCGATGGTGACGCTGCTCTCCTGGCCCGGAACGAGCTTGTAGGTGGAGAAGTAGTGTCGGAGGCGTTCGATGAGGGTCTCGGGAAGCTCGCGCACATCCTTGGCGTCGGCCCAGGCCGTGTCGTTCTCGAGCACCGCGATGATCTTGTCGTCGGCCTCGCCGTCGTCGATCATCTGCAGGCCGCCCACCACGTGGGCGTGGAGCAGGAGATCTGCGCGATTGATCGGCCGCTCGCTGATCACGCACACGTCGAGGGGATCACCGTCCCCGCCCCCGCTCTCCGGCGAGAGGGCGGCTACCCGGCTGGCACAATAGGTGCGCGGGATGAAGCCGTAGAGCGTCGGCGGCAGCGACGAGCTCGCCTGGGGGCGGTCGACCTTGAGGTAGCCGCTCTCCTTGTCGCTCTCGTACTTCACGAGGTCGAAGGGCGTGATCTCGATGTAGGCCTGGATCACACGGGGCGGCTCGGGGCCGATGGAGAGCCCATGCCACGGATGGGGTCGGAAGTGGTGGAGTCCGTGCACGGGGCTCATCTCGCCGTCCTCTTCGGTGGGTGGCCGCCGGCACGGGCGGCTGCATTGGCGCGGAGGATGCCACACGCTCGCGATGGCGCCCTCCCGCTCTCGCGCCCCGCGCAAGGCCCGAGGCGAGCGCCGAGCCGGGGGCAACGCCAGCACGGAGCGTCGGGCGTTCTCCCCATCGAGCCGCTCTGGAGGAGGGACGATAGGAAGGCTGGGCCGGCGCGCCGACGACGTCCACCTACGGGGGTGGGGGTCGCCGCAGCGCCCCTGTGCCGAGACGCGTCGAGGAGTCCGAGTGCTCAAGCCCAGCCAGGATATCTTCATCCGCTTCACCGAGGGCGACGCCACCGATGTGTCGCAGTGCCCCCTGCACAAGGGGATCATTCTCGAGTACACGGCCCATCTGGTCCGGATCACGCTGGGGGAGGCGCACCTGCCCATCTGGGAAGGCGCGGACCTGATCCTCTACTACCACGATCGGGGGCAGTTCATGCAGCAGGTCTGTCGCGTCGTGGCGAGCGAGCTCGGCGAGCATCTCCGCCTCGAGCTCGAGCCGCAGGCGGATCCGATCTCGGCGGAGACGCGCGAGGAGTTTCGCGTCACGACGCTGACCGCGGGCATCAAGGCCGTGATCGATGGCGACGACCGCTGTCAGGTGCGCGACCTCAGCGCGTCGGGATTCGCCTTCATCTCCAGTCACGAGTATGTCATCGGGCAGAGTCTGGACGTGAAGCTCGAACGGGGCGACGAACGCTACGAGGGGCAGGTCACCGTGCAGAGCATCCGGCGATTGCGGCAGACGCAGGTCCGCTACGGCGTGCGCTGCAACGAGCGAGGCGAGCCCTCGAGCCTCACTCGCGGGCTCCTCCATCTCTCGGGCGAGATCCAGCGCGAGCAGCTCCGCCGCGTGCGCGGCTGAGGGCCGCCTCAGCCGTCCTCGCGTCGGCCGCGTGCGAGGACATCCTCGCGCCGCTCGGAGACCAGGGTGGCGGTGGCCTCCGCCGCCGAGGCCATCGCCCGCTCCGCCTCCATCGCGAGGGCCTCGCCCAGCGGCAGCGCGAGCCCGTCGTCGATGAGCCGCTTGTAGGCGCGAAGCACCTCGGGCTCGCAGCTCGCCATGTCGGCGCCCAGGGCCAGGCAGGTGGGCATGAGTGTCTCGGCGTCCACCACGCGATTGACCAACCCCCAGCGCTCGGCCTGGTGGGCGTCGATGAAGTTTCCCGAGAGTGAGATCTCCTTGGCCCTTCCGGCACCGATCAGGCGCGGCAGCTTCTGACTCAGCCCCCAGCCCGGCAGGATGCCGACGCGCGCATGAGTGTCCGCGAACTTCGCCGCCTCGCTGGCGATCAGCACGTCGCACGCGAGGGCCAGCTCGAAGCCACCGGTGATCGCATGGCCGTTGATGGCGCCGATGATCGGGCGGTCGAAGGCCGCGATGGCGTCGGCCATGTCACTGGTCGCGCTGTCTGCCGCATCGCCGGTGGCGCCCGCGGCGAGCTCCTTCAGATCGTATCCGGCGCAGAACGCCCGACCAGCGCCCGTCAGGACGACGGCCCGCACGGCTGCGTCGGTCTGCAGCGCACGGAAGCGCTGGCCGATGGCGTCGCGAAGCGCGCTCGAGAGCGCGTTCATCGCGTCCGGGCGGTTGAGCGTGAGGGTGACGACGGCGCCTTCCCGGCGCTCGAGCAGGACTTCCTCGGACATCTGGGCCTCGATGCTTTGAGCGTGCGGGACAGCGATCGCGGTGGAGCGCCTCCTGTTACTCTAGCGGTCCGGGGTACGGGAGAACGAGCGGGGCGCACCCTGTGGACGGAGGGCCATGAGCGGAGAAGGATCGGGCGAGCGAAGGGTTGCCTTCGTGACGGGCGCGAGTCGCGGCATCGGCGCCGCCGCCTGCCTGGCGCTGGCGGGCGCAGGGTACGACGTCGTCGTGAGCGCGCGAACGCTGGTCGAGGGCCAGAGCGCCGACGGGCGGCCGCTTCCCGGCAGCATCGCCAGCACGGCGGAGGCGGTGGAGGCGGCTGGGGGGCGGGCGTTGCCGCTTCGCCTGGATCTGCTCGATCGCGGGAGCATCGATGCAGCCGTGGTGCGGGCCCTCGAGGTCTTCGGACGCGTCGACCTGCTGCTCAACAACGGCATCTACACCGGCGAGGGCTCGATGCAGCACGTGCTCGAGCTGCAGCCCGAGACGATCCGGACGATCTTCGAGGCCAACGTCTTCGCGCCACTCCATCTGGTGCAGCGGCTGCTTCCCGGGATGCTCGCGCGGGGCAGCGGCCTCGTCATCGACATGGTCTCCGGCGCAGGGCTCAGCGATCCGCCGGCGCCGGCCGGCCAGGGCGGCTGGGGCTTCGCGTATGCGGCGACCAAAGCGGCCCTCCATCGCCTCGTCGGCGTCCTGGCCGTGGAGCATCGGGGGCGCGGCGTCGGCTTCGTCAACGTCGAGCCGGGCTTCGTGATGACGGAGGCCATGGCGCTCAACGATCCGGGCGGAGCGCTCTCGATGCACCACCGGGCGGCGCCGATGAGCGTCCCCGCCGCGGTGATCGCCCGCCTCGCGCAGGGCGACCCGCTGGCCCATACGGGCGAGACCGTCCAGGCGCAGCGCATGGCCCTCGCCGAGGGGCTCCACGCGGACTGGCGCTGAGCTCAGTGCCCGCGCTGGAGCCGATCCGAGGTGGTCATGCGCTGCTCGTCGCTCCGACTGAGCGGCTTGGGGTCGAGGCTCCAGCTCTCGCGCACCCAGCCACCGCGGCCGGCCAGCGCGTTGAAGAAGAACGCCCCGGCCGGGAGGAAGACGCGGACTGGACTCCCGTCGGCGAGCTTCGGGGCGTTCTCGTGGTCTCCCGTGTAGTCGTGGACGAGGATGCCGACGTCCAGGGGGCGGCGCTTGAAGCCGCGGGCGATCCAGTAGAGGGGCTGCTGGGTCTGGTAGTCCACGAAGATCGTCACGGTGCGGATGGTCTCGTTGCGCTCCTTGAGGGCGCCTTCGATCACGACGGCCTGACGCACATCCCAGCGATCGCTCGCCGGTGAGAGGCCGCTGTAGCCGTAGTTGCGGTCCGCGTTGACGGGCCAGCCCGGGTTCACGCTGTCGATCGGCGCGATCACCGCCTGCTCGCCGCGCAGCCGCCACACGTAGGCGTTGGGGCGCAGGAAGAGGCCGGTGAGGCCCGAGCGCGCATGCTCGGTGGCAGAGATGTTGCGGCCGGCATCCGGGCTGATCGCGCCGGCCTCGCCGTACGCGACGGCGCCGCCTCCGCTCTGACCCGAGACGGTGTAGGCCGGCACGTATCCGCCATCCACCCAGCGCGTGGCGGCCCTCCTCATCTTCCGCATCGTGGGCACGTAGACGAAGATGTTGTCCGGCTGATTCCAGCGCCTGGCGCTCTTGCGCACCCGGAACTGGCGCCAGGCCAGGCCGCGCGCGCTGAAGGGGCTCGTGAACTCACCGCCCGCTGCCCAGATCATCTTCCCCGGATCTTCGATCGCGTAGCCCGAGCCTGCCAGATCGCTTCGCTCGGCGACGGGCAGAAAGAAGAGCTTGCCCTCATAGCGCTGGACGCTGCCCAATCGCGAGGGGTGGTTGTTGATCCGGAATCGGCCCTCGTGGCCGGTGCCCCGGAAGCGCTTCTCGACGTTCCAGGCCCAGCGAAGGCCGGCATCCGAAGCGTCGGGGTCGAGGAGCTCGGGCGGGAAGGGCAGACCGGCGGTGTAGCGCTCGAGGTTGCCCTTTCGATCGAGCGTCGCCTGGCCCGCGAAGCGCGCGGTGGCCGCTTCGTAGAACGCCGGGAGGGCGTAGCGACGGTGACAGGGCCCGATCACCATGCGCATCCCTTCATAGAAGATGGCCTCCCGGTTGCGCCAGATCTCCTTCTGGAGGAGCACGCGCAGCGCCAGCAGCGACTGCTCGTCGATGATCATCCCCTCCTTGATGAGAATCGGCGCAGCGTCCTCGGAGGGATTCCCCTCTTCGTCGACACCGCTGACGGTGGGGCACTCGCCCTCGTCCGGCGGCGCCGAGCGGACGGGGCCCGCGGCCGTCAGGCCCAGGGCCAGGAAGGCCAGGAAGACGATGGGGGAGGCGAGCGTGCGGGTGGGTCGGGTGGGCGGCAAGATCGGGCTCCTGAGGCCGGACGATAGCAGCCCGGCGCGCGCAACCGGCGGGGCAGCGCGGCCTGCTAGAGTGGGCGGGAGAGCTGCGAGGAGCGTCGCCATGCCCAGGAGATCGATCGGAGTGCCGCTGACCATCGGCATCGTGATGATGCTGCTGGTGCTCGCCCTCGCCGTCGGCTGGCAGGTGCTGGTCTGGCAGGACATCCGGCCCTTCGCCGAGGGCGTGACCACCCTCGACTGGGTGATGCTGATCCTCGGCTCCATCTTCTTCCTTCTGCTGATGATCGGGCTGGTCTGGCTCTGCGTCTGGCTGGTGGCCGAGGTGCGTCTGAACCAGCGCCAGCGCGCCTTCCTCGACGCGGTGACCCACGAGATGAAGACTCCGCTGGCGAGCTTCCGCCTCGGCCTCGACACCCTCGGCCGACACACCCTCGACGATGAGCGCCGCGCCGAGTTCATCGAGCGGATGCAGGAAGACCTCGATCGGCTGGATCATACGGTGGGGCAGGTGCTCGCCGCGGCGCGCAGCGAGGAGCGGCCGCGCATCCGCACCCGGCGTCGCGAGCGGATCGACCTGATGGAGGTCCTCGAGGAGTGTGTTGCCGGGGTCGAAGAGAGACACCGCCTGCCCGAAGGCGCCGTGCGCATCCTCGACCGGCGACTGGTGAACGTCAGGGCCGACGCCACCGAGCTCGGGCTGATCTTCAGCAACCTGCTCGAGAACGCGGTGAAGTACT
>CAZQMY010000406.1:0-5563 GCA_964594405.1 uncultured Spirochaetaceae bacterium | reverse complement strand
CGCGACCTTCCTCTTCTTCTGTCTCTTCGTGGTGCCCCTGCTCGGCAACTTCTTCCCTTCGCGCGTCTCCTTCCTGCTCTCGATGCGCTACTACGCGGGCAACTGGGCCTACAACATCTGGCTGATCAAGAAGGGCTCGGAGGCAAAGCTCGAGAGGCTGACCAGGATCGCCGGCACCATGCGCCAGCAGCTCGAGAAGATGCTCGACGATCCGAGCGAGGTGGAGATGGCGCTGAACCTGTCGATGTCCCATCGCTACATGCACATGGAGGGGCGCCCGCTCCTCGAGACGATCCCGAAGGCGGTCGACGACATCCACGACTACGAGTGGCACGAGGGTGAGGTGCTCGGCGGAACGATCATCGGCTGGAATTTCGGCGACGGTCACCTCAACGAGCTGCAGCTGCTCGAGCAGGTTCAGTCCCGATGCGCCTTCGAGCCGGGCGAGGTGCGGGTCGTGATGGTCGAGTCGTTGCCCCTCTTCGGGAGGAGCATGAAGTGGAAGATCGTCGACGCCGCCGACGGCGTCCTCGAGGAGGGCGAGACCGACGTCCGCGCCATGGCGCACCTCCAGCCCTACCCCACCGGCGAGTACGCCGAGGCGCTGCTGCGCAGCGGCGCCTCGGCGACCGCCTGAGCGGCCCATGCCCGCACCCGAGCTCGATGCCATCATCGTGGGCTCTGGCCCCAACGGTCTGGCCGCGGCGGTCGCGCTCGCCCGGGAGGGCATGCAGACGCTCGTCCTCGAGGGCGCCGAGACCATCGGGGGCGGCACCCGCACCGAGGAGCTGACGCTGCCCGGCTTCCGGCACGACGTCTGCTCAGCCGTCCATCCGATGGGCATCCTCTCCCCCTTCTTCCGCGAGCTGCCCCTGCACGATCACGGCCTCGAGTGGATCTGCCCGCCCGCCTCGGTGGCCCATCCGATGCCCGACGGCGACGCGATCATGCACGGTCGATCGCTCGACGAGACGGCGCGTGGGCTGGGAGCCGATGGCGAGGCCTACGCGCGGCTCGTCGGCCCCTTCCTCGAGAATCCGCACGGACTCCTCGCCGATCTGATGGCGCCCCTCGGCCTGCCTCGCCACCCGATCAAGATGGCCAGCTTCGGAATGCGCGCCGTGCTCTCCGCGAATCGCCTGGCGCGGATGTGCTTTCGAGGCGCGCGGGCGCGGGCGCTGCTGGCCGGCTGCGCGGGGCACTCGATCCTGCCGCTCACCTATCCGTTGACGGCGGCGCTCGGGCTGACCTTCGCAATGACGGGCCACGTCGAGACGTGGCCGGTGGCGAGGGGCGGCTCATCGGCCATCGCCTCGGCGCTCTCGAGCCTCTTCGAGTCGCTCGGCGGACGGATCGAGACCGGGCGACGCGTCGAGCGGCTGAGCGAGCTGCCCGCCTCGCGCGTCGTCCTCTTCGACACCTCGCCGCGTCAGCTCTCGCAGATCTGTGGCGACGCCCTGCCTCCGGGCTACCGACGCCGGCTCGATCGATATCGCTACGGCCCTGGCGTCTTCAAGCTCGACTGGGCGCTCGATGGTCCGATCCCCTGGAGCGATCCGAGGTGTCTCGAGGCGTCGACGGTCCACGTGGGCGGAACCCTCGAGGAGATCTGCGCCTCGGAGCACGCGATGTACCACGGTCACATCGCGGAGCGGCCCTATCTGATCCTCTGCCAGCAGAGCCAATTCGACGTGAGCCGCGCGCCCGAGGGCAGGCACACCGGGTATGCGTACGCCCACGTGCCCGCGGGCTCCACGGTCGACCTGACGGAGGCGATCGAGGCCCAGGTGGAGCGCTTCGCGCCCGGCTTTCGGGACAGGATCCTCGCCCGGCACACCATGAATACAGCCGATTTCGAGTCACACAACCCGAACGACCACGGGGGGGCCATCACAGGTGGCAGCGCCGACGCCTTCCAGCTCTTCGCGCGGCCGGTGGCCCGGCTCGATCCCTACAGTACCCCGAACGAGCGCATCTTCATCTGCTCGGCCTCGACTCCACCCGGGGGCGGCGTCCACGGACAGTGCGGGTACTGGGCGGCGATGTCGGCGCTCCGGCGACTGAAGGGCTGATCGGCCGGGCGACGGTGCCTTTCAGACGGGCCACCCTGATCTCCGTACACTTTCGTTACGCGGATGCTCTCTTGTTGATCTCAGATCCTCGAGAGCGTAGGATGCGGGCCTTGTCCGTCATGTGCCTTCGCACTCAGGAACGAGACGCCGCTCCTGCTCCCATGTCCTCAGCCGAAACGCCGCGCGTCGCGATCGAGTCCAACGTCATCGCTCTGATGGCCGTGGTGCTCGGTCTCGTCCTGGGTGCACTCGCTTTCGAGCTGGCGGGCTCCGCGGCCGCAAGCTTCGACGCCTCCGACGCAGGCCTCGGGAAGAACACGATCAGCTGGAGCTCGGAGATCGATGGGCTGCCGGTGAGCGCACGGGGCGACCGGCCAGAGACCGTGGTTCGGCTGGTCGAAACGATGCGAACACTTCGTGACCGGGGACGGCCGATCGTATTGTGGCTCGGTGCGTCACAGCTTCACGCCGTGAACCATGCCAAGCCGGGGGACGAGCTCGCCTCATACTTCGCCACGCGGGCGGCGCGCGAGCGGGGATCGGACCTCGCGTATGTCCAGCTCTCCAGTCCGAACGCCAATCTTCATGACCTGCTCGCGATGTATCGAAGGATCCGACAGGAGGGAATACGACCGGACTGGCTCACGATCGCGCTCGTCTACGACGACCTGCGGGAGGACGGGATTCAGGCGGCCATTACCGACCAGCTCGAGCCCATCGAAACGGCAGAGGCAGCCGCCTTCGGCGCAGCCTGGAAGGAGATCGAGGTACGCCGCGTGAGTCACACCGAGGAGGAGGAGGTCGCGCCCATCGAACGTACGGTGCTCGGCGGCACGCCGCAGCAGCGTCTCGAGGACGCCATCGTCAGCGGGCTCGAAACGCGTTGGACGGCCTTCGCCAGCCGCGGAGACCTCAACTCATGGCTCCGCTTCGAGGCCGTGAGAAGGGCGACCTCGTTGACGGTCGGGATGACCGGTCGGCGCAAGCTACTGATCCCGGATGCCCTGCGACTCTGGAACATGCGTGCGCTCGACAGCTTCGTTCGCCTCTCGGAATCCGACGGGTTCGAGCTCTTCGTATACAAGCAGCCCCATCGTGACGACCAGAAGGTCTTCCAGCACGATCGCCTGGCCTACGACACCTTCTTCGCGCAGCTCGAGTCGGCGGCCAGGAAGCGGGGCTTTCACTATGCCGACCTGGAGACGATCGTACCGGGCCGGTACTGGGGACTCACGAACGGGGACATGCCGGACTGCTTCCACTTCACCGTCGATGGGCACATGAGGCTCGGGGCGGCCGTCGACGCCGGCCTCGCAGGCTGGACGGACTGATGCTGTTCAACAGCTTCGGCTACATCGCCTTCCTGGTGATCGCCGTATCCGCCCACTGGCTGCTCCCGCACCGTGCGCGGATGTCGCTTCTGGCGGCGGCGAGCATCGCGTTCTACGCGATGTGGCGCTGGGAGTTCGCGCTGCTGATGGTCTTCTCGGCCGTGGTCGACTACGTGGCCTCGTTGCAGATCGCCGGCACCGAGTCGCCCGGTCGCCGACGCGCCTGGCTCATCACGAGCTTGAGCGTCAATCTCGGACTGCTCGTCTTCTTCAAGTACACCTACTTCCTCTCGGATAGCCTGGGCGTCGCACTCGCCAGCATTGGGATCGAGACCCATGGAGCACGAGACTGGGGCTTCGAGATCATCCTCCCACTGGGGATCTCGTTCTATACGTTCCAGACCATCTCCTACACGATCGATGTCTATCGTCGGCTACAGGTACCCACGCGCGACTTCGTGTCCTTCGTCACCTACGTGACCTTCTGGCCACAGCTCATCGCCGGACCGATCCTGCGCGCGTCGGAGGTGATCCCGCAGCTCGAATCACCGCGGCGGCCGAGCGCGGAGGACTTCTGGCGCGGGATTCTTCTGATCCTCGTGGGTCTCACCAAGAAGGTCGTCTTTGCGGATTCGATCGCACCCATGGTCGACGCGGCGTTCGAGCGCGATCTCGCGGATCTCACTGCATATGACACGTGGGTGATGACGACCCTCTTCGGGTTCCAGATCTACTTCGACTTCAGTGGATACTCTGATGTGGCGATCGGCTCGGCGAGGATCCTCGGGATTGGTTTTCCAAAGAACTTCGATTGGCCCTACCTCTCCACCTCCCCGCGCGAGTTCTGGAAGCGCTGGCATATTTCGCTCTCTTCCTGGATCCGGGACTATCTCTACACCCCGCTCACGGGTCGGGTGTTCCAGTCTCGAAGTCAGGGCGGAATCTCCGTCGCAGCAGATTCCGGCACGACACATGCGACGGCTGCGCTCTTCGCCACCTGGTTCATCATGGGGCTATGGCATGGCGCAGCCTGGACGTTCGCGATCTGGGGCATCTACCATGCCGCGGCAATCTGGATCTTTCGTACTCTGGGTCCGCTGCAGCGGGCATGCGACCGCCTCCCTGCTCTCGGTTGGGGGATCACGTTCGCGATCGCGATGGCAGGCTGGATTCCCTTCCGCGCCCAGTCGGTGAACGGCACGATGCAGCTCTTCTCGAATCTCGTGGATCCGAGCGCGTACCTGAACTTCGCCCAGAGGGGCGTCGCCGGCACCTCGTACATGACTGCGGTGGTGCTCATCGCCGGGATGCTCGCCTGCGCGACCATACGCGAGTACGCAGAGAGGTGGACGGTCCCCCGGCCCGTCGAGATCGGCGGGCTGACGGCCGCAAGCGCAGCGCTCTTCTTTCTCGTCCTCACGCTGCAGCGACCGATACAGCAGTTCATCTACTTTCAGTTCTGATGGGCCGATTCCGGGTCGCCTTCTCCAACCCGGAACAGATCGAGGACACGCTTCCATCAGCCCTGGATCGCGTCGACGACCTCCATCGCGTCCCGCATCGCGCCTTCGATGTAGCCGATGCCGCGGCCATCGCCGATCTCGTGCACCCGGAGCCCTGCTGCGCCGAAGCGCTCGGCCTGGGCCGAGTCGCCCGCCGTGCCCATCGCGACGATCACGTGGTCTGCGTGGATGCGCTGCGCCCGGCCCGACGCGTCCGTGAAGCACACGCAGTCGGCCTCGATGCGAACCTCCTGCACTCCGGCGTACAGGCCCGCCCCGTGCTCGCGCAGATCAGCGAGCATCCGGAGCCGGCGGACCACGGCGAGACCGGCGCCCAGACGCGGCCCTTCCTCGAGGACGCTCACCCTGCGTCCGCGCTCGATGAGGAACTCGGCGAGCTCGAGGCCCACGAGCTCGCCGCCCAGGATCACGACTTCGCGGCCGATCGGCATCCAGGCGCGGCTCGCCTAGCGGACGAACTCGAGGCTCTTCGTCAGACCCGTCGCAGCGCCGGCGCGCGTGGCGATCCGCGTCACCAACGAGGTCTTCTGGCCCAGCGCCTCGGAGCTCGCGCCCAGCATCAGGTCGCGCAGATCGTCACCCCCGAGCACGTGCGGCCGGTCGGCGCCGGGAATCGCCGGCACGCTGCGAGTGGCCC
>CAZQMY010000405.1:0-5590 GCA_964594405.1 uncultured Spirochaetaceae bacterium | reverse complement strand
CAGCCGTGGAAGAACCAGGCGTGCATGCAGCCGAGGCAGCCGGTGAGCATGATCAGCTCGGCGGCCGATACGTGGGCGGGATGGCCAGGGCCCGTGCGCTGCATCGCCGCGAAGGGCAGCGGGCGCCTCGTATCCATTCGCGCCTGGATGCGGCGCGCCTGGGCGTCGAGGGCGAGGACCTCGTCTACCAGGAAGACCTCCTCCCGATAGAGGAAGGTCTCCAGGAAGTGCCCGATCTCGTCTGGGGCGAAAGGGCCGGGAATCGTTCGCGGCACGGTCGATCCGCCTCGTCCTCTACTCGAACACCGGGCGTCGCGGCAGGTCGACCCACGGCGTCCGCCGAGGGTAGAGGCTCGCACGGATTCTGTAAACGAAGGCGACGCGCTCCCGTCCTCGCGGCGGGGCGCTGGATCCCGACCCTTCGATTCGCTTCCATTGCCGCCGATGGCAGACGAAGGCAGCGATTCGCGACCGGCTGACGGCGCCGATCCCGACGCGGCGACGCGGATCGGCGACGAGGCGCTGGCCGAGACCGAGCTGCAGTCGACGGAAGTCGGCCCGGCCGGTGAAGCGCCCACGCGCGTCCGCGACGAGACAGTGAAGACCGAGGCCGTGACCACGGAGGCCGACGAGCCCGGTCCCACGTCGATCAGCTCGAGTGCGCCGACGGTGGCGGGCGACGCAGGCCCGGCCCCGGCCTCCGGATCCGAGTCCGCATTGCCGGACTCGGACTTCGACCCCGACGCGCCCACCCGGGTCTCGGGCAAGCGCCCGATCGCTCGCGGTGAGGCCCAGGAGGAGCCAGACGATCGAGCCTCGGGCATCGCCATCGGCTCGGTGCTCTTCGGCGAGTACGAGATCATCGAGGTGCTCGGCGCTGGCGGCATGGGAGAGGTCTACAAGGCCCGCCACCGGCGTCTGGATGAGCCACGCGCAATCAAGATGATGCATGCCGACCTCTCGAAGAAGAAGGGCGCCAACGCCTTCTTCCTCCGGGAGGCCAGGGCGCTCCTCGCGGTCCGAAACTCGGCGGTGGTGCACTGTCACGACCTGCTCAGCGACGAGGAGGGCCGTGTCTTCCTGATCATGGAGATGATCGATGGGATCTCGCTCGCCGATCGCATGAAGGAAGGGCCGCTGAGCCCAGACGAGGTGGTCGTGCTCGGCGCCCGTCTGGCGAGTGGTCTGTCCGCCGCGCATCGCTGCGGTGTCGTGCACCGCGACGTCTCGCCCGACAACGTGGTGCTCCCCGACGGCGACGTCGCTCGGGCGAAGCTCATCGACTTCGGGATCGCGAAGATCCTGCAGGAGGGGGAGGGCACCATCGTCGACGGATTCAAGGGCAAGCTCGGCTATGCGTCGCCGGAGCAGCTCGGCTTCTTCGGCGGCAAGATCGATGGGCGCTCCGACTTCTACAGCCTCGGGCTCGTGCTCTGTGCGGCCGCATTGGGTCGGCCGATGGGCATGGGGACGACCGTGATGGAGGCCGTAGACGCGCGCCGACACCTGCAGCGCGTCCCCGACGAGGTCCCCATCGGCCTGCGCTCCTCCATCGAATCCCTGTTGGCCCTCGACCCCGATGATCGCCCCAAGCGGGTCGAGCGCCTCTTCGTCGTCCCCGGCGTCGAAGCGGTGATGGAGATGGATCCGCCCCCGGCCGTCCCCGCCTCGGCGAAGGCGGGCGGGACCTCGGGCGAGGGCTCCGCGCGGGCGGTGGGCTTCGTCTCCGTCGCGGCGGGGATCGCGATCCTCGCGGGCATCGGTGCGTTCGTCTTCCTCAGCATGTCGCCGCGGGACCGAGCGGCCGAGCCGGCCGCCGCCCAGGCGCCTGCGCCCGAGGTGACGCCCGCGCCGACCCCGGCACCGGAGGTGGAGAAGGCGAAGCCCGTCGCGCCCAAGGCCGCGTCGCCGGCCAAGCCGGTCCGGCGAGCGCCCAGCGCCCTCGATCGGGTGCGCATCGTCGGGCTGCTGCGAGGCGCCGAGGTGGCGATGGAGGACAATCGGCTACAGCTGCCGAAGGGCGACAATGCCTACGAGAACTATCGCGAGGTGCTGGAGATCGATCCGGGCAACGCCGAGGCGAGGCAGGGGCTGATGAACATCGCCTCGCGTTACCTCGTCATGGCCCGCAGTGCGCTCACGCGCGGCGACCTCGAGGCGGCGCGAGGCTACCTCGGCCGGGCCTCCACCGTGGCCCCCCAGCATCCCGAGATCGCCGAGGTGCGCACGGCGATCGGGGGCTAGCCAGTCGGGCTCGACGCGGGCTGGGATCGAGCGATCGCCTCTGGCGGTGCCGTGCCCACCGACTCAGCGAGCGGTGCCCGCGATCGCCGACTCGCGCAGGCTCTGCTTCAACGCGTCGACATCGAGGTTCTTGCGCTCGGAGAGCACGATCGCGTAGGCGTACTGCTGCGCCGCGGCCTCGAAGTTCTCCTCCGCCGCGTAGCGAGCGGCGGAGCTGGCATAGCTCTGCTCGGGATTGGCGAGCTCGCGGGCCAGATTCTCGCCGATCTCGGCGCTCACGTTGTCCGCGAGCTCCGCGAGGATCTCGACGTCCGAGGGCAGGCTCGCGAGCTTGAACTCCATCTTGAATTCGCCGAGCTCGACGCCTTCGCTGCTGCTGTCCTCGTGCTCCGTCTTGGCGCGGACCGAGTCGGCGAAGAGCACCTTCGCCGTGTCGGCATCGATCACGCGATAGGAGACCGAGAAGAGACCGACCTTGCGATGCAGCGTGACGGCGATGGAGACGTCTTCCTTGCGCGGCACCTCGATGGTCTTGGGCGGCTGCGGGACCTCTTTTCGCTCCTTGCTCGAGAGGTTGATCCACGCGTTGTAGTCGGGGTTCGACTTCTCCACGTGCTCGGTGACCACGCGCATGGTCTTCTTGCCCGTCTTCTCGACGCTGTCGACCTTGGCCTCCTGGATCGTGCCCTCTACGAGGAAGTCGGCGGCGGCCAGACCGGCGGCAGCGCCGCCCTTGGCGAGCTCCTTCTCGCGGATGATGTCGCCGAGCTGCTCGCGCTCGATGATGCGCACGTCGTTCGGGATCTTCTCGAAGAGGTGCTGGACCACCTTCGAAGCCACGGCGTCGCCGAATTTGTGCTCGCCGCCGGAGGTGTCCTCGAAGGGCGCCGCCGTGAGGCGCTTGATGGCGCGGGTGAGCACGAGCTCGCGGGTCTCGCGTAGTCGGCGGCGGAGCGTGGCGGACTCGCTGCCCGCGAGCCCCTCGATCACGGTGAGGTATCCCCAGGCGAGCCCCATCTTGTCGCTCTTCACCGCGCGCTCGTACTCCTTCTCGACCAGCGCGACCAGTGCCTTGTGCTCCGCGGGTGCCCGGGTCGGGGCGCTGCCGAGCAGCTCCTGGATGTGGCGTGCCTCGCCGAAGCGCCGATAGGACTCGGCGACCTTGCCGGCCTTGGCCGCGTCGGCCCCGAGGCTGACGTAGTAGTCGGACATGTCCTTGGAGATGTCGGCGAGGTTGGGGCGGATCTGCTCGAAGACCGGATCGTCGGAGATGTCCGTGAGCTTCGCGTAGGCGGCGTCGGGGTCGGGGATCTTGAGCAGATCCCAGAACTCCTTCAGGAAGACCTTGGTGTTCACCGAGGCCAGGGCGGCGGCGGTGCCCTCGTTGGTCGGGTCGATCTCCTGGACCAGCTCGAGGGCGTCGCGCGCCTCTTCGAAGTTCTCCGCCTCGATGGCCTGCTCGACCTTGCGCTCGAGCTCCGCCACCAGACTCGCCCTCTGCTCTGCGTAGCCTGCCTGGGCCTCGCTGCCGGCCCCTGCCAGCCCGCCGAGCTCCTCGAGGACGACGAGCTTGCCGGAGACGTTCTCGGGCAGCATCCCGTCGAGCTTCTTCTGGCGCTCGGCCATGGCGGCCTTCGTCTTCCGGGTCTCGCTCGAGAGGCGGGAGGAAATCTCCTCATAGATGCTGCCCGACCAACCCTGGATGGGCGCCACGCGCTCGCGTTGTGCTTCGAGAGTGGTCAGGGGCAGGTGGTCCCCGGCGACGCGCGGCGTCTCGTCGAGGATGCGCCCGACGTCGTTGGCGAGGCGCCGCGCCAGCTTCTCTCCGGTGGCGGCGCGGACCTGCTCGAGCTGTGCCCGCGCCTCAGGGGTGAGGGTGGGCGACTCCAGCTCGCTGCCGATCCGTGTGTAGAGCTCCTCCAGGGAGCCTTCCTGCTCTGCGGCCGTCACGTCGGCCATCCCGATCGCGGGCGGGGGCGGCGTGGTGACGCAGCCCGAGAGGACGAGCGCGGCGACGAGCGCGGAGGCGAGTGCGGCTGAGCGAGAGGGGCGCATGAGAATCCTGTCCGAGGTGCGCGGGCGCCCGGAAACGGGCGCAGGCGTTGGAGATACAAAGCATTTGCGGGTAGTTTGTCAACGGCGGTGCCGATCGGGTGAGGGCGGATTTCGGTGCACATCGCGAGGCGGGGTGCTGCTGACATCGGCGCGCGTCACCTCCCGACGGTACGCCTCCGAGCCGCCTCGGAGCACGGGACTCCGCCGCGCCGCGTCTGCCGGCGCTCGAGACGGCGAGCCGACCGGTAGCGAGAATCCTGAAGGGCGGCGGAAGGCACAGATGAGCAGATTCGTGGTTCACGGCGGCAAGCCCATCGGCGGCGAGATCCGAGCCAGTGGAAACAAGAACGCAGTGCTGCCGATGCTGGCCGCGACACTCCTCACCGAGGAGGAGGTCGTCCTCGAGAACGTGCCCGAGATCCGCGACGTCGGGAGCATGATCGAGATCCTCGAGCTCCTCGGCGCGCGCGTCGATCGCGATGGCCCTCGGGTCTCGGTCCGGGCCAGCGACCTGCAGACCAGCGAGATTCCGCCCGAGCAGTGCGAGAAGACGCGGACCTCGATCCTCATGGTGGCCCCTCTGCTCCATCGCAAGGGGCGCGCCCGCCTGCACCCACCCGGCGGTGACCAGATCGGCAGGCGTCGGCTCGATGGCCACTTCTACGGCCTGCGCGGTCTCGGGGTCGAGGTCGACGACGTTCGCTTCGAGTTCGACGCCAAGGCTGGCCTCCGCGCGGCGATGCTCTTCTTCGACGAGGCCAGCGTGACAGCCACCGAACACATCCTGATGGCCGCGGTGGTCGCCGACGGCACCACGACCCTGCTCAACGCGGCCAGCGAGCCCCACGTCCAGGATCTGGCGCAGCTGCTGATCGAGATGGGCGCGCAGATCGAGGGGCTCGGAACGAATACGCTGAGGGTCAAGGGCGTCGAGCGTCTGCATGGGGCGACGCATCGCGTGGTCTCCGATCACGTCGAGGTGGCGAGCTACCTCGCCCTGGCCGCGGCCACGGGCGGCGGCATCACGATCCGCGAGACCGTGCGCAGCCACTACTGGATGATGCATCGCGTATTCGAGCGCTTCGGTCTCGAGCTGGAGATCGGACGCGACTTCGTCTCACTGCCGGCGGGCCAGCGGCCGAGCATCAAGCCCGATTCCGGCGGGCGGACGCCGCAGGTGGACGACGGACCCTGGCCACAGTTCCCCAGCGACATGATGAGCCCGATGATCGTGCTGGCGACCCAGTCGGAGGGGACGGTGCTCTTCTTCGAGAAGATGTTCGAGAGCCGG
>CAZQMY010000404.1:0-5594 GCA_964594405.1 uncultured Spirochaetaceae bacterium | reverse complement strand
AGGCAAAGCGCCCGTGGCAATCGAAGCCGCGGGTGTAACCGGGCACCTCGACCACCGTTTGCTGGCTGCCGCTGCCGGGTTCGCAGACTTCGAGGCGGCCATGGCCGGAGTTGAGGAACAAGAGCTTGCCCAGGTACAAGCGTGGGGAGTGCGGCATGCTCAGGCCGCGCAGAATCACCTCGTTGGCGGTGACGTCGAGCAATACCCCGCCGTTGTTTTTGCCCTCGCGCCAGCCGTTGGGGGAGTCTGTCTCTCCCAGAGCGGAGACGTAGCAGGGCGTGTTGTCTTCCATGGCCAGACCGTTGAGATGGCAGCGGTCCTGACCGATCAGCTCCGCCACTTGCTGGCGCAGCCGGCCACGCAGGGCGTCCGGCTGTTCCGAGGCGATCTGCTCCGCCCTTGCGGCCAGCCGCTCGATCTCCGTCAACTGCGCGTCGAGCAGCCGGGACAGCCGCGCCGGGCGTCCGAGGCCCTGTCTCGATCCCAACCCGATCCGCCCCTCTGGGTAGGCATGGATCGTGAAGCCCCTACCAGCCAAGGAGGCAGCCATGAGCGACTATCGAACCTTCGTCGTCCCCTACGACTTCTCCGTGCACGCGAGGGCGGCACTCTCTACGGCGGTCGATCTGGCGAAGCGGCTGAGCGCCGATCTTCACCTGGTCCACGTCGTTCACACGCCACCCTATGCGTACAGCTATGCGCCGATGCTGGGCGCCGCAGCGCCGCCGCCTCAGATGGACATGGTCCAGGTTCGAGAGAACGCCATGGCTTTCCTGCGCGACGTCGTGGACGGGATCCGCGACTTTCCCCAAAAGATCGAGCCCCACGTCGTCGAAGGCGGCAGCATCTCCGACATGATCCGTGAATCGGCGGAGATGCTCGACGCAGACCTGATCGTCATGGGCACGCACGGACGGACGGGGGTGGCGCACGTGATTCTCGACAGCGTGGCCGAGCGGACGCTCCGCAACGCCCCGTGCCCCGTCCTCACCATTCAGGCACCCGACGACAAGGAATCTGAAGCGGAGGACGAGTAGTCACCGAGCGCGGTCGGGATTTGTAGAAATTGCATCTTCACTCAAGAGGAGCGTTCACCGTGTGCAACCTCAGCTCGAATGGCAGCTTCGCCGGTGGAGCCCGGCAATGAGCGGCGACCGCATGGAGACACTGCGAGAGGCCCTCGAGCGCCTCGAAGGACTGGGCTTCCGCGAGACCTTCCGTGCCGCCCCGAATGGCGAGCTCGAGGTCCGAGGGCAGCCTCCGTTCGCTCCCGAGACGCTCGTGGTCGAGGAGACTGTGCGCTTCGAGGGGGAGACGGACCCACAAGACGAGGCGGTTCTTCTGGCGCTGCGCTCCCGGGACGGTCGGGTCCGCGGTACGTTCCTCGCCATGTACGGGCCCCAGACGGAGCCCGCGTGTGCCGCGGCCATGCAGCGCCTCGCGCCCGATCCGCCGCGCGGGGGAACCAGCGGGGCGCGCTCGTGACGGACCGACGCTACCCGTCCCCGACCGCTGCTGCCTTGCGCTCGCTCGCCGAGCGCGATGGCCCGGTGTTGAGTCTGCTCGTTCCGGTCACGGCATCGGTTCCGGACGTCGCCCAGAACGCTGTCCGACATGCCCGTGCGGTGTCGACCGCATTGGCGCGCTGGCGTGAGCTCGGCGCGGACCCGAGTGAGCTCGAGAAGGCAGAGTCTTCGCTCGAGCCCTTCGCTCGAGAATCTGCAGCACCGACGACGTCTGTTGCCTCGCGGGCAGCCTTCTGGTCGGCAGACGGTGGGCTTCGTGTCTTTGGACTCGCCCATCCTGCCGAGGAAGGCGTGCGCGTCGCGACGGCTCCGCTCCTGCGGCCCATCGCACGTGCCGCGCAGAAGCCCGATCGCTTCCGCGTGCTCACCGTGTCCGCCAACCGCGTCGCGCTCTTCGAGGGCAATGAAGATGCGCTCGAGGTCGTTCCGTCCACGGGGCTTCCGGCGAGCCTCGAGGCTGCCCTGGGCAGTGAGCTCACCGACCCGTCGCTGCAGTACCACAGCGGGGGGAGCGGAGGCGCCCATCCCGTCTACCACGGTCAAGGCGGTGCGCCGCGGGGCCGCCGGAACGACCTGAAGCGCTTCCACGAGTACATCGCGCGTGCGCTCGAGGCGGAGATCGCGAACGATCCCGTACCCTTGGTGTTGGCAGCCGATGTCCAACACGGAGCACGTCTCGAGCATGCGCTCAGCTGCGACGTTGGCTTGATCGATCAGCGGCTCGATGGAAACGTGGATCATCTCTCCACGAGTGCGTTGCACGCCGCGACCTGGCCGCTGATCTCGAGCGATGGAGACCGGGCCCGCCAATCTCTCGAGCGGGCACGGCAAGGCGGGGCGCCGCTCGTCACCCGGCCGTCTGAGCTCGTCGCTCAGGCCGTGATGGGGCGGGTCGCCCGTCTCTGGGTGCCGGAGGATGGCTGTATTCCCGGGCGCATCGATTCCACACAAGGTCGCGCCGTGGAGGGCTGGGGGGACGACGACGTGATCGACAGCCTGGCCGTCGAGGTCCTGAGGCGTGCAGGTGACGTCCAGGTCGTCGTCGGCGCGGAGTTTCCGGCGGACGCCGATTGCCTCGCGGCCGCGCTGCGCTAGCGAAGGAAGGAGAGGTCGTGTTCCAGGCAAGGCAGCTGGAGGTCGAAGAGCAAGGGGTGCGCGCGCAAGAGAAGCCAGGCGCCGCACCCGAGACGAAGGTAGAAGCCGGGGTGTGCGACGAAACGGCCGAGGTCCGCGTGTATGGGCAGTGAGATGCGACCCTGGGTGCAACACGTCGTCTCGGCCGAGCATTTCGTCCGGAAGTGTACGGAAGAGCTCATCGGCAACTCCTCGCTGGGTAAGGACGTGGAAGCTTCCTGGCTCGTGCGCCGGATCAATGACTCGGCGGAGAGGCACGTCGGTCGGATCGAAGACCTGCTCTCCCAGCTCGACGAAGACTCATCGAGCGTGCGGGAAACGCTGGGCGCCGGCCTCGGGGCGACGCTGGGCTGGATGGACAAGCTTCCCAATCGCGACCTCATCCAGGTGATCCGCGACGTCTACGTGGCGCTCAACTACACGGCGGCCGGCTATCACGTGCTCTATACGCGATCGATCCTGCTCGAGCGGCCCGCGGCCGCGAGCCTGGCACTCGACCATCTGCGCGACTACACCCCGGCGATCCGGCAGTTGAGCCAACTCCTGGCATGGGCCGCGGCTCTCGAGCTCCCGCCAGAGCGCTGGGAAGGCACGGGTGCGATGAAGGAGATCGTTACGACCCTCTTCGAGTCCTGGAGCGCGGACGTCCCTCTGGAGCGCGAGGGAGAGCTGTAGGTCGGTAGAAGGAAGACGTTCACAACGAACGGTTCTCGATGAACAGTTCCCAACGAAGAACGAACGAAGAACGATAGGAGGCAAGGTATGGACCGGTGGAAATCTCGAATACGCGCGATGGGCGGAACCATGGTGATCTTGCTGGTGATCTTGGTCGGCTGCGGCGGGGGCTCAGAAGAACCGCCGGACGTCTCCGCGGCCGAAGTCGAGGACGAGACCCGCGAGGCCGTCGACGCGGTCGCGGGCTACGCCGCCACGCAGCGCCGTGAGCTCGCGGAGAAGCTCCAGCAAACGGTCGAAGACGTCGAGCGCGAAGTGAACGACGCCCGTCGTGAGCTTGCCGAGCTTCCGGCAGAGGCACGCAAGTCGCTCGAGCAGGCGATCGACCGCGCCGAGCAGGCCCAGGACGCGCTGGACCGGGAAGTCGATCGGCTGGAGGAGGTCGGCGCCGACCGATGGCAAGAGGCCCAGCGGAGGGTCTCGGACGCGCTCGACGAGATGGAGGAGGCAAGGCGCGAGATCACCACCGCACTCGCTGGAGAAAAGAACGAGAAGGAGGTCGGTGCGTCCTGATGATCTGGATGCTGATGAGCCTCGACACCCGAAGATTCGAGCGGGGCATTCGAGCGAGTCTTCGAGGTCGGGGCGGCTCAGGGCGTCGGGCAGCGCCAGACCCGCCAGTCGTTGGAAGGGCCGGAGACGTAGGGGCTCTCGCATCGCTTGGCGACCACGCCGAGCCAGTTCTCGTATTCGGCCTTGCTGAAGATGATCTCTCCCGGAGCGGTGGATTCGCGCACGTACATCACCGTGGGCGAATAGCGGAACATGGCCCGAAGCGCGTTGCGGCGCTCGAGGAGAGGCACCGACCGTAGATCGACGCCCGCGGCCCAGAGCAGGTCGAATGCGAGGAACCGGTACTCGTGCGCGCGGTGCCGGTCGTCATCGATGATCCGATCCTCCTTCGGCAGCACGATGCCCTGCTCGAACTGTGGGTCGACCACCAGGATCTCGCCGTCCACGGCGAAGCTGGTCGGGCCCGCCGCGACGAGCGCCTCTTCCAGGTCGGGGAATCGAGCGGCGAAGGGACGAGAGCCGTGCTCGAAGAGCTCGAGATCAGGGCCGTCGAGCAAGGCCAGGCAGCGTCGGCCGTCGAGTAGTGGCTCGAAGAGCCAGCCGCTCCCCGGGTCTTCCCGTGCCATCGGGACGGGCTGCATGAGCTCGAGAGCGCGGGGTGGAGGGGAGGTGCGCAACGCTTTCTGTGCCTCTGGGGAGAGTGCCTGCTCCGGCCGATCGAAGGGTCGTTCCATGGCGATTGGTGCTGCAACCGTCGTACCACCTGTGCGCCCGGTCAGGGCGCCCGGTCAGGACCGCGTATCGACGCCGATCGCTGCACGATCTACGAACTACACGTCGCGCCAGGCTCGGGCGGGTGCTTGGCCTCTCGGGCTGGTCCGTTCGGGCTGGCACGCCATCTGCATCGTGCGCGATGAACTGGATACGGCCTGCCTGGCCGCGGTCTTCGATCGCTGACGCTGAGGAGGCGGGCGAGCTTGCCGGGCTCATGCCGGCCAATCATGCCGGCCGCCAATCATGCTGGCCAATGGAGGAACACCATGCAGCCGAGATTCCCCGTGCTCGTATACGCGCTCTTCGCGGTGATCACCGGTGGCGCGTGTTCGACCCCGCTCGAGGTCGAGGAGATTCCGCTGTCGGCCAACCCCGACGACCAGATCACGCAGCTGGCCCTCGACCTCTCCATCGCGAGGAGTCGGGAGATCGATCTCCTGGCGCCGTCCTGGTTCGAGCGCGCCGAGGCAGCCCACGCTGAAGCCCTCGAGCTGCGCCGCGCCGGCGAGGACCTGGAGGACACACTCGAGGCCGTCGCCGAAGGCAACGCTGCCCTCGACAAGGCGGAAGACTCGTCCGACATCGCGTTGGCCACGCTCCCGAAGGTCTGGCGCGCGCGGACGCAGGCGCTCGAGGCGGGGGCGGCGGCCCTCGACGACGCCTTCGAGGAGGTCGAGGGAGAGTTCCGTGAGCTGACGCGGCGAATCGAAGCCGACGACCTGAGCGAGGCGCGCGACGAGCGGGGCGACCTCGCCGATCGCTACAACAGGCTCGCGCTGCGCGCCATCAAGGAACGAACGCTCGGCGACGCGCGAGAGATCCTGGGTCGCGCGGACGAAGAGGGCGCTCGGGAGCATGTTCCCGACGCGTATCGGCGGGCCGCGCGAGAGCTCGATGAAGCGGCTGCCTTCG
>CAZQMY010000403.1:0-5642 GCA_964594405.1 uncultured Spirochaetaceae bacterium | reverse complement strand
GCCGAAACCGCCCGTCGACGGGAGCTGCAGCAGCAGTACAACGAGACCCACGGCATCACGCCGAGGACCATCCAGAAGCGCATCACCAGCCTCCAGGATTCGATCTGGGAGGCGGACTTCACCACCTCCCGAAGCGTCGATCCGGGCGCCGAGCCCGAGGTCCCCGTGCACGAGATCCCTGCGCTGATCAAGTCGCTGCGAAAGGAGATGCGCGCGGCGGCGAAGGAGCTCGACTTCGAGCGCGCAGCCGATCTGCGAGATCGCATCAAGGGGCTCGAGGCCGACGAGCTCAAGCTGCGCTAGCACTCGACGCATGGCCGATGCCCACGATCGATCCGGATCCAGCCGGCGGAATGCCCTGCTCGCCAAGGTCGAAGCCCTCCCGACGACGCCGGGCGTCTATCAGCTGAAGAGCGCGCGCGGCGCCGTCCTCTATGTGGGCAAGGCCCAGAGTCTGCGCGCCCGCGTGCGCCAGTACTTCGCCGGCGGCGACGGGCGCCATCAGATTCCGGCGCTGATGGATCGCGTCGCGGACGTGGACGTGCTCGTCACCGCGAACGTCAAGGAGGCGCTGCTCCTCGAGAACGAGCTGATCAAGCGACACAAGCCGGTCTTCAACGTCAAGCTTCGGGACGACAAGCAATATCTCGCCGTCCGCCTGGATCCGCGAGAGCGCTGGCCACGACTCACCAGTGTGCGCAGATTCAAGAGCGACGGGGCGGAGTACTTCGGCCCCTACACCTCGAGCGTCGCCCTCAAGGAGGCGCTCTCGAACATGCGCCGGGTCTTCCCCCTGCGCTCGTGCTCGGACGCAACCTTTCGCGACTACGCCCGCCGAGGTCGGCCGTGCATCGAGTACGAGATGAAGCGATGCCTCGGTCCCTGCTGCGACCTCGTGACGCCCGCGAGCTACGCTGAACACGTCGAGGGGACGCTGCTCTTCCTCAAGGGCCGCAGCAGCGAGCTCGTCGAGGATCTGCGCGCCAAGATGCACGCCGCTGCCGAGCAGGAGCGATTCGAGGAGGCAGCGCGCATCCGCGACCGCATCCAGGCCGTCGAGAGCACGCTCGAGCAGCAGCAGATCGTCGGCCGCAGCGACATGGAGCGCGACGTCTTCGGGCTCGCGCGAGCCGGCGGAGAGGTGCAGGTGCAGGTGCTCCACGTACGGGAGGGCCGCGTGATGGGCGCGGAGGAGCACGCCTTCTCCGACGTGGCGCTGGACGACGGCGAGGTCGTCTCGTCCTTCCTCGGCCAGTACTACGCGAAGCAGGAGGGGCGGGACGCGCCGCGAGAGCTGCTCTCCTCGAAGCCCTTCGACGACGAGGGCGCACTCGGTGACCTCCTCGAAGAACGCTGGCAACGCAAGGTCGTGATCCGCACGCCGCAGCGCGGCGCCATGAAGAAGCTCGTCGACATCGCGCAGAAGAACGCCGAGCTGGCGCTGCAGCAGCGGCTCGAGGCGCAGGAGAGCGTGGATGCGGCGCTCCAGGAGCTTCGTGACGACTGCGGGCTGACCCGGCTGCCGCGGCGCATCGAGTGCTACGACGTCTCGAACCTCCAGGGCTCTCTTCCCGTCGCCAGCCGCGTGGTCTTCGAGAACGGTCAGCCCGTCAAGCGCGACTATCGCCGCTACCGGATCAAGCAGGCGGTGGGCGGCGATGACTACGACTGTCTGCGTGAGGTCATGAGCCGCCGCCTCACCCGCCTGAAGAGCGAGCCGCTGCCTGATCTGCTCATGGTGGACGGCGGTCGCGGTCAGCTCGGTGTCGTGGTGGCGGCCCTCGAGGATGCCGGATTGCAGCTGGACTGCATGGGCATCTCCAAGGAGCGCGACGAGGCCGCGACGAGTCCACGGGTCAAGCGCGGTGGAGGACTCAAGGCCGAGCGCCTCTTCAAGGCCGGTCGCGCCAACCCGATCCAGCTCGGTCCACGCTCGAAAGGTCTGCTGCTCCTGCAACGCGTGCGCGACGAGTCCCATCGCTTTGCCATCGAATATCAACGCGATGTACGTTCGCGCCAGGGAATGACCTCGGTGCTCGAAGAGCTGCCCGGCATCGGGCCGGGCAAGCGCCGAGCGCTCCTGCGCGCGCTCGGCTCGCTCAAGGCGGTCCGCGCCGCCACTCGCGCGCGGCTCGAGGAGGTGAGCGGGATCTCTGCGCGCGACGCGGAGACGATCCAGGCCTTCTTCGCCGCCGAGCAGGCGGCACTGGAGCGCGGGGAGTCGGCAGACGAGGCGCAAGGCGAGGACGAGGAGTAGCCCGCGCTCGCGCTCGACCGACAGGGGTGGCCGCGATCAAGCCCCGCGGCGGCGGATCCGATGAAGTCGGAGCAGGGTCCCGAGCTGGGACAGTGCCCCTTTCTCGGCCATGCGCTGGGAGACCCCAATGGCGTCGCTGCATCGTCTGTCCGCTGGCCTGTGCATCTCGCTGCTGCTGCTCCATGCGAGCATCGGCGCGGCCGAGATCTATCGCTGGACCGATGCCAACGGGCAGGTCCACTTCACTCAGGACCTCGGCTCCATTCCCCGGCAGCATCGCGCCGAGGCCGAGGCGCGTTCGAAGCGACCTGCGCCGGCCAGACGCCGCATCCAGACCTACGAGCCGAGCGCGCCCGCCTCACCGTCGCCGCGTGCCCGCAGCGCGCTGCGGGGCGCGAGCCAGGGCGCCGCGAGCAATGCGGGCGAGATCTACGAGGTGCGCGTCCAGCGCGCTGGGAACGCCCTGCGGGTGAGCGTGCTGATCAACGGCACGGTCAGCGTGCCCTTTCTCATCGATACCGGCGCCACCGACGTCGTCCTTCCGAAGTGGGCCGCGGACGAGCTGGAGCTCGACCTCTCGAACGCGCGCACCGGGGTGTACCGGACCGCCAACGGCGTCGTGAAGCAGAAGCTCGTGCGGCTCGAATCGGTCTCCATGGGCGGCGCCGAGGTGAAGTCGGTCCCCGCGACCATCAGCGACACGATGTCGACGGGGCTGCTGGGCCTCTCGTACTTCAATCACTTCAAGTACGATGTCGATCCCGTGCAGGGGCTGGTCACGCTGCGCCGCAACAACCTCGCGGAGACCGGCGTGCTCAAGGGCGGCAGGAGCCGGCGCCAGTGGCAGAGCCACTTCCGCCTGGCGCGAAAGCGCATCGAGCGCGCCGAGGAGTACCTCGAGGAGGTGCCCTTCGGCCGCAGCCGGCAGCGCGCGAGGGTGCAGGAGGAGATCGAGCGGCTGGAGCAGGAGCTGGCGCTGCTCGAGTCCGAGGCCGACGACGCCCGGATCCCCTTCAGCTGGCGCGAGTAGGCGCGGACCCGCGCCGGCACGTGTGCGGCGTGGGTAGTCCGCTTCCCTGATTGACCCCCGCGGACGCCCTCGACGGCGCTCGTCGTTCCGTTGCGGCCGCGTATCCGAGTGGCCGCACTCGTCGATTCGCTCGGGGATTCGAGGAGTTTCCACCGAAGCCGGAGCCCTCGCAGCAGATGGCATCGTTCTTGCTTCAATGGATTGCTCGGAAGCGGACGGAGCGCCGCGTCCGGGCAGTGGCCCGGTCGCGCGATCCAAGGCAGTGGCGAGGCGGGAGAGCGGATCGATGGGCTGGATCAGGATGTGGAGGAGCGGGCACGCGCACGGGGCGGCTCAGGAGGCCGAAGGCCGAGCGGGCGAGGGCCAGGGGCGGACGCCGCACGTTGCGCCCGTTCAGAGCGCCCCCTGCGTCGCCGAGGCCCTGCAGCGGCGCGGCGTCCCCGCCGATCTCGCTCGCCTGCTCTCGGATCGCTTCGCCGCCTCCCTCGCCGGCCTGAACGGAGACGAGCAGCATGCCCGGCTCGATGGCGCAGCGCTCGCCCTCACCCTGCAGAAGGACGTCATGGGTGAGCTCTCCCGCTCGCTTCAGGGCCTCGAGGAGGTCGAGCGCATGATGGGCGCCTTCTCGGGGGAGCTCAGCAAGCTCGATGAAGTGCTCGAGGTGCTGGCCGCCTACGTGGCGCGCATGCGAACATCCGGCAACGGCGGCGGCGACGAGCGCACGCTCCACTAGCCGCTAGCCTCGAGCCAGCCCCCGAGCCCCGGTCCCTGGAGTCGGCGGCAGGCCTTGGCGAGACATGCGCTCCCCGGGCTCGCGCTCGCCCAGGTGCTCGGTGTGCTGCTGGCGGACGCCGGACTGCTCGGATCGCACGCAGCCCTGGGCTCGATGCTCACGGCCATGCTGGTCGCCCTCGTGGCCAGGCGCAGCGCGCGCGCACGCGTTTGTTCGAGCGCGCTGTTGGTGCTCGCTCTCGGCGCGGCGCAGATGAGCGCCAGGCTGGAGAGTGCGCGCATTCCAGATCCGGCGCTGCTTCGGCGCGACGTGGTGGTCGAGGCGGAGCTGTGCGCACGCCACCCCACGCGGGGCGGCGGATCGATCCTCACCCTCTGTGGCCCGGTGCCCGTCGAGCCTGGCGAGCTGATCCTGCCCGAGCGAATCGAGGTCCGCGTGACGCGGCCGGAGGGCGGTGATCTGCCCGTCGACGCGGCGGCTCCGAGACCCGCTGCGCACATCCAACCCGGCGATCGCGCGCGCTGGCCCCTGCGTCTGCTGCCGCGCGACGGCTGGCGAAACCCTGGCGGCCGCGACCGTGCGAAGGCGCTCGCACGCCGCGGCGGGGGGTCCCGGGCGATCCTCGGTCCAGGCGCCGTGATCCGATTGATGTCGCGCGCGCGCCCGGATGCTTCGGCGCCACCCTTCCGCGAAGCGCTGGCCGCGCGACTCCTGGCGGCGGGGCCGGGCGGTGGAGTGCTCGCTGCCCTCGGGCTGGGCTGGCGGGGCGGCATCGATCCGACGACGCGCGACGCGATGGCGCGACTCGGTCTCTCGCACCTGCTCGCTGTATCGGGGCTGCATGTCGGCCTGGTGGCGGCCGTCGGCGCCGGGCTCTGGATGGGGTCGATCCGTCTGGCACCGGGCCTCATGGGACGGCGGGATCTGCGCCCGATCGGTCTGGGCTTCGGCTTCGGGCTGGCGGTCGTACACGCGGCGCTCTGCGACTTCGCGATCCCCGTCCGGCGTGCGCTCATCGGTCTTGGCTGTGCGATGGCCGCCATCGTCATCGGACGACGGAGCGACTCGCTCCACGCCTGGTCGCTCGCGCTCCTCATCGTGCTGGCGCTCGATCCCGCGGCGCTCTTCGCGCTCGGCCCCCAGCTCTCCTTCGGCATCACGGCCGCGCTGCTGGTCGCACGGCTCCCTGTCGTGCCGGAGGACGACGGCCGGGTGAGACGACTGGGCCATCGTGCCCGTACCCTCGCGCACACGGCGGCCATCGCGCTGGCGGCCGGGGCGCCCATCGCCAAGGCGCACGGACTCGCCAGCGCGCTGCCTTCGCTGCTGGCCAATCCCGTGGCCATTCCCGCCACGGCTGTGCTCCTGCTGCCGGCTTCACTGATCTCGACCTTCGTGTGCGCCGCTGGAGAGGGCGCAGGCTGCGACATGGCCCTTCGAGCGGCCACTCCTCTGGCGAGCAGCTTCGAGACGAGTGTCGTTGCCCTCGCCGAATCCCTGCCCGCACCCGCAGCCGTCCAGCCGATCGGAATCGGCGGACTGGTGCTGGGCGCGGCAGGCAGCCTGGCTGTGGTGCTCACGCGTTCCCTGCCGCTGCGCGTTGCGTTCTGCATTGCGCTCGT
>CAZQMY010000402.1:0-5643 GCA_964594405.1 uncultured Spirochaetaceae bacterium | reverse complement strand
TCACGGACCACAACGTGCGCGAGCCCCTCGCCATCTGTGACCGTGCATACATCATCAAGGACGGGCGGGTTCTCGCCCAGGGGACGCCTGAGGAGGTGACGGCGAACCAGGCCGTGCGGGACGTCTACCTGGGCGAGCACTTCAGACTGGAATGAGAACGCGCGCAAGTGGGCGGCAGAGCGCCGCTCTCGTTCCCGATCACACAGAGGAAAATCGGCGCGCCGCTGATCTGGAAGAGCGGGTGGCGCTAGACTCGTACGACGGCCGTGATCGTGAGAGGACGTCTCCGGGTGGCTGCTCATGAGAACGTACTCAAGCTTTCGCAGGGGGAGGTCGTGAGTAGGTAGAGATGGCGATCGGAATCAAAATCGAGCCGAGGCTGAGCCAGAGCCTCGTCATGACGCCTCAGCTCCAGCAGGCGATCAAGCTCCTTCAGCTCAATCAGATCGAGCTCGTGAACCTCGTGGAACAGGAGATGCAGGAGAATCCCGTCCTGGAGCGCGTCGAGGGCGAGGAGGACACGCAGGCCGAGCGCGACGACGCCACCCCCGACTATCAGTCCGGCGCCGACGCGGAAGATGGCGCCGACACGCCCCCAGAGGCCGGCTCCGATGAGCCTCGTGACCTCGCCGAGTCCATGGCCGAAGCTGAGTTCGCCGGCGAGGCCAGCGCAACCAGCGAGGCCGGCGAAGCCACGGAGGCCGCCACCGAGAGCCCTTCCGACGCCGACAAGATCGCGGACATCGAGTGGGAGAACTATCTCGAGTCCAACTCCCAGACCCTGCCGGACAGTCGGGTCTCCAGCGGCGACGACGAGCAGCGGAACACCCTGGAAGCCACGCTGACCCGCCGCCCCAACCTCGCCGAGCACCTCGAGTGGCAGATCGGCGTCTCCGACTTCGATGATCTCGAGATCGAGATCGCCGACTGGATCATCGGGAACCTGGATGATCGCGGCTATCTGTGCTCGAGCGTGGAGGAGATCGCCCGCCAGGCCGGCGTCGGCGAGGAGGCGGTCGAGCGGACCCTGGTCAAGGTGCACAAGCTCGATCCCGCTGGCGTCGGGGCGAGGGATCTGCGCGAGTGCCTGCTCCTGCAGCTCAAGCCCCTGAAGATCGAGGATCCGCTCGTCATCCGGATCATCGACGAGCACCTGGACCTGCTCCAGAAGCGGGACTTCCGCGGGCTCTCACGCGTGCTCGGGGTCCCCACGGAGGAGATCGGCCTGGCCGCGCGCGTGATCGCGACGATGGAGCCGCGGCCCGCCCGGGGCTTCGGAGGCGAGGATCCGGTCTACATCACGCCTGACATCTACGTCACCAAGTACGAGGGTGACTTCCACATTTCGCTGAATGAAGACGGGCTGCCGAAGCTGAAGGTGAGCAACCTCTACAAAGACATCCTCACCAAGGGCGAGACCCCCATCGAGAATCGCAAGGACACCCGGGAGTACGTGTCCGAGAAGATGAAGGCCGCGACCTGGCTCATCAAATCGATCCTCCAGCGACAGCGCACCATCGAGAAGGTCATGCGGAGCATCATCAGCTTCCAGCGCGAATTCTTCGAGAAGGGCGTGGCCTACCTCAAGCCGCTGAACCTGCGGGATGTGGCCGACGACATCGAGATGCACGAGTCCACAGTCAGTCGCGTCACCACGAACAAGTACGTCCATACCCCGCAGGGGATCTTCGAGCTGAAGTACTTCTTCAACGCGAGCATCAACACCGTCGGGGGCGACGCCGTCGCGAGCGAGAGCGTGAAGGACAAGATCCGCAAGCTCATCGCCAGCGAGGACCCTGCCAAGCCGCTCTCCGACCAGCGCATCGTGGAGATGCTCAAGGTCAAGGACATCGACATCGCGAGGCGCACGGTCACGAAGTACCGCGTGGCGATGAACATCCTCCCATCCACCAAGCGCCGCCAGGTTTGAACGCGCGGCCATTTTCGATACAGTGCGGCCGCCCGGGCGAGGAGGTGGCATGAAGATCATGGAGATCCTGGTCAGGGATGCCGTCATCCTCGACCTGGAGTCCGAGACCAAGGACGGCGTTCTCGCCGAAATGACGTCCAGCCTCGCCAAGGCGTGCCCGAAGGTGGATTCCGCGCGCCTGCTCGACGTCCTGGTCGAGCGCGAGAGCCTCCAGAGCACCGGAATCGGCGAGGGCGTGGCCATTCCGCACGGGAAGATGAGTGGCCTGGACGGGCTGGTGGCCTCCTTCGCACGTAGCCGCCAGGGCGTGGACTTCGCGTCCATCGACGGGCAACCGACCCACCTCTTCTTCCTACTGGTCGTCCCGGAGCACTCGGGTGGTCAGCACCTGAAGGCCCTCGCACGGATCTCCAGGTTCTTTCGCGACCCGGCCTTTCGCGACCGGCTCACCGACGCCGAGGAGCTGTCGGACATCTTCGCCATCATCGAGGAAGAGGACGCGAAGTTCTGATCAGACCCTGCTGGGGGCGGGCCGGCGCCGCCGGCAGGGGGAGTGGTGATGAGCCAGTCGCAGGGGGACGAGGCGTCCGAGATCCAGATCCACGGTGCGCTCGTGGAGATCCTCGGCGTGGGCGTGCTGCTTCGGGGAGAGAGCGGCATCGGGAAGAGCGAGTGTGCGCTCGAGCTCGTGCAGCGCGGCTTCCGACTCGTGGCCGACGATGTCGTGCGACTGCGCGCGCTCCCTGCCGAAGGATCCGGGATCGCCCCGGATCAGAAGCGGATCCTCGTCGGACGCGCCCCCGAGCTGATCCGCCACTACATGGAGATCCATGGCGTCGGTCTGGTCTTCGTGCCCGATCTCTACGGGGCGGGCGCGGTGGCCGAGCGTTCGCGCGTCGACCTGGTCTGCCGCCTGGAGAGCTGGCAGGCGGGCCGGAAGTACGAGCGCATCGGACTCGACCGCCCCTGCGAGCAGCTGGCGGGTGTACCCGTCCCGACGCTGGTGCTTCCCGTCCGACCGGCGAGCAGCATGGCCACCATGGTCGAGGTGGCGGCTCGCGAGCACATCCAGCGGCGCAAGGGCATCAACGCTGCGCAGCGTCTCGACGATCGTCTGCGTGGCGAGGCCGCACGGCGACGGGTCGCCGAGAGCCGCTGCGAGGAGGAGGCCGATTGACGGGCAAGCAGGGTACGCATCTCGTCTTCGTGGCTGGCCTCTCGGGCAGCGGCAAGAGCACCGCGACGGCGGCGCTCGAGGACTCGAACTTCTATTGCGTGGACAACCTGCCGGCGCAGCTCGTCCCGCAGTTCCTCGACCTGTGTTCCAAGGTCAATCCCCCCATCTCGAAGATCGCCGTCGCGGTGGATACGCGCGAGGAGCCCTTTCTGCGCAGCCTTCCCTCGGTGGTCGCGACGCTCAAGGAGAGCGGGGCGAAGGTGGAGGTGATCTTCCTCGACTGCGCGAACGACGTGCTCGAGAAGCGTTATCGCGAGACGCGGCGCGTCCATCCGCTCTCGCCGCTTGGCCGCGTCGACGAAGGCATCGAGGCCGAGCGGAGGCTGCTCGTCGATGCCGCCAGCATCGCCGACGTACGACTGGATACCAGCGACCTCAACGTGCATCAGCTCAAGGACGCGGTGGTGCGGCACGTCTCCGGCCAGCGGGGGCGGGCGACGGTCGTGAACCTGCTCTCTTTCGGATTCCGCTACGGCACGCCCCAATCGACGGAGCTCCTCTTCGACGTACGCTTCCTGCCGAATCCCTACTTCGAGCCGTCGATGCGCGAGCTCACCGGACTCGACGAGCGGGTGGCCCGCTATGTGCTCGACAGCGAGCGCGGGCGTGAGTCCGAACGTCGTCTTCGTGACTACATCGGATACGTGCTCCCGCTCTACGACGAGGAGGGCAAGGCCTACGTGACCATCGGGATCGGCTGCACGGGAGGCTGCCATCGCTCCGTCGCCATGGTGGAGCGCCTCGCCGAAGCCTTGCGAAAGATGGATCGCGAGGTCAATGTGGAGCATCGGGACGTCGAGCGAGGATGAAGCCGTCCACTCGCAGGGATCGCCCGCAATCGGAGGAGAGAAGATCGTGAATGTGGGCGTGGTCATCGTGACGCACTATGCGCTGGGCGAGGAGTTCCTCCGCGCCTTGAAACTGATCCTGCCCGACGCACCGAGCTTCCATGCCGTCTCCCTCGATCCGAGCCTCTCGGTCGACGAGATGAAGAGCCGCATCGGCGATGGCCTCGACCGCGCAGATCGGGGGGAGGGCGTGCTCATCCTCACGGACATGTTCGGCGGAACGCCCTCCAACATCAGTCTGACCTTCTTCGACGAGCACCGCGTCGAAGTCGTCACTGGTATCAACCTGCCGATGCTGATCAAGCTCGCGACGCTCACGGAAGAGAAGCCGCTCGAGGAGCTGGCCGTCTTCATCAAGGACTACGGACAGCGGAACATCTCGGTGGCGAGCGAGGTCATGAGCGGCGGGGGTGAGCAATGAGCGGCGGAAACGTGGTGGAACGCTGCTTCACCGTGCGCTCGCAGCTCGGCCTCCACGCTCGTCCGGCCGGGCGCTTCGTCTCGATGGCCGGCGAGTTCGAGAGCGAGATCGGTGTGGCCAAGGACGACGAATGGGTGAACGGCTGCAGCGTGCTCTCGATCCTCTCGCTGGCTGCGGGCCCCGGGGCAAAGCTGCGCGTGCGAGCCGAGGGGCCGGACGCGGAGGCGGCCGTGCAGGCCCTCGGCGAGCTGCTGGAGAGCACCGAGTTCGACTGAGCCGCCGGCGATCGGCGCCCTCGTGGAATCGGGCCGGGGGGGTGCCAAGCGGGCCGGGATGCGGCTACTGTTCGGGCCCGCATCGGGCTGCTGCCGCCCCCGCTGGCCTCGAAGCACCCCCTCCAGCACTGCTGCCGGACCACGGCGAGCAGCGAAGGAGCGTCCGATTGCATCCGTCCACCCGCGATCCCGGGCGTCGCCCATGATCGCGCGGCGCCACCACACCGATTGATCGAGCGACGAAGATCAGACAGCAGAGACTCCAGGAGAGCCCAATGGCAGTGCGTTCATTCTTCACATCCGAGTCCGTGTCCATGGGACACCCCGACAAGATGTGCGACCAGATTTCCGATGCGATCCTCGACGCGATGCTCGCCCAGGACCCGGCCTCCCGCGTGGCCTGCGAGACGGCGACGACCACCGGCCTCGTCCTCGTGTGCGGCGAGGTGACCTCGAAGGCCCAGGTCGAGATCCAGCCCCTGGTGCGCAGCGTGATCTCCGACATCGGATATACGAGCAGCGACATGGGCTTCGATGCAGACACCTGTGGTGTGATGGTGGCGCTCGGTCGACAGTCTCCGGACATCTCGCAGGGCGTGACCGAGGGCGAGGGCCTTCACAAGGAGCAGGGCGCCGGCGACCAGGGCATGATGTTCGGCTACGCATGCGACGAGACTCCGGAGCTGATGCCCGCCCCGATCCGCTTCTCGCACCGCCTGACCGAGTCCCTGCGCGGCCTCTTCGAGTCCGGCGAGGTCGATTATCTGCGCCCCGACGCCAAGACCCAGGTGACGATCCAGTACGACGCCGATGACAACCCGGCCCGCGTCGACACCGTCGTGATCTCCACGCAGCATGCGCCCGACGTCAGCCACGACAAGCTGCGCGATGACGTCATCGAGAAGTGCATCCGGGCCACGCAGCCCGGCGGG
>CAZQMY010000401.1:0-5665 GCA_964594405.1 uncultured Spirochaetaceae bacterium | reverse complement strand
CTTCGCCGAGACATGTAGACGCCGACCTTCTGCCGACCCTCTCGAATGTAGGGGGAGACCATCTGTCCGACCCGCTTGGGATACCAGTGCCACGAGAGAGTGGATTCGCTGGGCGTCGCAATCCCGCCGAAGTACTTCTCCTGCCAGGCCGGGGGGAAGTCGGCGACGCGCTCCTGCACCGCGGGTGGCAGCGTTGCGAACTCGCGGGTGCCCGGCTTCCACGGCTTCGGTGCGGGGGGCTTCGGCGCGGGCTGGTCGATTACGGGCAGGCCTTCCTGGCCGGATCGTCCCTTCCCCATGCGGAGCGTCGAGAGGCGGAAGCCGCCGGGTCGGCCGACGTTGCCGAAGAGCACGTCGAGCATGCGGATCAGGCGGTCGGCCTGGACGCCGTTGTAGTGCTTCGCCAGCCGCGATTCGAGAGCGTGCAGCAGGCGGGCGCCGCAGCGGCAGCCCTTTCCGAATGGTCGCCGACGAGGCTCTGCGTGCCCTTCAGCCGATCCGGCTGCGGAGCTCGTCGGCGAAGGCCTCGTTCATCCGGGCCAGACGCTCCGTCTTCCGCCCCGCCCGGCTCAGTCGAGATGCTGGCGCAGCGCGGTCAGCACATGATCGGGATCCGACCTGCGCTGGTAGTCCTCCGACTGGTCCATCCACAGGACCCTGCCCTCGGCGCTCACCAGCAGCGACGTCGGCACGGGAAGCGCTCTCGCGGCCAGGGGCGGCGGTGGGCCGGAGTGGATCCCCTGGTTCCGCAGCCCGAAGCGGTCCGTGACCTCGAGCTTGCGGTCCGAGAGCATGGTCGCCTGGAGGCCATGCTTGCCACGCCCCTTCGCGATCTCCTCGGGCGTGTCGGTGCTGATCGTCACGATCCGAACGCCGCGCGCGTCGAACTCGGGCCTGAGATCCTCTTCCCATCGCCGCAACTCGGCGACGCAGTAGGGTCACCAGTGCGCACGGAAGAACTTGATCAGTACGGGATGGCCGGCGAGATCGCGCGAATCGAAGGTCTCGCCCCGCTCGTCCGGGGCGGTGAAAGCGGGGATCGAATCTCCCACCTGGATCGCGCCAGGTGCGACCTTCTGCTCGCTGATGAGCCGCGTGACGATCAGGAGCGCGGCGATGAGCTGCCCGATGACCGCGGGGACGCCGCCGATCCAGCCCGGGTCGCCGAGGAGCGCCGCGAACCCGAGCGCGAAGGCGACGATCCAGCTCGCCAGGAAGAGCGAGCGGTCGTCGGGAATCGCGACCTGTCGCATCGCGCGGGTCCAGAGACGGCCCGATACGACGATGATGGCCAGGGAGGCCCATCCGAGCAAGACGTCCATGATCTTCGATCCTCCTGCCGCCGGCCCGACGCCCTTCCGCTCCGGAGCGGAAGGGAGAGAGTGAGCTCGAGCACGCCTCGAACCCTCGCCACCGCGGCATCCTGGTCAGCGCCTGGGAGCCGGCGCCGTGCCGGTCCGGATCGTAGCTGCTCGCGGCGGCGCAGGCCGGGGCCTGGTGTGACGCTTCTGTCAGTCGATCGAGATTGCCGTCGTCTTGATCTTCGAGCCGTTCAGTCGGGCAATGCCGGGCCACGGCAGACCACCATGCCCCGAAGACGCAGAGCACGGCGCTCGCACAGCCCGCCCCGCAGCTGGAAGAGGCGTGACCGACTCCATCCGCACACCGGACGAGTGCTTCGACGCCCTGGCCGACTTCGACTTCGCGTCCCGCGATCACCGCTGGCAGGACCGGCGGAGGCACTCTCTGGACGAAGCATCGATCAGCTGCCGGTCCTCGTCCGCGCTGGCTTCATCCCCAGCGCGCGCAATCTCCGCAGGGTCGCTCGCGCGTTCGCGATGTCGTGCTTCGACCCGTAGAAGTAGTACAGGTACTGGAGCTGGAGCGACTCCTCGGGGCTGATGAACGTGCGCGCCATGAGTCGCGCGAAGTCCGAGCCCGGAAAGTACTCGTTGCTCCAGCCCGCCAGGTTTCCCCCGACCGGATTGGTCACGATGGCGGTGATCCGATGCTTGCCGTCTTCCTCTTCATAGGCCGGTGGCCATGGGTTGTAGGCTCCGATCAGGGCCATCAGGATCGAGGGCACGAGCACCGCTGCGAAAGCCAGATGGCTGCCGCGGCGGATGACGATCGGCGCGGCGAGCAGGGTCATCGGCATGATGGGGATCAGGTATCGGAATCCGTAGGACCAGCCGCCGAACGCGCCCACGAAGATCGCGTGTCCGACGATCATGGTGAGAGAGCCGGCGGCGAAGGCCAGGATCCAGGATCTGGGGAAGGGCCTGGAGGCACGGAACGCGTCGACCCAGCCCCAGACTCCGAAGACCAGGACGGGCGATACGAGGAAGAAGCCGTGCCAGCCGAAGAGCGTCTCGAGGGGGTACGTCCATCTCGAAGGGAGTACGACGTTGAAGAGATGGCTGCTCCCTGCGGCGCTCGAGTCGATGCCGCCCGGCATGAACTTCGGCGGCAGCGGATGTCCCAGGGTCAGCCAGTTGGATCCGACGAAGACCACGAGCCACAGCGCGATCATCCCGCAGAAGCTTCGAAGGCCTCCGCCACGGTGGCCATCGTAGAGGATCCAGGCGAAGACCGGCGCGAAGACCAGCCCCGGCACGATGTCGATGCACAGCGCGAAGCCACAGAAGAAGCCCGCCGTGAGCGCCTGGAGTCGAAGTGCGCCCACGAAGGCGGCGAGGAGCAGCGCTGCGGCGATGGTGTGATTGTTGAAGGTGACCGAGAAGCTGGTCATCACCGTGCCGGCCGCCATGGCGCAGGTGGCCAGCAGCCTCGAGGACTCTTCGATCGGACCGAGCAGATCGAGCGCGCGGTAGAATACGGTGACCGACCAGGCGCTGGAGGCGCCGACCAGGATCAGCGTGAGCCAGTAGATGACGGCGCCTTCCGTCTCGGCGAAGGAGAGGCCGAAGAGCTCCTGTAGCCCGAGGTAGACGGCCGCACCGAGCAGATTCAGCAAGGGCGGCTTGTTGGTATAGGTCCGCCCGTCGACGGTCACCTTGTCCACCGTCCAGTGGTAGCGGGACTGCTCGATCCGATGCTCTCCGAAGTCGACCAGGGCCTCGATGTGCGCGAAGCGGGAGGCGTCGTTGCCTCCGAGGAAGACGCGCTCGTGCGTGAGCAGGCCGAGCACGAAAAGGGTGGCCGCGAAGAGCATCAGGGCAGTCCTCGACGAACGCTGGATCCCCGCCTCTTCGGCGCGTTCGGAGGAGTGGGCCATCATGATTCGAGGGGGTGCCGGGCAGGATCGGGCCGATGCATGAGAGCCTCCGTCCACGGGTCGACGGCCGGCATACGAACCGGGTCGGGTCGGGTCGGGTGATCAGGGAGGCAGGGATCAGAGTCTATCAGGAATGTCCCTACCGCGCGTTCGCTTCCCACGACGACTGGCTGCCGCCGCCATTCCTCGCGCCTGCTCTTGCTCGGAGTCTCGCACGTACATCCCCGGTCGCAGACCCAGGGCTCGCTAGCATCGGGGGATGAAGGCGAGAGCCGATACGAGGGGAGCTCCGGGAGCTTTCCTGGCGTCCCTGGCGCCGGTGCTGATCCGCCCCGAATCCGTCGCGGTCGTCGCGATCCTGGTCTCCTACTGGCTCGTCTGGCCCGTCGGCGAGTATGCGGTGGAAGACGACTGGGCCTATACGCGGTCCCTCCAGCTGCTCTCCCAGCAGGGTGAGCTCCGCATCCTCGATTGGAATCCGATGACCCTCGTCGGACACCTCTGGTGGGGATCGCTCTTCACTGCCCTCTTCGGCTTCGGGTTCACGGTCGCAAAGGTCTCCACGGTGGCGCTGCTCGTGCTCGAGTGCCTGGCGCTCATCGACGTGCTGAGGCGGGTCGGGGCGTCCGAGCGCTGGATCCGGCTTGCCCTCCTCACCTTGATCTTCAACCCGCTGCACTTCTTCCAGTCGTTCCTCTACGCCACCGACGTGCCCACCCTGGCCTGGATGATGCTGGCTCTGGCCTGCTATCTCCGAGGCCTGGAGCAGGCCCGCGATCGCTCTTGGCTCATGTTCCTGCTCGGCTCGTCCTTTGCATCCATGGCGTGGGCCACCCGCCAGCCTGGGCTCTTGATCGCGGCTGCGATGGGGCTCTACCTGCTCTCGTTCGACCGCGTCCGGCTCTGGCGACCGAGTGTGTTGGCGAGCTTTCTGCCGGTGATCCTCTCGGTGGCGGGGTTGCTCGCCTGGTACGAAGGAATCCACGGCGCAACGGTCGCCCATCGCCAGGCGCAACAGGAGATCTCCGAATACCTGGTGGCCCTCACGCCGGCGGGGCTCATCCGCTTCGTCTATGTCTGTGCCGCCTACCTCGTCCTCTTCATCGCGCCTCTGCTGGTGGCCGTCAGCGGTCGCGCCTTCGTTCCCCAGAGCAGACGTGGGCGGCTGCTCGCAGTCGGGCTCGGTGGCCTCGTGCTCTGGGGGTTCGGGCTCGCCACGGCAGGCCTCGGCTGGTTTCCGTACCTCAGGAACAAGTTGACTGCCTTCGGGTACTTCATCCCCAACGAGATCATTGCGGGCAGTCGCCCGGTCTGGTGGCCGGCTCACACGTCCGAGCTGATCTGCTTCGTGCTCCTGGCCGGACTGCTGGCCGTCTGCGGCCAGGTCGGGCGAGCCGTGTTCGACGAAGGCCGACCCGGCCCCTCGCCGCCGCGTGAGCGCGCGCTGCGCGTCGTGGGCCTGGCCTTGGGCCTCTCCGTCGTCTACGTGGTCGCGACGGCCGGAATCGGCTTCGATCGGCACCTGCTGATCGCGTTTCCGAGCGCGCTCGTTCTCGCGGTGGCATCGCTCTCGCACGACTCCGGCCTCCCGCCGGTCCACCGGGGCCCGCCGAGGACCTGGGCGGCCGTCCTGGTGCTGGCGCTCTTCGCCACCTATTCGGTCGTGGGGACCCAGGAGATCCACGCGATCTCGCGAGCCGCCTTCCGAGCCGGGGAGTGGCTCATGGAGGAGGGCGTCGACCCGGTGTACATCGACGCGGGCTACGCCTTCGATGGCTGGTACGTCTACGAGCGCTCCGAACGGGCGCGCGCCCGGCCCGGATTCCGTCCGGGCGCGCGCCGCTCGGACGCGTGGTTCGTGCGCTCCCTCTTTCCGCTGATCCAGTCTCGATATCAGGTCGCTACCTCGACCCGGATGAACGTCGCGCAGTGGATCGATTCCGTCCGACCGGCCGTCCGTCGGATGGCCTCCACGCCGCCGCTGCAGGGCAGGCGGGTCATTCGCGTCGTGCGATACGAGGTCCTCTGGCCTCCGACGGGTCGCCGGCTCTACATCCTGGAGGACATGAGAGCCTCGGCCCGACAGGGCACCGCGCAACGGGTCCCAGGTCGCTAGCTGTGATCGCTCCATCCTTGCTTCATCGCCGCTCCTCAGAGAGCGCCTCAGGGAAGGCGCGATGGCCAAGCCGGCCACGATCTCGGAGCGCGAGCCGGAACGAAGCTCCACGCGAGCGCGCTGGCCATGTGCAGGACCGGAGTCGGCACCCCGATCAGGACACGATCCCAGGGGCAAGACCGTCACCGCGCGAGCCCCCCCGGCCGGAATCCCCGCCGCCTGTCGTGCTGCCGCCAGGTCCCCTTCTCGAAGAGCAGGAATGCCTGGACGGCGGTGCCCTTCGCGCCGTCTGATGGCATCACCAGGCGCAC
>CAZQMY010000400.1:0-5688 GCA_964594405.1 uncultured Spirochaetaceae bacterium | reverse complement strand
CCATGCCCATCATGAAGAACGTCCTGGGGCTCGACCTCGGCAGCCATACCTTCAAGGCCGTGGAGCTGCGCCAGACCATGCGCGGCCGCGAGCCCGGGCAGCTGCGAATCCAGCCCCGCGCCGATGCCGAGGCGCCGGTGGCGGAGTCGCTCAGTCGATTCCTGCGTATGCATCAGATCTCCACCGATCACCCGTGCACCGCTCTGGCGGGGGATCGCATCTCCACGCGCCGCCTCGAGTTCCCCTTCCGCGACCGCAAGAAGCTCTCCGCTGCGGTGCCCTTCGAGGTCGAGGGGGAGATCCCCTTCGACATCGAGGACGTGCTGATCGACTGGGAGCTGCAGGGCGGCGGCGATCGCAGCCACGGCGTGGTCACCGCTACGGTGGCTCGTCGGAACGTGGTGGCCGATCTCCTGCACGATCTCTCGGAGGGCGGCGTCCACCCGCGGATCCTCGAGGCGGAAGGCCTGGTGCTCGCCAACCTCACTGCCCTCTTCCCCCTCGACGGCACGCGCATGCTGGTCGACATGGGTCATCGGAAGACCACCTTCTGCCTGATCCGCGACGGGCACGCCCTCGCGGCCCGCACGATCCCGGTGGGCGGGCTCGCCCTCACGCGCGCCATCTCACGGGATCGGGGCCTGGAGCTCGAGCAGGCCGAGCAGAGCAAGTGCGAGGAGGGCATCTTCGACATGGGCTTCAATGGGAGGAGCGCTGGCGCCGTCGACGTACTCGACCGGATCGCGCGCGAGCTGCTCGTCTACCTCGAATCGCTGGAGGGCGCACTCGGCGGGCCGATCTCGGAGCACGTAGAAGAGGTGACGCTGCTCGGCGGCGGTGCGCATCTGCACCGTGTGGACGAGTTCCTCCGGGAGCGACTCGGACTCGCGGTCGCTCGCCTGCGGCTGCCCGAGGACCCCGAAGCCGCCGCGCTGATCGCTGGCGGCGACCACGTGACCTTCGCCCCGGCCATCGCGCTCGCCCTGCGGGCCTCATCCCAGGCGCGCACCCGGCTGAACTTCCGCAAGGAGGAGTTCGCCTACAAGGCCGACCTCGCCGGCCTCTTCACCAAGGAGATGCGACCCACGGCGATCATGCTCGGCATCGTCGTCTTCCTGATGCTCTGCAACTTCGGGGCATCGGTCTACATGCAGAACCAGCGGGCCAACCGACTGGAGGCCCAGGCCGCCGCCATCTTCTCGACGGCGTTCCCCGGCGAGTCGGCCGGCGGCCGACCGCTCAGCAACATGACGCGGGCCGTCTCCGAGGCGCGCGAACGGGCGGACCTGCTCGGCGTCTACAAGGGCAACCTGAGCGCCATGGACCTGCTCAGCGAGCTCTCCCGACGGGTTCCCTCGGATCTGGAGGTGAACTTCGAGGAGGTCAGCATCGACGCGCGCGTGATCCGCCTGCGCGTCGACGCGAACGACTACGAGAGCACCGACCGATTGGTCAACGCACTCAAGGGCGACGCGCCCTTCACCGACGCGGCCGTCAGCGGCTCGATCAAGACCAACAAGGACGGCTCGGTCTCCTTCAACCTCTCCATCCCCCTCGAAGACGTGGGAGAGCCGACGTGAACGAGCTGATGAGCCGGCTCGAGGACTTCTGGCAGGGGCTCGCGCCCCGCGAGCGGATCCTGGTGGGGGGCGCGGGTGCGGCACTCGGCGTGTCCCTGATCGCCTTCGCCGTGGTGATGCCCGTGCTCGGCCTGGCCGACGACGCCGCGCAGCGCGTGGAGACCGCCGAGAACCAGATCGTCGCGATGCAGCGGCTGCAGCGAGAGCACAGCGAGATCGAGGCGCGCCTGCGACGGGTCGAGGATCGCATCCGCAACCAACAGGGCCGACGGAACATCAACACCGTCCTGGAGACCCTCGCGCGACAATCGCAGGTAGCGATCAAGTCGATGGACCCGCGTCAGGCCAGCAGCGACGAGCGCTATCAGGAGACCAAGGTCGAGGTGAAGCTGGAGAAGGTCTCCCTCGAGCAGGCAGTCAAGTATCTGCACAACATCGAGGTCTCCGATCGGCAGCTCTCCGTGAAGAGCCTGCGGGTGAAGACGCGCAAGGATCAATCCAAGCTGCTGGACGTGACCTTCACCGTGTCGTCCTTCGACCCCGCCTGATGCCCCTCGCTGCCATCGGCCACGGAATCGAGAAACCATGTCCTTCTTCAAGACGCTGATCGAAGGCCCGATCCCCAGAGGCCAGCTCGTCGTGCTGACACCGCTGGCGGCCCTCTTCCTGATCTCGTTCTTCCTCTATCTGGGATTCCCCTACGACCAGCTCGCGATGCAGCTCAGCAACCGCATCGCGGAGGGCAGCGGCAACGACGTGCGCATCGAGGGCATCTCGCCGAGGATCACCATCGGCGGCCCGGGCTTCTCGGCCGACGAGGTGCTGGTGATCACGGCGGACGCCGATCGCTACCTGCTCGGGCCAGTGAGCGTGCGCCCCGCCTGGAGCAGCTCGTGGCTGCGCGGCCAGCCCGCCCTCCACCTCGACGTCGAGAGCGGCTACGGCAACCTCAACGGCATGGTGATCGTGGGCGATCTGCCCGGATTCGACGGCACGTTGAGCGCGGTGGACATCGAGAGCATCCCCATCCCGGCGGGCTTGCCGGTCTCGCTGCGCGGCAAGCTGGGCGGCGTCGCCGACCTGCAGATGGGCGACGCCGGCCTCGTCGGTCGGGTCGACTTCCTGGCCGAGAGCGGCTCGATCCTCCACGACGCCCTGCCCCTGGCCATCGACTACGATCGCGTCGAAGGGAGCCTGGACTTCGGCGGCGAGCACTGGATCGAGGTGAAGGTCTTCGAGCTGAACGGCCCCCTGCTCACGGCGAGCGCAGAGGGGCACGTCGGTCACGGTCCCAATGCGGCTTCCAGGCAGGTGGACCTCGGACTCGATTTGAGGATCATGAAGCCCAACCTGGCCATGCTGGTCCAGGGATTCGGTGTGCCCCTCGACGGCGATGGCCGCGCGAGCTTCGATGTCGGGGGCAATCTGCTGAGTCCGCGGATCCAGTAGCGATGTCCGCCTCAGAGGAGCTCCAGAAGGTCCTCAAGACCCTCTCGGACCCCACCCGGATGCGCATCCTGCGGCTGCTCGAGGAAGAGGAGCTGGTGGTGCAGGAGCTGATGTCCGTGCTCGGAATGGCGCAGTCGCGGGTCTCGCGCCACCTCGCCATCCTGCGCGAGGCCGGGTTGCTCATCGATCGCCGCGACGGCACCTACGTCTCCTACCGCTTCGTCCCGCCCAGCGATGGGCCCTGGAGCGAGGGCTGGCAGCTGATCAAGCGGCACCTGGATGACGATCCCAGCACCGATCGCGACCGCGCCATGCTCCGCCAGGTGCTCGAGGCCCGGCGCGAGCGCACGCGCAGCTTCTTCGACGCCATCGGCCCTGAGTGGGACGCCCTTCGCAAGGTCTTCGGCGACGAGACGCTTCGCGCCCAGGCGCTGGCACGGCTGGTGCCGCCCGGTCTGCGGGTGGCCGACGTGGGCACCGGCACGGGCATCCTCGCCTGCGAGATGGCGCGGATGGGTCTCGAAGTGGTAGGGATCGATCATTCGGCGCGCATGCTCGACGCCGCCAGGACCAAGCTCGAGGAGGAGCTTCGACGCGAGCCCTTCGCCCTCGGCGGATCGGTGGAGTTTCGCGCCGGCGAGGCCGATCGCATGCCGCTGGCCGACGACGAGATGGATGCGGCGCTCGCGCACATGGTGCTGCACTACATGCCCGCGCCGCAGGACGTGATCGGCGAGATGGCGCGCATCGTCCGTCCCGGCGGCACCGTCGTGATGGTGGACTTCGAAGAGCACGAGTACGAGTGGATGCGGCAAGAGCTGGGCGTCCTCTGGATGGGCTTCTCGCTCGACCAGGTACGAGACTTCTGCGCGACGGCCGGACTGGCCGCCCCGCTGATCTCCCGCTCGGATCCACAGCCGCGGGGCCGCGATCTTCCCGCCACGCTGATCGCGTCGGTGCGTGTGCCCTGAACGCGCGGCCGACACCGCCCGGAGGCCCCCTCGTGCCCATTTCGTCGCCGAGCCGAATCATCCGAGCCGTCGCCTTCGATGCGACCGGCACCTTGATCGCGCTCAGGGAAGCCGTGGGCGAGACCTACGCGCGCTTCGCCGCCGCCCACGGCGTGGCGCTCCCGGCGTGGCGTCTGGGTGATGCCTTCGCGCGCGTGCTCGCCCACGCGCCGCCCCGCTGCTTCCCGAGTTCGGCGCCGGAGCAGCGCATCGAGCTGGAGCGGCAGTGGTGGCTCGAGCGGGTGCGCCAGACCATCCAGGCCGCCGACAGCACCGTGCGGCCCACGCACTTCGATGACTTCGATCGCTTTCGCGAGGCGCTCTTCGATGCCTATCGCGGCCCCGATCTCTGGCAGCTCCGTCCCGGCGCGCGGGAGGCGCTGCGTAGCCTCGCGACGGCAGGGGTGCGGATGGCGCTGGTCTCGAACTTCGATCATCGATTGAATGAAATCCTTGAATTGCTTGGAATCTCTCCTTTTTTTGAATTCGTTGCACTCCCGCATCGAACCGGACTCAGGAAGCCTGCCGCTCAGATCTTCGAGGACCTCTGTGCGCGCTTCGATCTCCTACCCTCGGCATGCGCCTACGTGGGTGACGACCCCGACGACGTCATGGAGACGATCGCGGCGCTCGGATGGCTCACCCTGCGGGCACCCGAGGATCTGTCGGATCTCCCCGAGACGCTCGAGCGGACCGCTAAGCTGCGGGCTTCGCACGAGGCGAGGCAGGCCCATGAGTCATGAGGATGGAGAGCCATGAGTGATTCCAGCGAAGTGCTAGGACCGATCCGCGCCGAGAACGCACTCGACTTCTTTCGGGATCGATTCGGGCTCGACGATCGGAGCCTGGAGTCGGCGATGGGTGCGGCGCTCGAGCGGAGAGTGGACCACGCCGACCTCTTCTTCGAGTACACCACCCAGGACTCCGTGGCCCTCGAGGAGGGCATCGTCAAGAGCGGAAGCCGCCACCTCGACCAGGGCGTAGGCGTCCGCGCACAGAGCGGCGAGCGGCAGGGCTACGCCCATTCGGATGAGATCAGCACCGAGAGCATCGCGCTCGCGGCGGGCGCAGCGCGGGCGATCTGCGCCGAGCACGCCGCGGACCAGAGCATGGCCGTCGGTCGGCCCAATCGCGGGGTCCACGAGCTCTACCCGGTCGAGAGAGCGCCCACGGATGTGCCCGTCGAGGAGAAGATCGGCCTGCTGGAGGAGATCGACGCGTACGCGCGCAGCCTGGATCCCTGCGTCAAGCAGGTGATGGCGAGCGTCGTCACCCAGCACCGCAACATCCTCATCGCTGCCAGTGACGGCACCCTGGCCAGCGACGTCCAGCCCCTGGTGCGCCTCAACGTGCAGGTGATCGCCGCCCGCGGCGAGCAACGCGAGGTGGGCTACGAGGGCGCCGGCGGCCGCTATGAGCTCGCCCGGCTGATGCAACCGGATCAGTGGAAGAAGCAGGTCGAGGAGGCCGTGCGCATCGCCCGGCTGAACCTCGATGCCGAGGACTGCCCCGCCGGCAGCATGGACGTCGTGCTCTGCCGCATCTCACTGGTCTATATGGATCACGAGGCGGCGCTGGGCGAGATGAGTGGGTGCATGGCGCGCGGGGTAAGTAAGTGCTTGAGGTGCCGCGGGTAATAGACTAAAATC
>CAZQMY010000399.1:3895-5710 GCA_964594405.1 uncultured Spirochaetaceae bacterium | reverse complement strand
GGCGGATCACACAGGAGGAAGACAAGAGATGGAGATTCGAGAGATCGACTCGACAGAGATCGAGGCTGTGTCGGGTGCAGGCTGGAAGGAGAAATATTGTGAATTCCTGGCCTCCATCGCGGGTATCCCGATGCTCTGCGACATCCCGAGAGGTCGTCTCGCGCCTGGCACCGTGGGCGGCGGTAGCCCCATGCCCGCAAAGCTCCCGGAGTACGTGCGCTGACTGTACGGGCTCGCCGTCGCGCAGCAGCACGAAGCGTCCCGGATGCACCTGGAACTCGGCGAAGCGAAAAAGCATCAGCGGCGATTCTATGCGCGCGATCCCGGAGTCGCTTTGGAGGTGTCGTGGCGCTCTGATCCGCTCGACGCCCGCGACCCTCGCGAGCCGGCTCGGGAGCTGTTGAGGAAGCCGTGAGGAAAGGGTGAGCCTCGAGTCAGGATTCGCGTCGTGATGGAGCCCACCCTCCGCGTACGTCGAGTGCGACGGTGCAACGGACACAAGCAACCTCCCCGATCGGATCGGGTTTCCGGATTCTCGGCTGGCTCGATGCCGGCTGGACGACGGCCTTGTCAGAGCGAATGCCGGGCAGCGGGCTCCTGGCGCCCGATCTCGATCCAGGCGAGGCGCGCGCCCGTCGACGTCGAAACGCACCTGGTCAGATGCCCGCGACACTTCACGCGCGGGCCATGGAGAGGAGATCACCTCGTGGATCGATACCCCTGTCGCTGCAAGAGAAGCCTTCCGACTCGTGCGCGCGGAACCGTCGGCCTGATGGCGCTCGCGTTGTGTGCCGCGTTGGACGCGATCGTCTCACTGGCCGTCGTTCGGCCCGCGACGGCCGGCCTGCTCCCCGAGCCCGCGCTGATTCGGCACAACCGCATGCGGGCACCCTTGATCGAGCTGAACACGCCGGCAAGCGGCATCGCGCCGGCCGTCGACTCGACTCCACCCCGCTACTTCCTCGAGCTGGCCTCCGCCTACGGCAATGGCATCGGAATCCGGGTGGAGTCCGCCGCGTGGCCCCGCGCAAGCCGCACCCGCCCTTCTTGGACGACGCCAGTGGCGGGCGACGCCGGCCCACAGGCGAACGCCTACTTCTGGGCCGCGCGCTCGCTCCGACAGGCACTGCTCGCCTGGAGCGACCCCCTGCTCGGACTACCGGGACTCCCGATCCTCGGGAGGCTGAAAGTCGTGGTGGACTGCGGGGGCGAAGAGTGCGTCTACGGCAGGTTTCTCCGTGACCCGTCCACGAACGAGCCCTCCCTGGTGATGACGTCCATGGGGGCTCGCCACCCATCGAATGTCGTTCACGAGTTCGGACACTTCTTCATGAATTCCTACAAGCCCCGCGGCTCCTTCGAATGCGAGTTCCGAAAAGACGAAGGCACGATCGTCAACGAGACCATGGCGGACGTGTGGGTCGCGATCGTGACGCATGCCGAAGATCCGCAGTTCGCAATGAACGATCTGCTCGCGAATCCTGATCCGCTGAAGAGCCCCGACAATCGTCCAATGGGTGGCTACGACCCGATGGCAGCGAATGGACCCGACCGGGACTACATGTCTGCCGAGAGACGCATCAATGGAATGGTGTGGAACGGACACAGCTGGCAGTGCACCGGGGCCTACGACGGAGGGAATCCGCTCATGCAGATTGTCTGGGAGATCCTGTTCGGCCTCAACTGCATCGAGGATCTCGACGCCTGCCAGTCCGCCTTCGGCCGCTCGGACTACCAGGGCGACTTGTCGGGGCACCCCAGGCCCCCCGCAGCGCGCCGACAGCAAAAAAAAGAACAAAAGAATAAAAAAAAAAC
>CAZQMY010000399.1:0-3885 GCA_964594405.1 uncultured Spirochaetaceae bacterium | reverse complement strand
ACTACCAGGGCGACTTGTCGGGCCTCGGCGGACCCGCCGAGGCGCGAGAGCTCCTCATCAAGGCCCTTGCGTATACCTATGCGCGGCTCGGGGACGCTTATACGCTCGAAGACGTGGTCGCCTGGATGACCGTCTACGTCGCCTTGAATTACCCCGATCTCCTGCCCGACTTCAAGGCAATCGCCTATTCCCACGGCTTCCTGCCCATCGAGGGGCCGACACGTCTCGAGGTGCAGAGCGGTCACTGCGGCGCGCGCGTTGTATGGGCCGGAGATCCCGTGCCCTTCGATCGGCACGAGATCCAGGTCTCCGAGGATCCAGGCTTCGATGCCGCCGCCACGAGTTCTTGGATCGTACAAGGAGCAGGAAACGAGTCGATCGTCTGCTTCGAGGGCGACGCGTACGTCCGTGTCAGAGGAAGGCACTCGCACTTCACCACGAGATGGAGTGACTGGGCCGAGACCTCGACGTCCGTGCGCCGTGACTCGCGCCGCTTCGCTGCAGTCCTCGTCGCCGCACTGCTCTGAGGAAGGGTGGGCCGCGTTCCGCCGCGAGCGGAGCCCGCCGCGAGGCTGCGGATCCCGATCGCGTGACAGCACGACGACACGACTCCGGCGAGGCACTGGCGCTGGCGCTGGCGCGGCTCTCGCAAGTCGCAAGGCATCGTATCTGCGAGTGATCTTCAGTCAGGGAGCGGTGAGATTAGAGGTGAGCCTCAGGTCAGGATCCACAGGTCGAGATTGATAGTGTGGCCCCAATGCAAGGACGGCACTCGGAGTGCGATACAGAATCGGACTCGAGCCGTCGCCAGACTGAATACCCAAGCAAAAGGAGAAAAGCGATGAATGATCCGTTGAAGTCGATCCTCGTAGTGTTGATTGGCGTTGTCGCTGTCGCGTCGGCGCACGTGCCAACGGTGGCACACGCGTCCAGTCGTGCTGGAGTCACAGTCACTGAGGTGGACGTACGAGCTGGTGGGCGGTTCGTAGTCTCGTTCTCAGGAACCCTCAACAACCCAGCGAGCTGTGTGGATACGAGCGCCGAAAGGAATCTGTCGCGAATGTCGTCGACAGACGACTCGTTCCTCCGACTCGCCCTTGCGGCGTTCTTGTCCGGTCAGCAGGTCGACGTCTGGGGAACCAACTCGTGCAACGAATGGTCGACCGTCGAGTCGATGTCCCGCCTATTGGTTCGAAACTAGAGTGTCATCGTGGCCCTCGGCTGGTCATCGCCGCCGTCCGAGGATCCAAAGCAGGAACAAGAACAGATTGATGAAGTCGAGGTAGAGCGTGCCGAAGCACGCTTCGAACAACGAAGAGCCGCGCACCAGGAGGAGGAACTGTCATGCGATGGAGATCGATTCCGAACATTCTGCTTGCCGCCAGCCTACTTGCATCTCAGGCGAAGGCGGGAGGTGTCTAAACGCAGCCCGCGACGATCGACCAGCTGGAGATCTACGGGGCAGCCGCGGTCGTGGCCTTGAACGACGGCGCCCTCGGCGACGACCCTGCCCAATGTGGCAAGAAGGGGAAGGCGGAGCCGATGGACAACCTTTGCGAGACGCAGAAGCAACATCTCGCAAGGGTGCTGCTCGCCGCACAGCTTGCGGGCCAGCGGGACCAGCTCAAGCTGAACGATTCGCTGTGCGGCAAGGGCATTCTGCCGGGGTAATACGCCGTCAGGGTCAAGTAGGGAGGACGCCGCGTTGCCCACGCCTGCGACTACTGAGAAGCCCAACGCCATGCCTCGAGATCGGCGTGGGCGGAGGAGGACGGACATGCTCTCGAAGACCTGCACGAGGCCGACCGAGCCGGCGCTCGCGGCACTCGATGTCCTGGGGCTCGTCACACTGATGATTCCACTCGTGGCGATGTCTGCATGGGCACAGTCGAGCTCCGCCGGCCCGTCGACATGTGGGCCGGATGAAGTCTGGGAATGGATCGACGATTCGAGCGGGACGGGCATGTGTACCCCGATCGGGTACACCGCACAGTCTACAGCCAGCGCGGATCGGTGCCACGGCGAGCTCTACGACGCACCCCAGACTGTCAGCGCACCCGTCCCGCGGACACTCACGGTGGACTGCGCGAAGCACACTACGCGGATCAGCTCGTCGCGGCTCTGTTCGAGCTCGATCGAGTGGACCGTCTCGCTCGAGGCGCGTCAGAGCTGCGAAGCCGACGGGCTCGACCTGCTCGTCGACTTCGGCGATGGGTCGGGACGACGAGAGGCATGGGACGGACAACGGGTGGTCGCGAACTACGGCCTTGGATCATACGAGGTCTCGGCGTTCCTCGTGCCCACGGAGGATGGTACCAGCCGCCGGCGCGCAGGCCTCCCGGTGGAGCTGAGCGTCGAGGGACGCCGGGTCAGGAAGCCGACGCGTTTCTCGTGGCCTGCGGCGAGCTTCGAAGGAGACCTCTACGTGGGGGAAGCCGTCGTCTTTGCGAGTCGCGACGACGGCCTCCTGTACAACCCGGTGATCATCGTCGACGGAATCGACTTCGATGCGAGCCGACGGTGGGACTGCCTCTACGCCTTGATGAACCGCGAGAATGCGCTCGAGAGGGCGCTCGAGAGAGGTCACGACGTCGTGATGCTCGACTTCGAGCGCGGGGCCGGGGACATCCGCGGAAACTCACGCGTCCTCCAGGCGCTGATCCGCGAGATCAACGCCAACAAGCCCGGGATCGCGCCGGTCGCCGTGATCGGGGCGAGCATGGGCGGCGTCGTCGCGAGGCACGCGCTCCTCGAGATGGAGGCAAACGGAGAATCCCATGGCGTCGTGCTGTACGGCAGCCTCGATTCCCCGCACGAAGGCGCAAACATACCGATGGCTCTCCAGCTGGCCGTCGACTGGTTTGCCGGGGAGATCGACGGCGCCGACGAGCTCTGGCGCTTCGCGATCAACGCGCCGGCCTCCCGCCAGCTGCTGCTCGAGCACGCCAGCACAGTCGACCGCTTCCCTCGACTCGACATGGATGAGACGGATGTGCGTCCCCAGCCCAGGCTCGTCGACGCCGTGCCTGCGCCGGAGTTCGAAGAGCTTCAGCAGGATCTGGCGGCTCTGGGCGGCTACCCGGCGATCCCCCGCCTCGTCGCCTTCGCGAACGGGCGCGGCGACGGTCGAGGGCAGGGCAAGCATCCCGGCGGTCTGCTGCTCTGGGCCGATGTAGCGGACCACCACAGGCGGACGATCCTCAATCTGCCAGGGTTGATCGATGTCTCTGCCAATGTCCGACTGCATGCGGCAGCGCATGGCCAGCATCCGGTCCGGCTCATGTGGCTGAGAGCCTACGGGTCCGGAGACATATTCAACAACTCGTTCGCAGAGCTGTTGAACATCGACCTGGAGTACCTGCAGCGCGGCGGGCACGGTCTGGACACGGCTCCCGGAGGCTTTCGGGCGGACCTGGCGGAGCTGATCGCCGACCTCCCGGCCGAGATCACTCAAGCGGGCATCGTCGGGCTCGGCGGTGGAGGCGGCTTCGAGACGTTCATCCCCACACGCAGTGCCCTCGGGATCCCAGGCGACGAGTACTACGAGGACCTCGGCTCGGCCGAGACACCCTTCGACGCCGTGTACGTCGCCGAGACCAACGAGGAGCACGTGTGCATCACGCCCGAGAAGTCGCAGCAGTTTCTGGAGGAGGTGTCCCTCCAGAACCGCCACCGTGTGGCACTCCTGCTCTCGATTCTGTGAAGCCAGCTTCAAGGAGAAGTCTGATGAGAAACCAGCAGGTGAGGATTTCGTCGAGCTTCCTCCTCCTGATGCTCCTGGTGTCGGGTCCGATCGGTCAAGCCCGAGCATCAGGAGAGTTCGTCGACTAGACCCGTCAGAGGACGATCGACATCCGGTACGTGTCGGCGTCCGGCACCACCCAC
>CAZQMY010000398.1:0-5764 GCA_964594405.1 uncultured Spirochaetaceae bacterium | reverse complement strand
CGGAGCGCGGACGGTACAGAAGCGGCGCGGTTCATGGAGTCCCGGGTGGTGGTCCGGTGACACGGAGTGCGCAGCGATCGGCCCAGATGGACGGTTCGCCAGAAGGTGTGGGGCGATTCGGAGGAGATCTCGATGGAGCGGAAAGAGTCGGGATGCTCGGAGATGAACAGGTGCCCAGGAGCGTCGACACGCCGTCACCAGGCAACCTGCCTCGCTCGCGCCACCATCAGAGCCCTTGCGCAGGAGAGCATCCGCCTACCTGGACACGACAGCCTCCAGCGCGAGAGCGGGAGATGACCTGCTACCGACGACAGCGCGCGTCCGCGCCACGGAATCTTCTCCGGAACGCCGGTGAACCCGCCCATCTTCTGCTTCCATCGCCTGGCGCAATCGCGTATAACCGGGCTTTGGATAGTGCCGATCCATCGTTCCGAGGTCTTCCATGAAGAGAGTGACGAATCACGCAGCGACGATCTCTGCCGCAGCCTTCTGCCTGGCGATCCTCCTCATCGCGACCTCCGCGACAGCCATCACGGTCGGCCCCTTCAGCCCGTCGGGCACCGGTGGAAGCCTCAGGGGGCAGACGTTGACCATCGGCGATGGCGGCGATGTCTACGAGCTCGACGCGTTCGTGCACGTTGCGGGACGCGATCTGAACGGGGGGCGTGCCGGAAGCGCAGCAGCCCTCTCCACGGACGCATTGCCTCCGGAGCTCTCCCTGAGCTTCGCGTCTTCGCTCTCGGCGGACGGCTCGGACCTGATCCTCGCGTACGAGGTCGAGAACGTCTCCGTCGAGACGATCATCGGGATGACCTTCGTTTCCTATGTCGATGCAGAGATCGACGAGCCGAAGAACAGCTTCTTCAACGAGGTGGCGGCGACGAGCGGGAGCCTCGCGTCGGGGCAGGCCTTCGAGGTCGACGAGCCCGGCTTCTCCTCCGGTGACATCTACGACAACGCCAGCAACGCCGCCCTCGACGGGGCCAACGCATCGACGACAGCGGACGACGTCGCGATGGCGTTCTCCTTCCTCTTCCCCGAGCTCGCGCCCGGCGAGGTCGCTCGCATCGAGGTCATGCTCTCCGAAGACGGCGATCGTCTCGGGGACTTCGCCATCCGCCAGAGCGATACGGATCCGAGCTCGCCGACGACGATCGACTTCTCTGGCCGCGGCATCTTGATCCCGATCCCCGAGCCCGGCGCCGCCCTCCTCTACGGGCTCGCGCTCGTGCTCCTGGTGCGTCCCGCGATGCGCGAAGGGACGCGTCGGTCGTGCTGAGCGGGCGGCCGGCGGCACGGGAGCCGCGGGGGCTCTCTCGCGCGTGCAGCGTACTGCTCGGCGCCTTCGCCGCCGTCCTGCTCGGCTGCCTGACGGCGTCTGCCGTTCGGGCCAGTCCGTACTTCGACTATGACGTCGTGGTGGAAGAGGGCGGCACCGGTCCGCGTATCATCTTTTCCGCCGGCTCGATCAACGACTATGGCGATATCGTCTACGGCGGCTATGACCCGACGCTCGTGGAGATCCAGGGCGGCACCCATGTCATCGAAGTCGATCGGACCGGGACCACCAGCCTGGTGGGCGCTCCCTACGCCCCCTTATCAGGCGCCGAGTCGCTGGCGCTGATCAACAACGACTCCGATGTGCTCTTCTATTCGATCAGCAAGTTCGGGTGGACGGCGCCCTTCGATGGAGAGAAGGTTACGCCGTTCGGAGATCTGATCGTCTGGCTCACCTTCGTGGATGCCAGCGTCTGGTCCTACTCCGGTTCGACGCGCAGCGGGACCAAGACGGGGAGCACCGACTACTTCTCCTTCCCGATCACCCCTTCGGGCAATCCACTGATCGAGCGGCTGCCCGAGTTCATCTCCACCTATGTCTCGATGAACGACGCTGGGCAATGGGTCTACGGCATGGGCGATGGAGACCCCCTGCGCCCGAACAAGGCCGACGTCCCCGAGCTCAGCTTCGCGACGAAGGGCCTCTCCCAGGGCGTGCGGACTCTTGGTGACGTGATCGGAAACCAGGTCGTCTTCGAGGGCTCCGCGTCGCTCGACCCGTTCGAGATCGCGTCCTTCCGCGGGGCCAACGGTGCCATGGACAACCTGCGACCGGTCATTGCGAACGATGGCACGGTGCTGATCCGCGAGGGGACGAAGACCGACTCCCCGATCGCGGTGTATCCAGGAGGCGGCAACCGATTCGTCATCGCGGACACGGAAGCATCCGAGAAGGTGGCGTTCACGAAGCTCTACGAGAGCGTGGCCATCAGCGACACCGGAGATGTGGCCGTCTTCGCCGGCGACCGCGGCAAGGGCGACGGCCTCTTCCTGAGTGTGCGCGACGGTACGGAGTTCACGGCCCTCGGTGTCGACCGGCCGGAGCCCTACATCAACATCGTCGGTGAAGGCCAGCCCGACCTCGGCTTCGGCGCACCTCTCGTCGATGGCGATACGAGCTCGCGCGCTCGCCGCTTCGAGGAGTTCGATTTCGAGGAGGGGCTCTTCGTCCTCCACTTCGAGAATGCGGCGCCCGGAGAAGCCCCCGGGACCGACGACGGACTCGCGAACGACAGCATCATCGTCGCGTTCATGGGCCGGCCGAATGCGGAGCTGATCCTCTATCCCGACACGCCGCCGAGCCCTCGCCTCTATCGGGACACCATGGGCCTCTGGACGGTGCGGATCGACCTCGTCCCGAACCCCGCCGACGGCGAGATCGTGCCGCGGATCGGCTCGCCGATCCCGGTCATGCAGGTGGGCGACGCCCTCGACGGGATCATCGTCGACGAGATCCAGCTGCTCGACCCGCTGGCCAAGGCGCTGACCGACAAGAGCGGCGCCGACCGTACGGACGTCGGTCGGGCCGACCATCGCCTCGTCTTTCGAGTCGATACGAGCACGGATTTCTCCCGGCTCGTGCGCGCCGAGCGCCTCGATACCGACGCCGACGGACTTGCCGACCATTGGGAGGAGGTCGGCATCGACATGGACCAGGATGGGCTCGTCGACCTGGACCTTCCGCGCATGGGGGCGACCAAGGACCACAAGGACGTCTTCCTGCAGATCGACTTCGTCTCGCCGCGCCAACTGGGCGTGCCGACCGTCTACTCGCACGACCTCCAGCCCGGCGTGACCCAGCGGCTCGTCGGCATCTACGAAGCCGCCCCGGTCCAGAACCCCGATGGCGAGAACGGCATCCGACTCCACATCGACGCGGGCCCGGACTCGGACGAAGACGGCGTGCCCTATTCGAATCTGCCCGAGCCCGATCAGGATGTCTGGGGCGGATACAACGTGGGCGCAACGCCAGGCACCCTGACGCCTTCCCTCGATTACGTCTACCTGGGTTTCGAGGAGGACGAGAACGTCATCGGGGGCCTCTCGGCGCGCTCGCTGCAGAGTGTGAAGGCCGAGTCCTTCGGGCGGGTCGAGAATCGGGCTCGCGAGCTCGCCTTCCACTACGCACTGATGTCCGAGTTCATCACGCCGGTGTATCGCAAAGACACCGAGCGCCGAACCGCGCTGGTCGCGACCGTGGCGAGCGCGACGGACGAGTACCTGATCTTCACCGAAAGGCTCCCCGACGGCGTCGACGACAAGGCGGGCCTCAAGGTGATCGTCGGCAATCCGAATACGCGCGGACAGGTGCGCGAGTACCAGAAGATCTTCGACTTCGCCGTGCGAGTGACACCGCCCTTCAGCGAGCGCCTCGCCGCAGGCAGCACCGTCGTCTTCTTCGAAGGCAACGGCGGCGTCACAGAGTGGGTCAGGGGCCACGGCATCGGGAGCCTGCCGGTCGGCGATCAGATCGTCTCCCTGCGCGCCTTCGGAATCACGGACAAGCGAGCCGGAAACACACAGCAACAGTGGTCGACCCTCCTCCACGAGCTCGGTCACAACCTGGGGCTCGTCCACTGCGGAACTTCTGAGGACGCAGACGACTGCGACGAAGTCACCGGTGATCTTCGCATCGACTATCTCGACGCGCGCGTCCTCATCGAGGGCGACCGGGACGCGCAGATGCTCGTCAGCCTGAGCCATCCCCCCGATGCGCCGGTCGGCGTCAAGCTCGAGACCACGGATCCCATGCTCGTCATCGAGCCCGCGTCCTTCAGCATCGGCCCGGGAAGCTGGGAGACGGGCGTCACGGTGACGCTGCGCTATCCCGACGCCGGCGTGCGCGAGGAGGCGCCCGTTCGAGACGGACAGGTCGATCTCTTCGCCTCGAGCACCGACACCCGCTTCATCGACCGCCAGGAGCAGACCCAGTTCTCGCTCTTCGACAACGATCAGGCAGAGCTTGCGTATCTGCGGATCGCCTCGGCTCGCAAGCCGGGTAAGCTCGACCCCACGCTTCCACAGACGGATCCCGACTCCGGGGAGCCGCTCTACGTCTATCGGACCGAAGGTCCACTGCTCTTCGAGGGCGGCGGGCCGCCCTTCCCGGTGACCCTGCGGCTGACCCGGCAGCCGAGCGCCGACGTGACCGTCAGCTTCGATACCGCCGGTACGCCCGTCACGCCCGACACGCTCCAGTTCGGCGCATCCACCTGGCGGGAAGAGAAGACGATCCGGATCAGCGCCTCGGACAACGCCGTCGCCAACGTCTACCTCAAGGCCGCGTTCGAGAGCGAGGACCCGGAATACCAGGGCCTCTCGCGCCTCTACTTCTCGCCGGACCACATCGACGACGACGAGCTCCAGATCCGCGTCGAGCTCCCCTTCGACCGCATCATCCTGAATGAGGAGACCGAGGAGGCGGCAACGACCCGGGTCTCGCTCTCTCGGGATCCCGGACGGGAGGTGCCCGTCCTGGTCTGGACTGCGAGTCCCAAGGTCGCGATCAGCTCCGACTCCAAGGTGTTCGAGCGGCAGCAGCTGCTCTTCGATTCGACGAACTGGGATGAACCTCAGAACCTGACCCTCACCGCGAGTCAGAACGAGGACGCGGACGGCCGCACCTTCGTCGACATCTTCTACCAGGCGCTCATCGATGATGGCCCGGTGTTCGATCTGCGGATCCGGGTCGACGACACGGACGCGCTCGAAGAAGACCACCTCAGCACGATGAGCTATGCACACAGCTATGAGCCGGACTTCGTCGTGCCCTTCTATGCCGGCCCCGATACGCCCCGGATCGACGAGTGGAACGCCCTCGCCTTCGACCTGGGCACGACGCTCCGCTCGGTGGGCTTCGCCACGATCATCGACGACAACCCCGCTCGTCCGCTGGACATGAGCGTCGACGACTACGTCAGGATCTTCGGGCGGCTGCCCGACGTCGGCTCCCCCGATCTGCGACCGCGATCCCCCTCTTCGGACGCGGCGGTGGTGGTCGGCAGCCGCTTCGAGTGCGCTGCGAGCGCATCGGATGCCGAGAACGCCATCGAGTCGGTCCGGTGCGTCATCGACGCCGACGGGGATGGCGTCCTCGAAGAGGACGAGCAGGTGATCCTCGAAGACGAGGGATTCGACGGCTACACCGCGCTCAGCCCCCCGATCAGCGGGCCTCCAGGTCCGCGAGAGGTCACCTTCATCGCGATCGATCGAGCCTCGAATCGGGCGCGGACCACCCTTGCCGTCGAGATCGTGGCGGAGAACACGCCACCGGTGGCCAGCGACCTCGCATTCGCCACGTCCGTCGATACGCCCGTCGCCCTCCGACTCGTCGGCTCGGCCGCCAACGCGCCGCCCGTCACCTTCGAGGTGGTGACGCCACCCGTCTCGGCCACCCTGACCGGCACGGCACCCACCCACCCCAACC
>CAZQMY010000397.1:0-5773 GCA_964594405.1 uncultured Spirochaetaceae bacterium | reverse complement strand
GCGGCCCGCGCGCTGGCCGCGAAGGCGGCGCGCAATGGCTTCGACATCCCCGAGGTCCGCACGCGCCTCGAGGCGCGCGACCACGAGCGCGAGGCGCGCGATGGCGGTCACCACGCGACGGCGAGGATCGAGCTCGGCGAGTTCGACGCGCCGGTCGAGAGCTGGCAGGACGAATACTACCGCCTCAAGGCCCTCGCCCTGAGGCTGGCCATCGAACGCGGCGACGCCATCGACTTCGGCGACGCCACGCCCTCGGCGGGCGGGCCGCCCGACCAGGAGACTCCCGACCTCCGCTATCAGGCCGCCGGGCCGACCTGCGTCTACGCCGGAAGCGGTCGACTCATCCACTCGCCCGACGGCATCGATTGCCCCGAGAGCAGGCCCCGCCACGCGGTGCGCTCGAACGCGAGCGGCGCCGGGCAGGACACCTGCCTCTACGGACTCGCCGGGGAGGTCCTCCACCAGCCCCGGGGCAAGACCTGCGGACTGGCGGCGGAGCGCAAGCGCTAGCCAGCGAGCGGGTCGCTCGTGGAGGCTAGTGGAGGATGCGGGCCGAGAAGATCTCGGTCAGCACGTCCTTGACGCGCAACCGGCTGTCGCCGGGCTTCACCTCGTACATGCGGGACTCGAATGTGGGCCGTCGCGAGGCGGGAAACTCGTCGCAGAAGTCCGCCGTCAGGCGCTCGATCACCTCGGCGGCCCGGCGGGCGTCCACATCCGCCAGGTGGAGCACAGCGCGCTCACGGGTCATGCGGAAGATCCCGTCCTCGACGCGCAGCGCGCTCTGGAGGAAGCTCACGTACTCGGGGAAGACCAGATCCCCCTCCTCGGCCACCATGCCCACCACCACCGAGGCCACCGAGTGGGCCAGGGCGAGGTCGGAAACGCGGGTGATCATCGCCGAGAGCTTGCGGGGATCGTCGTTCGACTGACCTGACATCGTGTTCTCAACCATAACACCGAGCTTATCGACGGCGTGCGCTTCAATCTGAAGGCGCCCGGGCGGCACGGATTGCCGATCCGCACGGCTCGAGCGGCCACACGGCCGGGAATCCAATCCGAAAGGACAGGGTGGCTCGGCGCTTGAGGATGACCCTGCACGTCGGCCTCGGGCATTCACCCTGCGAAACGAGCGTGCGCCGCCTCACCATGCCGGCAGGACGGGCGCGCGCCTCTGGCAGCGACGACGCAGGGCCCGCCTTCGTTCCCCCTGATCTCCGGTCTCTGCATTCCTCCGGAGAATCCGGCGGAACCCCCAAGGGCCCGTTTTCTTGTGGTCCTCTGGGACATTGCCTACCGTCCGGCCGCGACGCCGGGCGGACCTCGACCCCGTGCCGGCTCCTCCCTGGCGCCCAAAGCCATCGGCCCCGATCCCCGCTTCCATGTCCGCCACCGCAACCGCCCCCGCCATCGATTCCGCCCCGATCGACGACACGATCAGCGAGAAGGCCCGCACCCTCGCCCGAGGCTTCGCTCTCACGACCGCTCTCACCTACGGCCTGATCGTGCTCGGGGCGCTCGTCCGGGCCAACCACGCGGGTCTCTCGTGCCCCGACTGGCCCCTCTGCTTCGGCCAGCTGATTCCCCAGTTCGACATGCGCGTGGCCTTCGAGTGGGGTCACCGGGCCATCGCCGGTGGCATCGCGATCGTCTTTGGGGTGCTCGGTGTGCTGACGCTTCGCGTGCCTGCCCTGCGTGCCCGCGTCGGCCTCGGGTACGCGATCGCCGCGGCTCTTCTCGTGGCGCAGATCGTCCTGGGCGGCCTGACGGTCCTTCAGCTCCTGGCCTATTGGACCGTCACCGCCCACCTGCTCACCGGCAACGCCTTCGCGCTCGCGTTGGCCTTCATCACCGCCTCGCTCTTCGAGGCGGCGCGCGAGGCCCGCGCGGCCGGGACCGAAGACGAAGCCCCGCGCCCGATGCTGCCCGCGCTCAAGGGCCTGGTCTTCGCCGCGGCCTTCATGCTCTTCGTGCAGATGCTGCTCGGCGGCCTCGTCTCCTCGCAGTACGCCGGGCTGCTCTGCGACGAGTGGCCGACCTGCACGGATGGAGTCTGGGTACCGAGCCTCGAGGGCGGCCAGGGCCTGCACCTGCTGCATCGGTTCAACGCCTACGCACTCTTCCTGGCGCTCTTCGGATTGCAGCTGGCCTGCCAGGTCGACCCCACCGAGCACGGCTCGCGCCTCTCGACGTTGGTGCGCGCCATCTTCCTCGTCTGCCTGCTGCAGATCGGCGTGGGGGTGGCCAATGTGCTGCTGAGGCTCCAGGTCGAGGTGACCGGGCTGCACTCGGCGCTGGCCGCCGTGCTCGTGCTGCTGACGGGACTCTCGGTTCGTGAGGCGCTGCGCCGGCCGACGCTCGTGATCGAGCGGGTCCGCTTCGGCGAGTAGGAGCGCTGGGCCGTCGGCATCCGGCCCGCCGGAGTGCTACATCAAGGCCAGCCCGATCAGCCGGAGAGGACCGTCGATGCGCCCCCACGAGATCTTCGCCACGATGCCGCCCGAGCGCGCGGAGGCGCTGCTTCGGCAGCTCGCCGAGAAGTCGCCCGAGATGTTCCGACAGGTGGTCGGGGCCGCGGCGGCGAGCATGAAGTCGCGGCCGCAGTACCTCATGAAGCAGCCCTTCGACAAACGCGCGGCCGCGGTGCGCCGCTGCCTCTCGCGCGTGGCGGCGAGTCCGGTGGCCGAGGAGATGCTCGCGGTCTACTTCCTCGAGTGCCGGCCCGAGCTGCTCACCGAGTGGCTCGATCAGATCGGACTCGAGCACGAGGACGGCATCCTCAAGGGCGATGAGGCGCCGCCGGAGCCCGATGCGGCGGAGCTCACAAAGCACGTCGGCGACTATCGCGGCAAGGACGACGACCCGGATCGCGACCTGCTGCTCCGGGCCTTTGCCGCGCAGACCTCGATCGAGTGGCCCGGCCTCGAGGCCGCCCTCGCGGACTGAGCCTGGGCGCCGACGAAGACGGGCCGGAGATCAATCCCCGGCCCGTTCGTTCAAGAGCGTGCGCGGTGATCAGCCGTCGAGGGCGATCACCGCATTCGAGATGACGATCTCGTCGCGCTCCTTGCTCCTGGACTCGATCAGCACCTGGTCTCCCTCCTTCCAATAGGAGGTCATGTAGGTCTCGCCCGGAAAGCCCACGCCGCGGAAGCGCGCCTGGTAGCGCGCCACCCGGGTGACGTCGCCCCCGAGCACCTCGTCCACGATCGCCTTGCACACCACGCCATACGAGCAGAGCCCGTGGATGATCGGCTTGTCGAAGCCCGCCATCTTGGCGAAGTCGGGATCGGCGTGGAGCGGATTCTTGTCGCCGGAGAGGCGATAGATCAGGGCCTGCTGGGGCAGGCGCGGTCGCTCGACCACGCCGTCCGGCGCGCGCTCGGGCCGCACGTTGCCGGCCTTGGGCCCGGGGTCGCCACCGAACCCGCCCTCTCCGCGCAGGAAGAGGGAGAATCGATTCGTGAAGAGGGGACCGCCGCCCTTCAGCTTCGACTCCACCTCGAGCACGCAGAGGCACGCCTTCCCCTTGTCCCACAGCTCGGCCACCTTGCCCGTGCTCTCCACCGTGCCCTCCGGCGGGATCGGGGCGTGCAGGATGATCTCCTGCTCGCCATGCAGCAGCATGGCGAAGTTGAAGTCGAGCCCCTCGACACCCGCCATCCCGCCCATCGAGCTGAAGACGGGAATCACGCCGAAGGAGGGCAGCACCTTCAGGTTCTTCTCGTAGGTGTACTCCAGCTCACCGGGGTCGGTGGCGGGCACGCCGGCACCGACACCGAGGTGGTAGAGGATCACATCGTCCCTGGTCCAGCTGAACTCGCCCCCGCCGAACTCGGCGCCGAGGGCCTTGCTGGGATCGATCGGCATTCGCTCGCTCCTCTGCTCGCTCGCGGCCCCGATCAGCCTGCCAGTGCCTGCATGATCATCTTCATCTCGTCCGCGATGCTGCCCGGGATGATATAGCCGCCGTCGGCGTGGATCTCCTCCCAATGGGCCGCGATGTCCTCGGCGGTCGCCGTGTCGCCCTTCTTGGTCCAGCCGGGGGCGGCGCCGATGAAGATGCGCGCGAAGCGGCCACCGCCCACCGAGTAGATCGAGTGCGTCTCCTCGCAGGCCTCGCTGCACAGGTAGGTCACGAGGGGCGTCACGTGGTGCGGCTGCACGCGCTCCGCCATCGGACCGAGCAGATCCTCGGTGAGGCGGGTGAGCGCGATCGGCGCGATCACGTTGCTCTTGATGTTGCTCTTGGCGCCCTCTACGGCGAGCACGTTGGAGAGGCCCACGAGCCCCATCTTCGCGGCGCCATAGTTGGACTGACCGAAGTTGCCGAAGATCCCCGCCGCCGACGCCGTGTGGACGAAGCGCCCGTAGCCGCGCTCCTTCATGGCGCGGAAGGCGGGCTGCGAGACGAAGAAGGCGCCCTTGAGGTGCACGTCGATGACGATCTCGAGCTCCTCGGGCGCGAGCTTCACGAAGGACTTGTCGCGAAGGATGCCCGCGTTGTTCACGACGACGTCGACCTGGCCGAAGTTGTCCAGGGCGGTCTTGATGATCGCCTCGCCGCCCTCGGGCGTCGCGACGGAGTCGTAGTTGGCCACCGCGGTGCCGCCGGCCTCCTCGATCTCCTTGACCACCTGATCGGCCATGCTGGAGCCACCGCCGGTACCGTCCGAGGCGCCGCCCAGGTCGTTCACCACGACCTTGGCACCGCGCCTTGCCATCTCGAGGGCATAGGTCTTGCCGAGGCCGCCGCCGGCCCCCGTGATCACCACGACGCGATCGTCGAATCGAATCTCACTCATTGCGTTGCTCCTGCTTGGGGTGGGCCTCGGGCGCAGACGTCGCCCGGGCGGGACTGTGATGAACCGGGCAGCGCGGGGCGGCCCGGTGTGATGGCGCGAACGGCCGATTGACATGCGAGTCGACCGTGCACCGGCCGAGCCGAGCCGCGGGTGGTGCGGGCATCGAGGGGCTGCGTCCGGGGGGCGCGGTCGATCGGGACAGGGAAGTGCCCGCGGCGATGGGTGAACCGTGGACCACGGGGATCTGACCGGCGCCGACGATAGCGAAGCGCCCCGGGCGCCCCCATGCACGACGCCGAGATCGCCGCAGCCCCGAGGGGCCAGACCTCTGGCCCGAAGGCGATCGTAACCTCGGGCCCCCGCCTCCCGTATCCATGGACGAGAGCACACGCCGATTCCCCCCTCTCAAGACCCGGAGATCACGATGCAGGATCCGACGAACGAGGCCTTCGACCCCGGCTCCCGCGCCGAGACGGAGGCCGTCGTGCACACGCGCTATGGCGCCGCGGCAAGGGCGCGCGAGGACGCGCTCTGCTGCCCCGTGGCATACGACGCGCGCTACCTCGAAGCGATCCCCATCGAGGTGATCGAGCGCGACTACGGCTGCGGTGACCCATCGCCCTTCGTCCGCCCGGGTGAGACCGTGCTCGATCTGGGCAGCGGCGGCGGGAAGATCTGCTTCATCGCCTCGCAGCTGGTGGGGCCCGAGGGTCGCGTGATCGGCGTCGACATGAATGCCGAGATGCTCGCCCTGGCGCGCCGCGCCGCGCCGGAGGTCGCCCGGAGGATCGGGCACTCTGGCGTCGAGTTCCGGCGGGGCCACATCCAGGACCTGCGCCTCGACGTGGACCTGCTCTTGGCTCACCTGCGCAGCCGTCCGACGCCCCTCGTGGCCATGTCGGCGACGCTGGATGGCGACCGCGTCGCGCGGTACCTCGGCGGCCGCCACCTGTCCGTGAGCTTTCGCC
>CAZQMY010000396.1:0-5783 GCA_964594405.1 uncultured Spirochaetaceae bacterium | reverse complement strand
CCAGGTCGGGCCCGTGGGCTATGACTACGCCATCGACGGCGAGTTCTCGCTCAGAGGCAACCAGCTGATCGGGCTCATCGACATCGTGAGCGTGGGCACTGGGAGCTGGGTGGCCATCCGCCGACTCGACGAGGTACCGGTCGGCGGCGGCCTCGCGCTGCCGATGCTGGCGGCACTGCTCGGGACGAGCGGCGCCGGCCTCATCGCCGCGCGACGACTCCGCGCTCGAAGCAGATAGGGGCGCGCGAACCTAGCCCAGGTGCGCGAGCACGGCGGCCGCGAGCTGGTCGCCGGTGAAGCCCATCTGCTTGGCCAGATCGCCCGCCGGGCCCGAAGCGCCGAAGCGCTGCACACCGTAGATGCGCCCCTTGCGCCCGGTGAAGCGGCGGGAGAATTCGGCGCGGCCTACGGGGCCTCGGAGCGCTCCGGCCGCTCGTGCGGCGGCAGCGACCACTCCACGAACTCGAGGTCGTCGATGGCGCGAGGCGTGCTCGCCAGCCAGAGCACAAGCCGGTAGCCGTCCGTGAAGATGGGGTCGCCCGTGAGGTTGCGCTTCGGATCCTCGAGCGTGGCGGCGCCGACCCCCTCCGCATAGCCGAACTTGTCGAGGGTCTGCGCGTAGGCGAGATCCTCCAGCAGGTACTCGCGCGTCTCGTCGATGTCGGCGTCGATCTTGTGCGTGGTGATCGTCTTTCGGGTGAATCGCACGCCGATGTCGCGGCTGATCTGGCCGATCCAGATGGGCTTGCCCTCGAAGCGGGCCGACGTCATCCAGAGACGCAGGTGGTTGCGTTCGTGGATGCTGGCCCGCGCCTTCTGGAATGCAACGTCCTGCTTTCGACCGAAGACGAAGAGCGAGCTCACCGGAGAGTACCGGTACTCGCCGCCGGTGAGAAAGGAGCCGGCGGTTCGGAGCAGGGACGCGCGCGTGATCGTCTCCGTCTCGTCCCAGCCCGCACGAAGGAACGAGTAGTAGACGTCCTCGGGCTCTCCGATGATGATCAGGTTGAGCGGATCCGCGCTGCCCTCACCCTTCTTGTCGGTGGCGCAGCAGCCGAATCGCGCGATTTCGTCGAGCAGCGTGTCCCGGTCGAGCTCGACGATCTCGTCCGACGGGTAGAGCCCGTCCCAATCGATGTCGTAGTGGTCGATGGCGAGCCCGGGGACCGGGACGAAGAATGTGAACGAGATGGCATCTCGAGGAAGGGCGATGTCGACATTGAAGGCCTTCGTGCCCTCATCGAGCTCGGTGAAGACGTAGCCCCTGCGCGTCTCGCCGGGCTGGATCAGCGGCTCGAGCGACGCGTCGAAGAAGTAGCGATTGCGCGATGCGTCCTTCGTCTCATCGGGCTCCTTCGCGTCGATGTTGGCCGCCTCGATGGGTGTGTAGTACTCGGCGTCCGTGCCGACGGGCAGATACAGGATGGATTCGCTCGATCCGTTCTCGATCTCGATCCAGACGGGCTGCACCCTCCGTCGGTAGAGATCGTCGACGAAGAGCCGCTTCGTCTCGTCTCGACTGGGCACCGCGACGGTGACGCGGATCTTCCCCTTCTCCTGGCTCTGCGCCCGCTCCAGGACTCCGAGCTGCTCCAGCGGGACCGGCAAGAACGGATTCGCGCAGGCCAGCGAGACGAGTGCCAGCGCCGCGAAGACCCCGATCCACTTCGAGCGCCGCCTGGGTCGAGGCTTCCCGTTCAAGGCGTCCTCCGATACGGTTCGGGGTCCCACTCGACGTACTGCGTCTCGGCCTGCGAGATCGGCTCGCCCGAGAGCCAGAGCACCACGCGCGTCCCGTTCGTGAAGTAGGAGACGCCCCGGAAGTCGGTGCGCGGCGACTGCAGCGACACCACCTCAGCGGTGGACAGCCAGGAGAAGCGCCGTAACGCCTGCGCATACCACATGCGCTGCAGCAGCCAGCTCGTGGCCTCGTCGATGTTCGGGTCGAGGAGTGGGTCGAAGAAGGCGCGCTCGAACGCTGTAGGGCGACCGATGTACTGGGTGATCTGACCGACCCAGGTCTCTTCGCCGTCGACGTCGAGGGGAGCGCGCCAGACGCGAAGCTCGTTGCGCTCGGAGCGGCCGCTGCGAGAGCTGCGGAAGACCGCGTCCGCGGGTCGCCCCTGCCAATGCGGCGCCGTCTCGATCTGCTCGACGCCGGCGGCGCGCGGGCGCTCCTTGAAGCCGGCGCGGAGCAGGGACTCGAGGAGATCCTCGCCGTCGGCGACGAACACGACGTTGATCGGGAGACTCGCGGCCTCGCCGGTCACGTCGGTCGTGCAGCACTCGAGTCCGGCGACCGCGTCGCGCAGCCCGGTCGCGTCGGCGTCCATCATCTCCGACGGGTCGTAGAGGGCGTCGAAGTCGATGCGAGCGTGGTCGGGCTCGAAGCCCGGGACGTCGATGAAGAAGCTGAAGGTGCGGTGCCCTCCATCGATCATGAACAGGTCGACGTTGAAGGCCTTGGTACCGGTCTCGCGGTGCGTGTAGACGAATCCCGAGCGCGTCCGGCCCGGCCCGATCCAGCGCGGCATGGCGCTCTCTGCGACGTACCGCTCCATCGCCTCGTAGCCCTTGCCCGCGTATCGGCTCTTGTGGATGTAGGCGACCTCACGCGTGGCGTAGTACTCGCGGTCGACGCTCACGGGCGCGAACCGCAGCTGTGAGCCCGTGTCGTTCCGTACCTCGATCCAGATGGGCTGGATGTCGCGGGCGTAGACGTCGAAGCCGAGCAGGGCCTTCGCCTCCTCGCGGCTCGGCACGGAGGCGCGCACGCGTACGCCGTCGGCCTCCTGCGCTCGTGCCCGGTCGACGAGGTCCACCGAGGAGAGGGGAGCCGGTACGTAGCTGCGCGGTGCACACGCGGCGAGGATCGCGACCGCGACCCATAGGATCGGAGCTCCCGGTCCGCGATGCCCGATACGGTCACCTCGGTCCGTCCTCGGCATGGATTCAGCCCCCGCCCCGCTGTGCATCCACCCAGTCGTGCAGCAGCCACCAAGAGATGCTGATGCGGCCGGGGAACACGTTCGGGAGGGCGTCGGCCCGGGATCAGCCGGCACCCTCGATCTCGGTGTCGTGCGAAGTGTCGACCCCGCTTTCACAGTAGCGCGCCGTGAAGCCGAGCATGAGCCGGGTGGATGGGAATTTCTAGCCCCTTTTTCGGCTCGAGGTGCGATGCCTCCGCGCTACGTCGAGAGACTCCCCGCGTCCTCGCCAGCGTCGTGAAGGAAGGCCCCGCGCACCCGCGGGATCCTGGGTCGCCCCGGCTCGCGGAAGCGAACCGGAGACCGCGGGTGCGCGGGGCTTCAGCCACCACCATCGGCCTTCGTCTCGGATGGGTCGGCGAACGGTTGGCTGTCGCGACTGTCGGTTCTCCCTGCTCATCGAGCGGAGCAGAAGTAGTCTTTCCGCTCCGACGATCACGCGATCGAGCCGTTCCCTTCGAACGCTGCCGACCCATCTCTCGGCGATCTCGTTCTGCCACGGGCTTCCCGATGCCGTTCGCCGAGGCTTGATTCCCATCTCGAGCGCCTCTCCCTCTACCTACCGTCGCCGCGCCCAGCCGAGCGCACCGACCAGCATGGCCCCGGCACACAGCGCGGGAGTCATCCCAGGCTCGGGCACCTCGATGGCATCGATGTCCTCTCCAGCAGTGCCTGCGCCATCGATGAGGTCATCGAGCTCGCTCGAGAGCGCGAAGCTCGTGTCCCAGACGCGACCGCCGTGCTCGAGGAACGAGGCGCTGCCGTCGCCGTCGAGCAGGATCAGCTCGCTGCCGTCGAAGCCGCTTCCCGGTACGGCGCGGATGCTGAAGACGATCTGCGCGTCTTCGGCCTCCACGAAGTCGCCGCCGCTGGCGTTTCGCACGAGCAGGGCGTCGATGTCGACGTCCTCGGGATCACCCGCGTAGCCCAGTGATTGGACCGCCGTGACTACGAAGGAATGGGGCACCCACTCGAATTCGAAGCCATTCTGCTGCGCGTAGACGGAGACGCCATCGAGAGCGTCGTTGGAGAACGAGTAGTAGAGCGCGTCGTAGCCATCGGCGACGTTGGGTCCCCAGAGCTCGAGTCCGTCCAGATCGTCGAACCCGCCCTCCCCGGACCCGTCCTTCGGATCGAGGTCCCGGTGCCGGTCCTCGATCGCGAAGCCGCCGCCGGTCGAGACCTGGAACGTCGCAATCTCCTCTGCTCCGGCGTCCCCCACCACGGAGAGGATGAGCTCGGTGTCATTGGCGAGCAGCTCGGCGAAGAGCGCGTCGTTGCCGTTGGCGAGTGCATCGATCTGGGCGTCCGGCTCGTCGCCATCCCCGATTCCCGGTGCCACGTCCAGCGCATCGCGAGGAAGACCTGCGCTGGCGGGCGTCTCGGTGGCGAGCACCTGGCCCGGGTCGAGCGGGCCAGTGCCGCCCGCCGGGAGCGCCTGCCGATCGGGGAGCGTGCTGAATTCGACGGGGCGCCGCGCAGGCGGAGCTTGCGGCGGGACCGACGGAACGCCTTCGTGTGCGGTGATCGCGTCGACGCGAAGCCCCCAGCCGTCGGCGGTGGGGGAGAACTCCGTGGCGGAGGCGGCCCAATCGCCCGGCGGAACGATGAGGGTCTCGGTCAGGCCGATCCCCACCGCACTCCCCGTCCCCCTGGCCCCTCCCGATAGGACGATCGGCCCAGGCGCGGAGGTCGAAAGCGACTTCGGATCGATCCCACTGACGGGGAGGCTCTGGCTGTCGACCGCGTACCCCGAGACCACGCCACAGATCGCGTAGGTGGTGAGGCCCCAGGTGGTGCCCGGAGGCTGGTCGTTCGCGGTGACCTCGCCCAGCCATCCCGTCGGTGCGGACGTGGGGCCATCGGGGCCGCTGGCCGTGATCGTAGGGGCGCCCGCCGCCCCGAGCACACGTACGCCGCCGCCGAGCAGGTCCTTGCCGTCGGGGCAACGCGCGACGAGGCTCTTGCTCCCGGTCAGATCGTCCAGTGATGAGGTGGTCTCTTGAACGACCTCGTAGTGGCCGACAACACCGCAGACCACCTGGATCTCGAGTGCCCAGTTGGAGGACGTGGGGGTGATCTCGGTCGCGCCGGCCCGCCAAGCTGTCGCCTCTTCTTCGCCAAGGACGATGACGGGTCGGCTGTGCCACAAGCCCGGGCCGGCGGCTGAGCCGATGATTCTCGCCCCGCCGCCGAGTGCCTGCTTGCCCGGCGGGCAAGCGACCTCGAGGCCCGTGTAGTCGACGCTGCTGCTGGTGGTCTGGTCGGTGATCACTTCGTAGACGCCAACGGCGGCCTGACTGGCCATGGGCGCCAGGATCAGAAGGAGGGCGAGGGACGCGGTTTCGAGCCTGATCATCAGCAGTCTCCATTCCTGGGTGATCTCGGCCTGATCCCGCGGCTCACGCACGTGATCCCGGGCACTCAGACCTCCATGTGGTTCACAGCCGTCGAGGTCGATCCCGGATGCGGACGCTCACTCGCCTCGCGTCATGGACGGATCCGACCTCTCGATCCGGAGGACGGGTGGGTGTCTGAATCGGATCGCGGAATCTGCGGCCGGGCTCCCGATTGCTGCGCTCGGGTGCGATGAGGGCGCGGGGCCCTGACAGCCGCGCGAGGGGAGAGGGCCCCCAACCATCCTACCTGTGCAAGGTCGGTGTCCTCAGAGGGCGTCGAGCGACTGATGGAGAAGAGGAAGTTCCTCGACGGGCTGCGCACGGCGTTCGATGCGGGCGAAGTCGGCGACGATGACCGTACGCCGGCGCTGTGCGCATCGCTGCGGCGCATCGACTG
>CAZQMY010000395.1:0-5803 GCA_964594405.1 uncultured Spirochaetaceae bacterium | reverse complement strand
GCATCCCCGAGGCCATCGCACGCTTCGTGCCAGGCCCATTCTACGGGTCACGATCGCAGGCTTGACCTAAACGAAGAGAAGAGGCTCTCCGAAGCAGCTCCCGGGGATCCGAAGAGGGGAACCCCATGAAATCGAGCGAACCCGCCTCCAGGCCTCCCGCCCGTCCCTGGTGGATGACGGCCATGGCCGGCTTCTGCCTGCTCACCGTCGCGTTCCTCGTTCCTCGCGACCTCTTCCACGATGACGCCAGCGAGACTGAGGTGTGGTTGGGCTTCGAACTCGAGGGAACAGCCGCTCGGCTCACTGCGCCGATCCACTGGGCGATCTTCCTCCTCGGAGCGTGGGGATTCTGGAATTCGCGCCCCTGGATCGCCCCGTCTGCTGCCGCGTACTCGTTCTACATTGCACTGAGTCATCTGCTCTGGAGCGGGATGAGCGCGACTGGATATGGCTGGCTTCCGGGGCTTGGACTGGCTCTCTTCTTCGCGCTGCCAGGAGCAGCGCTGATCTACTTGCATCGCAGCACGAATCGCACGCGCTTCACACGCGGCCAGCCGCGCAGGACGCGCGCTCCGCAGGGCGATCCATGAGCCGGACAGGCGCGCGGGTCGGTCGGCTTCGAGCCGCGCTGCAGGTCGGACTTCGAAGCCGGGCCGCGTATGGCGTCGGCCACGGCGTCCCGATGGACATGATCGGTACGGCTCCCATCGCCTCTGCTGGGGAGCTGACCGAGCGCCGGCTCGACGAGCGCAGCCGCATGCAAGGTGGTCCCGGCTGTCACCACGCAATGCCGAACTGCTGGCGTTGCTGCCGTTGCTGCCGTTGCTGCCGCAGAAGGAGGACTCGGACGGCGTGATGGGCGACACGCGTGCGCTGGTCGCCGAGTGCCCGAGGAGATCCATGACCCCTTCGTTCGACGATGTCAGCGTCCGCAGCTACGAGCAGATCGTCGGCGCGACCGCCCGCGTCCTCGCGAAGGGCGCCGAGCACTTCGCAGGCGAGGGCACCGATCCGGCCGAAGTGGTCCGATCGCGCCTGCGCGACGACATGGGGACGCTGCCGTTCCAGGTGTTCTGCGTGGCGCACCGCTCGATTGGCGCGCTCGAGGGGATGCGATCGGGCGAGTTCCTGCCGCCTGCCGACGACGGAGGTCTCAAGGGCTCGAGCCTCGAGTACGCCGACCTCACAGAGGCTGGTCGCCGAGACCGCGGACAAGCTGGCAGCGCTGGGGGAGGACGCGGTGAACGCGCTGGCGGACGGCAAGATGGTGTTCAAGATCGCGGGCGCCGAGCTTCGGTTCGCGAACTCGGACTGCCTGCTCACGGTCTCATTGCCGAGCTTCTATTCCATCGCCCCGACGGCGTACGACATCCTCCACTCGCAGGGCGTCCAGATCGGCAAGCGCCACTTCCTCGGCAAGATGCGGATCGGCTGACGAGGATCTGGCTCGAGGACCAGGTCGAGCCCGGGCGCGATACCTCCAGGCACGGCGCGTGGAGCTCCGGCGCTGTGTAGAGCGATCGAAGGGTCTCCGCTTCCCTCGCGCACGTCCCATCGAGGTCCCGAGTCGGCCGCGCTGCAGCGTGTGCGATCGCGGCCACACCGCCGACTGCGCGGTCGACCTGGCTCGATCAGGCTCCAGTCCACACCTCGCCTGAAGGCGTCGATGACGGGGTCGGATCGAAGCGCCGTTGCGTTCTCGCGGAATTCGGCCATCGATCTCGGTGGTCGATGGGCGCGCTCCGACGTCGGCCCGGACGCTGGCCGTTCGCACCGCGGGGCAGCGCCACTGGACCTGGCATCGTCCGATATCGCCGAATGCAGCGGCGACGCGTCGGGATCATCATGGCATTCCGCGCATGCGTCGCGGACAGGCGTTTCCGGCTCCGGCTCCGGCTTCGGCTTCGGCTTCGGCTTCGAGTCCGGGGCGCGCCGGGCCGGATGGCTCCGAGCCGTGCCGAGCCGATGTATGGCCCGCTCAGGTCGCGGACTGAGCGATCTTGAAGGCGGCGACCAGCTCCTCGAGCGTGTTGGCCTCGGCGCGCATGTTCTCGCTCGCCGAGGTTGCCTCCTCGACCAGAGCGGCGTTGCGCTGGGTGTTCTCGTCCATCTGCGTGATGGCGTCACTGACCTGCTCGATCCCCGACGCCTGCTCCCGGCTCGCTGCGGCGATCTCGGCGATGACCTGACTCGACCGCTCGACCGCTGCGATGATCTCGGACAGGGTCTCACCCGACCGGGTCACCAGAGTCGAGCCGGTCTGCACCTTCTCGACGCTCTCGTTGATCAGCCCCTTGATCTCCTTGGCCGACTCGGCGCTGCGCTGCGCGAGGTTCCTGACCTCGGCTGCGACCACCGCGAATCCGCGTCCCTGCTCGCCCGCACGAGCGGCCTCCACGGAAGCGTTCAGGGCGAGCAGGTTCGTCTGGAACGCGATCTCGTCGATGACACCGATGATGTCGACGATCTTGCGGCTCGCGGTGTTGATCTGAGTCACGGCGTCGACGGCCGAGTTGACGACCTTGCCGCCCTTCACAGCGAGATCGCGGGCTTCGTCGGAGAGCGTGCTCGCCGTCTGCGCGTTCTCTGCGTTCTTCTTGACGGTGCTCGTCAGCTCTTCGACGGTTGCAGCCGTCTGCTCGAGAGCTACGGCTTGCTGCTGGGTGCGGTTGTTGAGGTCGGCGTTCCCGTCGTTGATCTCGGTGGCGCCGGACCGGACCTGTGAGGCTGCGGCGCGGATCTGTCCGACCACCTCACAGAGCTTGTCGACCGTGTTGTTCATGCTGTCGCGGAGCTTGGCGAAGCGGCCCTGGAACTCTCCGGTCATCGTCGCGGTCAGATCGCCGTTCTCCACCGCCTCGAGCACGTCTCCGACTCTCAACAGGGCCTGCACCTGCTCGGTGACATCACTCGCGTACTTGACCACCTTGAATGGCTTGCCGTTCAGGTCGATGATGGGGTTGTAGGTGGCCTGGATCCAGATTTCCTTGCCCCCCTTGCCGACCCGCTTGAACTCGCCGACCTCGTACTCTCCTCGACCGAGTCGCTCCCAGAAGCTCTCGTACTCGGGGCTCGACGCGTAGCTGGCCTCGCAGAAGATGCGGTGGTGCTTGCCGCGGATCTCTTCCAGGGAGTAGCCCATGGTGGCGAGGAAGTTCTGATTGGCTGTCCGGATGGTGCCGTCGAGGTCGAACTCGATCACCGCCTGGGACTTTCCGATGGCCTCGATCTGGCCTTCGTAGTCCGCGTTTCGGAGCTTCTGCTCCGTGACGTCGGTTGCGTACTTGACGACCTTGAGTGCCTTGCCGCTCGGGTCCATGATCGGGTTGTAGGAGGCCTGGATCCAGATCTCCGATCCGTTCTTCGCGATCCGCTTGAACTCACCCGCCTCGTACTCGCCCCGCCCGAGCCGCTGCCAGAACGACGCGTACTCCGCGCTCGACGCGTAGCTGGCCTCGCAGAAGATGCGGTGGTGCTTGCCGCGGATCTCTTCCAGGGAGTAGCCCATGGTGGCGAGGAAGTTCTGATTGGCTGTCCGGATGGTGCCGTCGAGGTCGAACTCGATCACCGCCTGGGACTTTCCGATGGCCTCGATCTGGCCTTCGTAGTCCGCGTTTCGGAGCTTCTGCTCCGTGACGTCGGTTGCGTACTTGACGACCTTGAAGGGCCTTCCGTCGGCATCCATGATCGGGCTGTAGGACGCCTGGATCCAGATCTCCTTGCCGCCTTTGCCGAGCCGCTTGAATTCGCCGGCCTGGAAGTGTCCCTGGCCGAGGCGTTCCCAGAAGCGGGCGTACTCCGCACTCGATGCGAAGCCGGGGTCGCAGAACATGCGATGGTGCTGGCCGCGGATCTCGTCGAGTGCGTAGCCCGTCGCCTCGAGGAAGTTCTGGTTCGCGTCGATGATGGTGCCGTCGAGCTCGAACTCGATCACGGCTTGCACCCGATCGAGCGCGGCCAGCCTCGCCGCGGCCTCGAGAGCCTGGTGGTCTTCCTGATTCCGTGTCTCGAGTTCTGAGCTCATCTTCTTGCGGCCTCCCCCGGAGATGTGGCCTCTCGGCCCTTGGTTTGTCCAGATTCGTCTCGCCGAGCCCGCGTATCGGCAGCCCTGGGTCGCACATGAGTCGATTTCGCGGGATGGAGCTTCGAGCCCCGTCCTCATGGGTAGTCCGGATGACTCCATGCGGTGTCGATCTGCGCTCCGAGAGACTCGGGTCCCGCAGCGGGTCGTTCTCGAAGGCTACGACGGCGCCTTGCGGAGCAACCTCACGCCCAGCGTCGAGGGCTCTGCGCACACTCCATCGACGAAGCGCGATCTCTCGGGAGCTCGAACGTCACGTCGCTCCGCTGCGGCTCGAGGGAGTGGGTCCGCCGGATCCGGCCTTCCCACGGCCATCTCGTCTCCTCCTGAACTCGAGGCACCGGGAAGGCGGCTTTCGTGTCATCGCACTTCTGGGACTGGATACACGCGGAGTGGCCCAGGGCCCGGCGCCGGCGTGCCGCGTCGCCAGTTCCCGCGCTGGGTAGCCGCCGGTCCAGACGGCGAAGCAGGAGACCGATGAGCAGGTATGGCCTCAGACCCGACCCAGCCATCCTTCTCTCCCGAATCTCCCGAATCTCTCGAACCCGCGCGTGCGCCGCTCCCCGAGCCCGGGGCCCTGCTCGCGGCGCTCTGCTTCGGCGGCGTGGGGCTCTACATTCTCTGCATGGGCCTCGGCGAGTGGCTGCGCGCACCCTCGGCGAACGCTGCCGCCCAGACCGGCGGCGGGCTCATCGCCACCGCGCTGGGCGTCGGCATCGGCTGGATGGGATCGCAGGACGCCCGGGTGGCGGCGTACCGGGCGCGCCAGCGCGCCCGGTATCCCGACGCACCCTGGCGCTGGCAACCGACCTGGAACCGCCGGCGCATTCCGTGTCGCAGCGGCGCGGCCGCGCTCGCGGTCGGCGGCTTCGCCTTCGTATGGAACCTCTTCTGCCTCATGATCTGGCTGAACGCCAGCGCGGGCGAGCGTCTCTTCCTCTCCGTGTTCATCGTGGCCGGGCTGGCGCTTGCGGTGTTTGCGGTGATCGCACTTCGGCGGCGGCAGCGCTTCGGACGTTCGCTGCTGCTGCTCGATACGCTGCCGGCCGAGCCCGGCGGCCGGCTGCGCGGACGGGTCCGCGTGGCCGGACAGCCCGCACCGGAGGGCGGCTTCCGCGCCACGCTGACCTGCGCGCACTTCAGCACCGGCCGCAGCGCCCATGAGCGGATCGAGTGGCAGGAGGAGGGGATCGTGCCAGCGGATGCGTGCCTGCGTCGCGCACACGCCATCCTGGTCCCGATCGACATCGGCGTACCCGTCGACGCGCCGAGCGGGTCGGAGCCGGGCGCACGAAACGGAGTCTGCTGGCGCCTCGAGCTCGACGCGGACCTGCCGGGCGTGGACTTCCATGCCGATTTCGACGTGCCGGTCTTCCGGATGTCACAGAAGCGCGTCGACCCGGCTCTGGCCACATCGACCAGGGGTTGGCGCGCCGCGCTGCGCCCGGGGCCCGAGCGCTTGCTCGAGGAGCCCGAGACCCTCGGGCCGATCCTCCGGGCCGAGGCCGACCCCGAGCACGACCGGGAGCGCTTCACGCCGGACTCCCCGAACCGGTTGCGTGTCCTCCCCGACGGCGCAGAGCTCTACCAGCCGGCTGCGCGCAACAAGGCGCAGGCCCTCTTCCTGCTCGCGGTCGCCATCCTGTGGATCCCCTTCGCGGGGCTCGCGTGGTTCGCCGGGCCACTCCTGCTCGGCACCGTCTTCGTCGCCGCCTGGGCCTT
>CAZQMY010000394.1:0-5813 GCA_964594405.1 uncultured Spirochaetaceae bacterium | reverse complement strand
GGCCCTCCTCCCCTTCGGCGTCGGCGTCCTGGCTGGCATAGAAGCCGCCATCGGGCGGCATCATCTCGCGGCGCAGGTAGTCGATGGTCTCCCGGATCGGCCAGACGAGATCTGCTGGCCCCTGGAAACGTCGCCACGCTTCGGCGTAGAGCTGAAGGAGCAGGCCCTGGTCGTAGAGCATCTTCTCGAAGTGCGGGATGGTCCAGGCCTGATCGACGCAGTAGCGATGGAAGCCGCCCCCGACGTGATCGAAGAGCCCGCCTCGCGCCATCTCGCGACACGTGGTGGCGCAGTGCTCGGCGATCCGCTGCGCCTCGGATTCGTCCGGGACGAAGTCGAGGCTGGCGAAGAGCAGCTCGAGGTTCGTCGGAGTCGGGAACTTCGCGCCCTGGCCGACCCCGAAGCCGCCGTGCTGCTCGTCGGCGACACTCATCAGGGACAGCGCACCGGCTACGACACTGCCGAGGTCGGGTGCAGACTCGCCCCCCCGTTCAGGGCGCTCGGCCAGGGCCTGCAGGATCTGGCCGGCCGCCTCGTCCACCTCGTCACGCCGCACGCGCCAGGTCTCGGCCAACGACTCGAGGACCTGGCGGAAGGAGGGCATGCCGGAGCGAGGGGTCGGGGGGTAGTAGGTGCCGGCGAAGAAGGGGCTGCCGTCGGGCTTGCAGAAGACGTTGAGGGGCCAGCCACCGTGCCCGTGGATCTTGATGGCGGTGTCCATGTAGATCTGATCGACATCCGGGCGCTCTTCGCGGTCGACCTTGATGCAGACGAAGTGCTCGTTCATCAACGCGGCGATCTCGACGTCTTCGAAGGACTCGCGCTCCATCACGTGGCACCAATGGCAGGCGCTGTAGCCGATGGAGACCAGCAGGGGTCGGTCCTCGCGCTGGGCGCGCGCCAGGGCCTCGTCGCCCCAGGGGTACCAGTCGACGGGGTTGTCCCTGTGCTGGAGCAGGTAGGCGCTGGTCTCGTCGGCGAGGCGATTGCTGGGCATGCGGGCTCCCGGGCGCAGGTCGGCGCAGAACGATAGCAGGAGGCCTCGCCGGTGCGGATCGTCCGACGGCTCGCGTTCGGTCGTCGTCCCGATCATGCTCGAGATCCGACTCGCGAAGCGGAGGGAGCGGTCGTTGCTGCGCCGCCACCCCTGGCTGTCCTCCGGCGCGCGGCCAGGCACTTCGTCCTCCTCGTCGTCGATCCTCCACCCCCAACGACGGCTCTGCGCGGACTGCTGCTTCGCTGCTCGGGGTGTTAGTGTTGGTGCCATGGTGAAGCTCGAGGTGATCGATGGCGCCGAGGCCGAGGCCGAAGCGCAGGCGATGCTGGCCCTGCGCCACGGAGCGGCCTCCGCCCTCGAGCGGGCGATGGGCTTCGTCGAGGCGCACGGCGACGCGCTGGCCGGGGCGGTGCTCGGCGTGCACTTCGGGCAGATCGACGCTTCGGACGTGGTGGCGCGCATCGAGGCCGAGCGGGACGAATCGGGGCGCGTGCGGCCGCTGGGCTGGAGCCGGGCCGGTGCGACCGGCTTGCTGGACGCGCCCATCGACGGCGAGACGCTCGGCACGCTCGAGGCCCTGATCCTCCTGGCCGACTGCGAAGCGCTCCACCATGATCTGACGGCCTCCATCGCTCGGAGGCTCCCCGCACTGCAGAATGCCGATGGATCCTTCGGCGATCCCGATGCGCCCGATGCGGCGCGGATCTTCCCCACCGGCATGATCTGCGGTCTGATCGGTCGCACGAAGGTCGTACGTCCCGAGCTGCTCCAGGTCGCCGGCGAGTTCATGGGAGCGCAGTGGTCGCCCGAGCAGGTGGAGAACGGCAACTGGGGCGCCATCGCGGGCTTCGGCTGCTTCTTCAGTGGCGTGCCCCACGATCTCGACGACGAGGCGTTGCAGTGGGTGGGTCGCGAGCTCGACCGCGCCTTCCTCACGCATCGCTTCGACGCCGCGCAGACGGCGCGTGTGCTCACCCACTGCGACGCCGCAGCCATGCCCGGTTGCAGCATCGCGCCGCCCGCGCTGCTCGAGCGCCTGCTCGGCGAGCAGGCCGGCGACGGCGGCTTCGACGAGCTCTCGATGCACGGCGCCGAAGGTCGTGTGATCCCCACCATCGACGCGGTGCTCGTGATCCTGCGCCTCTGCCGGGTGCTCCCCTGAGCAGACCGGCGCGCAGCCCTCATCGAACCCGAGGCCAAGGAACGTGCTCAATCTCGCTCTCACTCATGAAGCCATCGCGGAGGTCGTCCCCGATCGCGAATGCATCGTCTTCAGGGATCGATGCTTCACCTGGTCCGAGACCACCGCACGCACACGGCGACTCGCCGGCGTGCTTCGAGCCCACGGGCTCGGATGCCACACCGAGCGCGAGAAGCTCCGCAACTGGGAGTCCGGGCAGGACCATGTGGCGCTCTACCTGTACAACGGCAACGAGTATCTGGAGGGCATGCTCGGTGCGTACAAGGCGCGGTGCGCGCCCTTCAACGTGAACTACCGCTATGTCGAGGAAGAGCTGCTCTACCTCTTCGACGACTCCGATGCCCGCGCCGTCATCTATCACGCGACTTTCGCCCCGATGCTCGAGCGGATCCGGCCTCGCCTGCCGCGGCTCACTTTGCTGATCCAGGTCGCGGACGAGTCGGGCCACGCGCTCCTGCCCGGTGCTCTCGACTACGAGCAGGCCCTGGCCGCTGCCGAGCCCCGGCCGCCGGGCCCGGATCTCTCACCGGACGACCTCTACATCCTCTACACGGGCGGCACCACCGGGATGCCGAAGGGCGTGCTCTGGCGACAGGGTGAGATCGCCTACTCGGCCCTCATGAGCGGCGAGCCGCCCGACGTGAGGGCCGTTCAGGAGCGGGTGCGCAGCCGTCGCGGCATCCGATCGCTGCCGGCACCGCCCTTCATGCACGGCGCCGCGCACTGGGTGGCATTCAGCATGTGGCACGTCGGGGGGACGGTCATCGTGCAGGACGACGTCCACCGGCTGGATCCCGACGACATCTGGAGGACCGTGGAGAGTCGGCGCGTGAACGCCCTCACCATCGTCGGCGATGCCTTCGCGCGACCGCTGATCGATCAGCTCAAAGAGCGTGAATACGATCTCTCGAGCCTCACTCTGGTGACGTCTGGCGGGGCCATCTTCACCGCAGCGCTCAAGCAGGCGCTCCTCGACCGGCTCCCCGACATCCGCATCATGGATGCCCTCGGCTCGTCGGAGAGCGGCTCGCAGGGAGTGCACTATTCATCGAAGGAGGAGGGCGTCGAGACGGGGAGCTTCGAGATGAGGGAGGGCAACGTCGTGCTCTCCGACGATCTCACGCACCGGCTCGAGCCCGGCTCGCCGGAGCGTGGCTGGCTCGCGCGGTCCGGCTGGGTGCCGCTGGGCTACTACGGCGACGCCGAGAAGACCGCCCGGACCTTTCCCATCGTCGAAGGGCGGCGCTTCGCAGTCCCCGGCGATCGCGCGATGGTCGAGCCGGACGGGCGCCTCAAGCTGCTCGGTCGAGACTCCGTCACCATCAACAGCGGCGGCGAGAAGATCTTCGCCGAGGAGGTGGAGCTCGCCCTCAAGGACCACCCGGATGTCTACGACTGCGTCGTCTGCGGCACGCCCAGCGAACGCTGGGGGAGCCAGGTCACCGCCATCGTTCAGCTTCGCCCGGGTGCGCCGGTCGACGAGGCGGCGCTGCGGGCCGCAGCCGGTCGCCACATCAGCCGCTACAAGCTGCCCAGGGCCATCGTCTTCGTCCAGGCGATCACGCGCGCCCCCAGCGGCAAGGCCGACTATCGCTGGGCGAAGGCGACGGCCGAGCGCGCCCTCGCCGCGGGCGGCTCCGGTTGAGCCCGGCGTGTGGCGGTCGGTCGCGGGGCGGGGAAAGGACGAAGGCGGGGCAGGCGTTTCCACCATACGCCGACCGCATCGGCTCGCATAGACTGATCGGGCACCCGCCAATGGAGGTCCGCCCGTGCGCATCCTGATGATCTGCGACAACGATCCCGCCGGCATGGCGATCGCATTCACCAACGCGATCAACCGCTACAGCGAGCACAGCTGCCGCCTGATCACGACCCAGGAGCGCTACGGGTTCGACTATCAGACCGACATCCACCTGCCCGACATCCACGACGACGACTTCGGGGAGGTGGAGGCGCTGCTCCAGGAAGCGGACGTCTTCCACTTCCACATGCTGCGGGACGAGCACAGCCATCTCGGTCCGCTGGTGATTCGCGACTACCTGACGGGAAAGGCCGTCCTCCACCATCACCACGGCCATCCCGACTACCTCATCAACGCGGATCAGTATGCGCGCAAGTATCGAGAGCTCGGCCGGCGCGTGGTCGTGAGTACGCCCGACCTGCTCGAGGTCGCGCCGGGCTCGGTCTGGATTCCCAACCTCGTTCCCCTGGACGACGTGCGCTTCCAGCCCCGCTACGAATCGTCGCTGCCGGGCGATCGTGTGCGCATCTGCCAATCGCCCACGCGCAAGTTCCACAAGCACACCGCCGAGTTCCAGCGCGTGATGATGGGCGTGATGCGCGATCATCCGCAGGTGGAGCAGGTGGTCATCGAACGCACGCGCTACGTGGAGTGCCTGGCCCGCAAGCGCGCCTGTCACGTGGTCTTCGATCACATGCGGGGCTGGTTCGGGATCGCGTCACTCGAGTCCCTCGCCCATGGCAAGCCGGTGGTGGCCGGGCTCGATGAGCACAACGTCGCGGAGATCAAGGCATTCACGGGCGCGAAGGAGCTGCCCTGGGTGCTCGCCCGCGACGAGGCCACCCTGGACGACGCGCTGCGCGGCCTGGTGATCGATCGCGATCGCCGCGCCGAGATCGGCCGCGCCAGCCGCGTCTTCATGGAGCGCCACTGGCGCGAGCAGCACGTCCTCGCGCGGCTGCTCCCGATCTACGACTCGCTCTGAGCCTGACCGGCGGCGTGTCGGGCTCCGATCCAGCGTCGGTAGAACGCGGGCGGGGCGAAGGTCAGCCAGATCGCGACCAGGATCGTGCAGCCGGCCAGGAGCTGCCCGATGGTGAGCCAGGCAGCCTCATGATGATCGGACGGCGTGGCCGTCAGGATCGCGATGACCCGCAGTACCAGGATCACGATCGCCATGCCCGACCAGATGGTCCAGAGCAGGAAGCGATTGCAGACCAGCGGGTCCCCGAGGCCGATCGCGAGCCGGCGGCGCGCGGCGGTGTAGTAGAGCAGCGCCTCTGTCGCGGCCCAGCCGAACGCCGCGCCGCGAACCAGGATGCCGGATGCGAAGAGCGGCATCGCCCAGGGCAGAATCCGCAGCCAGTCGCTGCCGTGCTGCGAGGCGGCCCACTGCGAGATGGCGAGCTGGGCCACCGCGACCAGCGAGAGCGTCCACGCCGCGACCGCTGCCCAGCGGCTGGTCGGCCTGAAGACCCGCCATGTGAAGAAGAGCATGGCGAAGTGCGGGATCAGGAAGAGCCAGTTGGAGAGCTCGAGGCCGAGCCCACGCGTCTCCTCCGATGCGTCGAGGGTGGCGGGGATCAGCAGCGCCCAGTAGCCGAGGTTGCCGCCGAAGAAGAACACCGAGACCAGCCCCTCCGGAAGCGAGCGCTCGCGGTGCGAGGTCAGGGCGAGGCGGACCGCCAGCGCCATCCCGAGCATGGTCGTGATCCAGGAGACGATATGGATCGGAATCGGCATCGACGGCACTCCCGATGTCGTTGGCGGGGAACAGACACCTCTGGCGACCTCTTCGGCATCCGGCTGTCGAATCTGAGCAATGGAGAAGGAGTCGTTTCCGTTCTGCCTCGAAGGCACGACAGGGTGTCGGA
>CAZQMY010000393.1:0-5825 GCA_964594405.1 uncultured Spirochaetaceae bacterium | reverse complement strand
CTCGTCTTCGCGCGGCTTCAAGGTGACCGCCTCTTCGTAGTACTCGAGGGCCCGTACCGGATCGTCCAGGTGCTGGTGGACTTCGCCCAGGTGCTCGGAGTCCACCGGGTCGCCCCCGGTGAGCTCGACGGCCAGCTTGAGCTGATCGCGGGCGCGCTCGAGCAGGGCCATGCCCTCGCTGTGGTTGCCGCTCTCGATCAGCGGTCGCGCGCGCATGTAGTAGACCCAGCCGAGGCTGTCCGCGATGTAGCCGTCCCGAGGCGCCAGGGCGACGGCCTGCTTGATGTAGCGCTCGGCTTCGTCGAGGTTCTCGCCGCGCTCGGCCCAGGTGTAGCCGATGTAGTTGAGGGCGTGTGCGTTGTCCGGATTGTGCTCGAGGACCTGCTGCATGTACTCGACGGCGCGATCCTGCTGCTTCGCCAGGCCGTGCAGGACGCCGAGCTGGTAGAGCACCTCGTCGTCCTCGGCATTCTCGGCCAGCAGGCCCTCGAGCAACGCGACGCCCCCCGCCAGATCTCCGGTCCGGGTGCGCAGGGACGCCACGTGGAAGTCGAGTCCGCGATCCGGGCGCAGCTCACGCAGACGCTCGGCCTCGGCCAGGGCTGCGTCCAGCTGATCCCGATCCTCGTAGATCGCCGCCAGCTGCATGCGCGCCTCTACGTGGAGTGCGTGGGCAGGAGGAATGCTCGCGAATGCGGCGATCGCCTCTTCGTCCTCGTGCAGACCGCGCAGCACCTGGCCGAGTGAATAAGCGAATTCATAATGCTCGGGATGTCGCGTCAACGCGACACGCAGGCGCTCTGCCGCGGCCTCGTAGTGACCCGCGTGGAACTCGAGCGAAGCCAGGCGGCGCACGACCTGCAGATCGTCGGGATAGAGGCGCGCGATCTCCGAGTAGGTGGCGATCGCCCCCTCGCTGTCGTTCAGCGCGATCTGGGCCTCGCCCAGGGAGACCAGCGTTCCGTAGTGGCCGGGGTTCTGCTCGAGCACCTCGCGATAGATGCCGATCTCGCCCTCGCGATCGCCGGCGGCGCGGCGCATCCGCGCCAGTCGCCCGTAGAGCACGAAGCGATTGGGATGCACCTCGAGCGCGGCGCGCAGGATGCGCTCGGCGTCGTCGAAGCGGCGCAGCCGCTCGTAGACCGTGGCCAACGCCATGCGCGCCGCCAGGTTGTCCTCGTCGCGCGCGACGAGCGACTCGGCCACCTCGAGGGCCTCGTTCGGGCGGCCCTGCTCGAGATAGACCTGGTAGAGCAGGATCGCGGCCTGGCTGCTGAAGGGCTCGCCGTTCTCGTCGCGGAGCACGCGCTCGATGGCGGGGAGGTCGCGCTGCACCCGGTAGAGGCGAGCGAGGAAGATCCGCCCCTCTTCGTCCTGCGGATCGAGCTCGAGGCCCCGCTCCGCCGTCGCCACGGCCGCCTCGATGTCATCCCCCTGAGCGGCGATGCGCGAGAGCCGGAAGAGCAGATAGGCGCTCTCTGGATCCTTCTCGACGGCGCGCTCGAAGGCCCCGCGCGCGTCCTGGAAGTCGCCGTCCTTGGCGGCCAGCTCACCGACGAGGACATCGTACTCGACACCGGCCTCGGGCCGGACCTCGCGGTCCTCGTGACCGAGGAGCGCCTCTGCGGCGCGGCCACCGGTTCCGGCGCAGCCGGCGAGACTCGACAGTGCGAGCAGGATGATCCCCAAGCCCGCTGCCCTGCGACCGCCTTCGGCCCTGCCCTGCGCCAATCGCATCTCCTCGCTTCGGCCCGACCGGCACATCACCCGCAGGGAAGACCGACTCGTGCAAGCCCACAATCTACATCGGTCTGGGCGAAGCGCGAGCCGGGTCGGACCTGGCCGGCACGGTGGCCGCCTCGTGCCCTCAGACAGAGAGATAGCCGTTCTTCTCGAGGTACCCAATCAGCTCGCCAACGCTCTCGTCGAGGCTGCGGTCGTTGGTGTCGATGACCAGCTCGGGCCTCTCGGGCTCCTCGTAAGGAGCCGAGATTCCAGTGAATTCGGGGATCTCACCCGCGCGGGCCTTCTTGTAGAGCCCCTTCACGTCGCGCCCTTCGCAGGTCTCGAGACTCGCGGCCACGTGGCACTCGATGAAGTCCCCGTCGCCCATGATCGCGCGGACCTGATCGCGGTCGGCGCGATAGGGCGAGATGAAGCTCGTGAACACGATCACGCCCGCGTCGGTGAAGAGCTTGGAGACCTCGCCGATGCGTCGGATGTTCTCCGTGCGGTCCTCCGGCGAGAAGCCCAGATTGTGATTGAGACCCTGGCGGACGTTGTCCCCGTCGAGGATGTAGGTGAGCTTGCCTCGATCGTGCAGCGCCTTCTCTGCGGCCACCGCGATGGTGCTCTTGCCGGAGCCCGAGAGCCCCGTCAACCAGATGGTGCAGCCGCGCTGACCCAGGTGCTGCTCTCGATCGGTTCGGGCCACCTGGCCCTCGTGCCAGGTGAGGTTCTTGGACTTCGGCTCCGCCACTTCGGGTTTCCTTTCTGGGCGCACCGGAGGCGGGCACGCCTGCTCGTGGTCTCTTGAATTCACTCGCACTCGACGCAGGCGCTGCTGCGCAGCCCGTTCACGACGCTCGCGGATCTCGCGGGCCCGCTCGCTCGAGCATCGAGCCCGGCGCGTGGTCCGGGGCGCCGGTGCGTTCCGCAGCCCTGGGCGCAGCAGCCGCGAGTCGACCTGCAGACCGCCCGGAGAGCCGGGGCGCGCAAGGTTAGCCCGAGGCGAAGTCGAGCGCTCGGCGGGCGTCGACGCCGAGCGGTGCCGGTCCCTGCAGTCTTCATGAAAGCTGCTTGCGCACTTCCTCTGCGATTCGTCCCGCTGCGTAGTCGACGTCCGCCTCGGTGGTCCCCCGGCCGAGTCCGATCCGCAGGGCGCCGCGCACGAGATCGTCCGGAAGCCCGAGGGCGCGCAGGACGTGGCTGGGCTCGGGGCGCGCTGAGGAGCACGCCGAGCCGGTGCTGAGCGCCAGATCCGGCAGGCCGAGCAGCAGCTTCTCGCCCTCTGCTCCGGGAAAGCACACGTTGAGGTTGCCGGGCAGTCGCCGGTCGGGATCCCCGTTCATTCGAACGCCCTCGCCGAGGTCGGCCGCGAGGTGTTCGAAGAGCCGATCGCGCAGTCCCGCGAGACGAGCGGCCTCGGCGACGCGCTCGGCGTCGCAGAGCTTCATCGCCTCGGCGAGGCCGACGACCAGCGGGACCGGCAGCGTGCCGGAGCGCAGCCCGCGCTCGTGGCCGCCGCCGTGCTGTCGCGGCGCCAACCGAACGCGAGGTCGACCTCCACGGACGAAGAGCGCCCCGACGCCCTTCGGGCCGTAGAGCTTGTGGCCGGAGATCGAGAGCAGGTCGATTCCGAGCGCACGCACGTCGAGGGCGACGCGACCGATCGCCTGGGCGCCGTCGCTGTGGAAGAGCACGCCGCGTTCGCGACAGATCGCGCCGAGCTCGGCGATGGGCTGCAGCACGCCGATCTCGTTGTTCGCGACCATCACGCTGACCATCAGCGTGTCGTCCCGGATCACCGCGGCCAGGGCGTCCGGCGCGAGGATCCCCGCTGCGTCCACGGGCAGCACGTCGATCTCGAAGCCGCGATCACGCAGGTAGAGGCAGGGATCGAGGACGGCCGCGTGCTCGGTGGCGACAGTTACGATGTGTCTGCGACGACTGGCCTCCGCCGCGCCCAGCAGCGCGAGGTTGTTGCTCTCGGTCGCTCCGCTGGTGAAGACGATCTCCGAAGCCTCGGCGCCGATGGACCGCGCGATCTGGTCCCGCGCCTGCTCGACCGCGGCTTCCGCCCGCCAGCCGTAGACGTGACTGGTGCTGGCCGCATTGCCGAAGTCCTCACGGAGCCAGGGCAGCATGGCGTCCAGCACCCGTTCATCGAGGGGTGTGGTGGCGTGGTGGTCGAGATAGATCGGGCGCTGCGGGCCGCGTCCGCACGGCGCGTCGCTGCGATCAGGCGGCGAAGGACTGCCCACAGCCGCAGGTGTTGCTGGCGTTGGGGTTGGTGATCTTGAAGCCCGACTCCATCAAGGTATCGATGAAGTCCAGGGTCGAGCCGGCGAGATAGAGCCCGCTCTTGTCGTCGATGAAGACGCGGATGCCGTCGGCCTCGATCACGCTGCAATCCCCGGCCTCTTCCTCGAAGGAGAGCTGGTACTGCAGTCCCGAGCAACCGCCGCCGACGACCTTCATGCGGAGCCCATGGGTCTCGAGCTTGCCGTCCCGCTCGAGCAGCTCCTTGATGTGGCTCGACGCCGCTTCGCTGACTTTGATCATGACTCTGGCTCCTTCACGAAACGAATTCCAGGGGGAGGGTCGGTCGGTATGGATCCCGCTCATCGGATGGGCGGGGGCTGTGCTGATCTCCGGGTATAGCGCACCCTGGGGTGTTTCGCCTCACTTCCGCCCCGATTCCACCGCTGGGGCCAGCCAGACGAAGATCTCCCGGTTGCCGCGTGGCCCCGGCACACGGCTGTCCGCCTGGCCCCGGAGCGCGTAGCCGAGGCCTTCGGCACATGCGACCACATCTGCGGCGCTCTGCTCCCGGAGGGCCTCGGCGCGGACGACACCCCCCTTGCCGACCTGCCCGCGCCCCACCTCGAACTGGGGCTTCACCATCACCAGCAGCTGAGCATCGGGCGTCACCTCCGCGATGCGCGGCAGGATCAGCCGTACGGAGATGAAGGAGACGTCGACCACCACCAGGTCGATGTCTCCGCCGAGCAGCGCTCGCTCGAGGTAGCGCGCATTGATCTTGTCGTGGGCGCTCACGCGGGGATCGTCCAGCAGCTTCGAGTGCAGCTGCCCCTGCCCGACGTCCACGGCGACCACGTGCCCGGCGCCCCGCTGCAGCAGGCAGTCCGTGAAGCCGCCGGTGGAGGCGCCCACGTCCAGGCAGCGCAGGCCGCTCGGATCGAAGCCGAGGTCCATGAGCGCGCCGGCGAGCTTCTCGCCCCCGCGCGAGACGAAGGCCCGCACGCTGCGCTTCAGGCGCACCTGCGCCGAGTCGGCGACGCGGGCGCCCGCCTTGTCGACCGGCGTGTCGTCGACGAGCACCACGCCCGAGAGGATCAGGGCCTGCGCCGCACTGCGCGACTCTGCCAGCCCTTCGGCCAGCACCCGCTCGTCGAGCCGTCGACCCGCCTTCCGCGCGGCGATGGGCTCAGTCCGCGCGCCCGGCCCGCTCCACGAGGGAGCTGGCCGCAGCGGTGATGTCGGCGACACCGAGACCCACCGATGCCCGATCGTGCCCGTGCTCGATCACTTCATCGGGCACGGCCAGACAGCGGACCGGCACCTGGACGCCGGCCTCGGCGAGCGCCTCGAGGACGGCGCTCCCGAACCCCGTCTGCGCCACGTGCTCCTCGACCGTCACGACGGCGCTCACCTTGCGTGCCAGCGAGAGCAAGCGCTCGGTGTCGAGGGGCTTGACGAAGCGGGCGTTGAGGACCGCGGCGCCGATGCCCTCGTTGGCGAGCTCCTGAGCCGCCTCGAGGGCCGGGTGGACCATGGTGCCGATGGCCGCGATCAGCACGTCGTCGCCATCGCGCAGCAGCTCGGCCTCGCCGACCGGAATCTTCTTGATCTCGGGCTCGAGCGCGATCCCGAGACCGCTCCCGCGCGGGAAGCGCACGGCGGCTGGCCCGTTGAACTCGATGGCCGTCGCCAGCATGTGCTGCAGCTAGTTCTCGTCCTTCGGGGCCTTCAGCGTCCGGGAGAAGGCGGAGCGGCTGGGCCGCAACCCCAAAACCGGCGAGGACGCCACGATCCAGCCGCGCCGGGTTCTGACCTTCCGCGCCAGCAATGTCATGAAAGCC
>CAZQMY010000392.1:0-5905 GCA_964594405.1 uncultured Spirochaetaceae bacterium | reverse complement strand
CGGTTCGCGCTGGCGAGCGGTGATTGGCGCTTGGTCGTGCAGGGCGTGCTGGAGGTTAGGGACGAGCAGTTCTAGCCCCGGCTCTTCGGCGGTGAGGTCTTCGACGTGACCGAACGCGTACGGGGGGATCTGCAGCGTCGCCAGCTGGAGAGCAAGCTCTTCCAGCTGCAGAAGCTCGAGAGCCTGGGCGCGATGGCGGGAGGTGTGGCGCACGACTTCAACAACATGATCGGCATCGTGATGGCCAGCGCCGAGCTGGCGATGCTTCAGCTCGATGCCGATCACCCGTCGCGTACGCTCTTCGAGGAATCCCTGGCCGCGACGCAGAAGGCGGCTGCCCTCACCAAGCAGCTGCTCGCCTACGCGGGGCGCGGCGTCGCCAGCGTCGAGCCCAAGCCACTGCTGGCGCCGGTCCGCGAGGCCTGCGATCTGCTCGAGCGCGCCCTGCCCGAGCGCATCACGCTGCATCGTGAGCTGCCCGAAACGCTTGCCGCGTCGGAGATGGATGCCACGCAGATCCAGCAGGTGTTGATGAACCTCATCATGAACTCACAGGAGGCGATTGGCGACGAAGCGGGGCGGATCGAGGTGCAGGTGGGCGAGCGGGTGCTGGACGAGGCCGACACGCGCCGCTTGATCGGCTCCGAGCTGCGCGCGCGGGACCGCTGCGTCTACGTCCAGGTCTCCGACGACGGGCCCGGCATGAATGCGGAGGTGCTCGATCGCATCTTCGATCCATTCTTCACGACCAAGAGCGATGGGCACGGACTGGGCCTCGCCGCGCTCCTGGGGATCGTGCTCGCGCATCGCGGCGGCGTCGAGGTCGAGAGTCGACCCGGCCAGGGCACACGCTTCCGGATCCTGCTGCCCGTCTGCGACGACGCGTCTGAGGCGTCGATGGTGGACGACGGTCTCCGGGGGGAGGGGCTGGTCCTGGTGGTCGACGACGAGCGGGTGATGCGCGAGATCGCCTGCAAGGTCCTCTCGCACTACGGGTACGAGACGATGATGGCGGAGAACGGCCGTCAGGCGCTCGATCTGGTGGCCAAGCACGCCGGCGAGATCTCACTCGTCCTGCTCGACATCCAGATGCCCGGCCTGATGGGCCACGAGGTCTTCCCACTGCTGCGCGGTATCCGCCCGGATCTGCCGGTCATCCTGAGCAGCGCCTTTGGAGAGTATGAGAAGGTCTCGCATCTGGCGCGCGAGCCGCGCAGTGCCTTCCTGGCCAAGCCCTATGGGGCACGCGATCTGGCGCGTATGCTGCGCAGTGTGCTCGACAGTGAAGGGGCCGGTCAGGCCTGAGCGCCCGCGTGAGCGGCCCGGGATCCGGGCCTACTCCACGGTGATCCGGATGACCTCCGAGGCGATGGGCGGGTCGTGGGGGACGTGGCGCTCATCGGCCAGCAGGAGCTGCAGCGTGTGCTCTCCGGCAGGAAGGTCGATGGTCACCTCGGTCTGCCCGCCACCGAAGTGGCGATGCTTGTCGTCGTTGGGCACCGGGACGTCCAGCCTGGGCAGGCCGGTATCGACGAGCAGATGGTGGTGGCCCGTATTGGTCTTCTGGACGCCAGCGGGGGCGACCCCCATTCCCTCCAGACCGAAGCGGACAGTGACGGGGCCGCTCACGATCTCGCCATCGGCGGGAGAGATGATGTAGGCGCGCGCGCCCTCGGGCGACGGCGTGCGAGAGAGACCGGACTGGGCCAGCGCGGATGGGGCGATCACGGCGAGGGCCAGCAGGCCGAGAGAAATGAGTGTGAGCCAGGTCTGCCCAGAGCGGCGAAGGGTCTTCATGCATGAGCTCCCGAGGTCAAAGCAATTGGGATCGGACCGTCCTGAGGGTAGCGATCGGCTGGGAGCCCCCCCAGCACGGCCACGCTTGCAGCAGCGTCACCATCCCCCAGGGTGTGCCTGTTCGGGGCGCGATGTCGCGCTCGCGTCAGAAGACCCGCGAGCCGTGGCCCGCGTGGCAGGGCCCCGCCCTCAGAAGCACACCGCTCGCGCCCGCTGCGGCTTTCCAGACGCTGCTGCAGCCGATGCTGCCCGAGAGATCACGGCGCCGTCCGGTCCCGGCCGCGCCACGCCCCAGAGCTGGGGGACGCCGTTGCCGTCGAGGTCGGCGCGTTTCTCGAGCGTGTACGCGCTGCCCGCGGTGGTCGCGCCGTGCGGGAAGTCGACGAGGCCCTCGAGTCGCCAGCCGATGGTCGCGAAGCTGCTCTCCGCGCTGCCCATGTCGGTGATGGGAACCGGGACCGTGCCCACGGCCGGGGGCGAGAGCGGCCGAGACGTAGCGGCCGAACTCGGCCCGGTGGGCTTCCGGCATGTCGCGGATCGCCTGCAGGTCGACCTCTGGCTCGGCGGTGCGCGTCCGAGGCTCGAAACGCATGAAGCGCGACATCGCCGTGCTGGCGAGCGCGCCGATGATCGAGATCGAGATCAAGAGCTCGACGAGCGTCCAGCCTCTGACTCGTTCCTGCCAGGACATCGTCTCCCCTTCATCGTCGCCTTTGCGTTCTGGCCGAATGGGGCGCGCCTTGCATCTGCCAGCTAAGCTCATTCTGGGCTGTACGAATCGGATGTCACTGTGCGGTGTCTCTGGCGGGTTGTGGGGAGGCTTCGCCGAACGAGGGAAGCGTTTCATGGGTGAGGTGCTCGAGCTCGCAGAGCGGGCGTGGCAGGGCGACCTCGGCGAAGTCAACGTCCATCCGGGACGGGCGCTCGTCGGCTTCGAAGAGATGGCCGACGGCATGGGCTTCATGTCGGCGTTCTCGAACGCCTTGATCTTCGATACGGAAGAGGGCCTCGTCTTCATCGACACGAGCAGCTTCTTCCACGCCAACGAGATGTACGAGGGTGTTCGGCGCTGGTCCGAGCGCCGCGTGCATACCGGCATCTACACCCATGGTCATGTGGATCACGTCTTCGGGCTGCGCCGCTTCGATGAGGAGGCGGAGGAGAAGGGCTGGGAGGCGACACGCATCATCGCCCACGAGGCCTGCCCGGCGAGATTCGATCGCTACAAGCTCACGAACGGCTACAACGGCGTGATCAATGCGCGCCAGTTCGGATTTCCGAAGCCCGTCTTCCCCAAGGAGTACCGTTATCCCGACGAGACTGTCGCCGATGCGCGCGAGATCAGGGTGGGCGGGGAGCGGATCCAGCTGTATCACGACCGGGGCGAGACGGACGATCATCTCTGGGCCCACATCCCCGAACGCAAGGCCATCTATACGGGCGACCTCTTCATCTGGGCGGCGCCGAACTGTGGCAATCCCCAGAAGGCGCAGCGATATCCGCGGGAGTGGGCCGCGGCCCTCCGCAAGATGGATGCGCTCGGCGCAGAGTCGCTCTTCCCGGGCCACGGTCCGCCGATTCTCGGAGCCGATCGCGTGAGCCGCGCCCTGCGAGAGTCTGCGGAGCTCCTCGAGACCATCACCGAGCAGACCCTCGCCATGATGAACGAAGGGGCTCGGCTCAACGACATCCTCTACGCGGTGGAGCTGCCCGACGCGCTCCTGGAGCGCCCCTACCTGAGGCCCGTCTACGACGATCCGCTCTTCATCGTCCGCAATCTGTGGCGCCTCTACGGGGGCTGGTACGACGGTGATCCCGCCCATCTGAAGCCCGCTCGCGACGCGGACCTCGCCCAGGCGCTGGCGGTGCTCTCGGGCGGTGCGACGAAGCTGGCCGAGCGGGCCGAGCAGTGCTGCGCGGATGGCGACCTCGCGGTGGCGTGCCAGCTGGCCGAGTTTGCGTGGCACGCGGCGCCGGGCGATGCGCGGGTGCGCGAGGTTCGCGGGGCCGTCTATCGAGCGCGTGCGGAGGCCGAGAGCAGCCTGATGGCCAAGGGCGTGTACGGCGCCGCGGCGCGTGAGTGCGACGATTGAGACGGCGCGCCTGCCCTCTGGGCACGCGTCATGGGCCGCGCCGACCCTTGCGCAACCTTTGCCGTCGCGCCCGGTTCGATCCGAAGATGGATGATCGAGAGGTTCGCAGCGGATCCGCAGGGGCGCGCTCGAGCGTGCGAGGCAGGGCCACGCGGCGACGCCGGTCCACGGCTGCGGGCGCGCTGCTCGTCTGCTGCGGGCTGATGCTCGCCGGCCTCGAGGCGTCCGCCATGGAGCCCGAGGCGAGGGGCGACGGGCGAGCCGATCAGGCGAGCCCCACGACGTCGGCTGGCCCGAGCGGCGCGGAGATCTCGATGGAGACGCTGGAGCGGCTTCGCGAGGCCGGCCCCGAAGAGCGTCGCGCCTTCCGACGCGAGATGCGTGAGCGCTATCGCGTGGCGAGCCCCGAGGAACGGCGTGCCATGCGCGAGCAGCTGCGCGCGCTCCGAGAGGAGCGGCTGCGCGAGAACGAGGGTCGGCCAGGCTGGGAGGAAGAGCGGCTGCGCCGCGTGGAAGAGCGGATGCGGCGCCTGGAAGAAATGGGCGAGCTGCCAGGCCGTTCCGCAGCGGCGGCTCGCCGCCAGCATCGCCGTCTGCGCGCCATGTTGCGCAAGCTTCCGCCCGAGGAGCGCCGCGAGTTCGTGCAGCGCCTGCGATCCATGTCGCCGGAGGAGCGAAACGCGGTCCGAGATCGGATTCGCGAGATGGACCCACAGGATCGGCGGGCGCTCCTGGGCCGTGTGCAGCGCTTTCGTGCAATGGGCGACGAGCGGCAGCAGGAGCTGCGCGCGAAGATGGGTGAGCTGCTGGGTGGCCCCGAGGAGGAGCGGCAGCGCCTGCGGGCCAACGCCGAGCGCTGGCAGCGCATGTCGCCCGAGCAGCAGCAGCGGCTGCGCGAGCGCATGCGGGCCCTGCAGGCGCTCCCTCCGGCGGAGCGCCTCGAGCTTCTCGAGCGGGCGATGCGCGGTGCGCCGGGTGCCGAGCGGCCCGGCCCCTGATCGGACGCGCAGAGGACCTCTGCGTTTTGTCGTCACGACAAAGCGTCCGACAGAACTTCGACAGAGATGGACACGGCAACTGGAACTCGCCGCCATGCCGGCGCTTTTCGGATCGAAACCGTGCTGTCGCCCTCGGGCCCTTCTCTTGACAGAGACCCGCTGAGCCCCCGAACCTCCAGCCTGCCGTGAACGATCCCAAGCCAGCATCGAGGGTGGGCGCGCCGACGGGTCCTCGTAGCCGAGCCGTCGATCTGCTCAAGGGTGCGGGCATCCTCGGTGTGATCCTGATCCACGCCGCCCGCTCGCCATGGGATCCCGGCGCCGTCCCGACCGAGGTCTGGATGGCGCGCCTCGCGCACTACGCCGTTCCGGGCTTCCTCGCCGCTTCGGGATACCTGCACGCCAGCGAGCAGCGCATCACGTGGCCGACCACGCGCCGGCGTCTGCTTCGCCTCCTCGTCCCCTACCTCGTCGCGAGTGGCTGCGCACAGCTCTACTGGGCCGGCATCGGCGAGGGGCGCGTCCTGACCGACGCGCTCTACGAGGTCGCGCTGGCCGCGAGCTTCGGCCCCTACTACTACGTCTTCCAGATCGTCACGCTCGTGCTGCTCGCACCGCTGCTGCCCCGACTCCCGCGCGCGTCGATCGCGCTCCTGGCGGCGCTCTTCGTGCTCGCTCAGCTCTTCGTGAACTCGCTCGGCCTGCCTCTGTTCTGGGCCCTTCGGGTCCCCCTCTTCTCGGCGGGCTCCTTCCTCCTCGGCTGGTCACTGCGCGTGCACGGTCCGAGGGTCGAGCAGCTGCTGGGGACTCACGGCGCGAGGATCCGGAGCGCGCTCTTCGGCGGGGCAGCCGCCTGTGCGATGGGGATGCTGGCGGATCTCCCCGAGTTTCCGAGTCGGGTGCTCGAGTGGGCGTACGTCAACCTCGTGATCCTGGGCCTCTTCAGCCTGCCCTCCGAGCTGCCCTCCGAGGGGCGGCAGCCCGGCCACGCCCTCCGCATGCTGAGCGAGTCGGGCT
>CAZQMY010000391.1:0-5923 GCA_964594405.1 uncultured Spirochaetaceae bacterium | reverse complement strand
CGCCCCGCTTCACGGTGTCGGCGGGCGCGATGTATACCTTCGACTTCGGGAGCTGGGGACTCCTCGCGCCTCGGGCAGACGTCTACTATCGAGACGACATCACCTTTCGCCAGTACAACAACCCCAAGGACGTACAGCCCTCCTATGTTCGTCTGGACGCCAGGATCATGTGGTTCTCGGAGTCGGGGCGGTACTGGATGGAGATCTACGGCCGCAATCTGACCAACGAATACATCCGCACCAATCAGGAGATCCAGAACGGCATCTACCGAAAGTACTACTACGATTCTCCCATCAACGGCGGGATGCGCTTCGGCTACTCCTTCAAGTAGGAAGCGGCCGGAGAGCGGAAGGGGCCGTAGAGCATGGCCGCGAGGAAGAAAGGGCGGGAGAGCAGCTTGCGGAAGTGAGAGCATCGCCCCACTGGCCGGCCCCGCGATAATGGATCCAGTCTCTGCGTCAGCCTCCCAGCCGGGAGCCGGCCAGCGACGATAGAGAAGAGGTAGATGGCTGAGGTCGTGGCGCGCTTCATCCAGCGCTCCACGGGCTGTCTCGCGACCCTGGTCGACGGTCGGGTCACCGTGCGCGACAACGTGCGGACGGGTGAGCGTCCCGGGGAGATCCTGCGCCACCTCTGAGCATGCGGCGCATCGGGTGGCGTCGCGCCGGTGGACCCCGTACGCTGACTTCATGCCTCTCTACGTCGTCAGCGGCCTGCCGCGCAGCGGCACCTCGCTGATGATGCGAATGCTGGTCGCCGCCGGCCTCGACGCCTTCGTGGACGGCCACAGGCCAGCAGATGCGTCGAATCCTCGGGGCTACTTCGAGCACGAAGCCGTGAAGGCGAGTGCGCGGGACGTATCGTGGGTCGAGCGCGCCGAGGGGAAGGCCGTAAAGGTGATCTCGCCGCTCCTCCAGCACCTTCCGCGCCATCGCGAGTATCGCGTCGTGCTGATGGAAAGGCCGCTGAGCGAAGTGATCGACTCGCAGGATCGCATGCTCGCGCGGCTCGGCGAGGCGCGGCCTTCCCTGCCGAGGGATCGTCTTTCGAGTGTTCTCGATGCGAAGATCGCCGAGGCGCGTTCGCTGCTGGCCCACGAGTCGTGCTTCGCGGTGCTTCGGGTCGACTACCGCGCACTGATCGCGGATCCAGCGAGCGGCGCCCGCGACGTCGCAGCCTTCGTCGACCGGCCGGTCTCCGCCGTGGCCATGAGCGAGCAGGTGGACCCGGCGCTTCACAGGAGCCGGGTCGAGGTGCTCGAGCGCCCGGAGCACTAGACGCCGGGTGCCGCGAGGGCCCTGGCAACGGCGCGTCGACCTTCCTCGATGGCGGCTTCGGCCCGATCGAAGTCGAGCAGGTTGAAGTCCTCGAGCTTGGGCATGACGAGCAGCTCGGGAGGGTCGCCTGCCATGCGGCTCCGCGTATTGCGCACCTGCATGATGTTGATGCTGTTGGCAACCACTTCGTAGATCGAGGGCGGGCTGGGCTCGGGCGAGTGCTGTGCCTGGTCGTCATTCTCCGTGCCCGCCATGCGCTCTCGCAGGCTCTGCATCAGCTCCTGGAAGCCAGCGCGCACGCGGCTGGCGGTGTCCTCCTCCCGGAGAGGTCCTCGCCAATCGACCTCGACGGTCGTCGCCGGCAGCATGGTCTCGCCCCGGACCTCATCGCCGATCTCGCCCGCCTCGACTGCGGCCACGTCGCCGTCCTGCTCCTTCTGCGAGTCATCCTCTCGGCGATTCGCGGCCGTCTCCAGTGGCAGCCCGCGGCGCTCGAGGAGCCTGGTGTTGAGGTCGACCGCGATCACCGCGTCGGCCCCCATGGCGCGGCAGAGCGAGACGGGTACGGCGTTGACGAGTCCGCCGTCGACGAGCCAGCGGCCCTCGTGGAGCACGGGCGCGATGAGACCTGGCAAGGCCATGGAAGCCTGCAGGCATTCGAGGATCGGTCCCTCACGGAGCCAGATCTCCCGGCCGCTGGCGAGGTCCGTCGCGACGGTCGCAAAGGGCATGGGAAGATCGCCGATGGTCCGACACTCGAGCTCCGCCGTCAGGAAGTCGAGGAGCTTTCGCGCCTTGATGAATCCTCCGCGCATGGTGACGTCGAAGTAGCCGACGATCTGCCGCCAATCGAGCTGCCGTCCCCAGGACTCGAAGGCGTCCAGTCGTCCGCCGGCGTAGAGCGCACCGACCAGGGCGCCCGAAGAGCTGCCGCAGACGACGTCGGGACCCAGCCCCCGGTCCTCCAGCTCGCGGATCACACCCACATGGGCCCATCCACGAGCCGCGCCAGTGCCCAGCGCCAGGCCGATCCGGCCGGGATTCGTGAGTCCTCCTTCGGGCTTGCCAGCGCTCATGCCGGGATCCTACCGACACGGCGTTCTCCGGCCAAGCCGCCGGCATGTCCATCGCCGATTCCATGCGATACGTGGGAAGGGCAATAAGTCATTCCGAGGGGCAGAGCGCTGCACTACACAATGGTCGTTGCCCCCTTTGGGGCTCCGTGCGGGTTGGAGCCCGCTTGAGCGAGGAGAGGATATGCCGTTTGCGCCGCCGGAAGGTCTCACGATCGAGGACGAGTACCGCCACACCCTGGAGAACGCGCCGAGCAACGTGCTCTTCGGCGACAGCCTCTGGGTGAGCGTGGTCGACCCGGCGGCCGGAATCCACGGCGTCAACCACTTCCACCTCACGAACAAGGGCTTCGGACGCTTCGAGGCCCTCTACGTGATCGATGGCGTCCTGCAGCAGTACGGAAACAAGCAGCCGATCTCCCTCGATGCCGACACCGGGCCCTGGGAAGACGGCCGAATGCGCTACGAAGTCCTCGATCCCTACAACCACATCCGCATCTCGCTGGACTGGGAGAACTTCTCCTTCGACCTGGACTTCAAGGGCCGCTTCGAGCCCTTCAATTATGCCAACTCGTCGCCCAGCGGCGACCCGATGACCGTCTTCGACGAATACTATGGCGGCCACTTCGAGCAGGCGATGGACTGCACGGGCACCTTCGAGATCCACGGCGGGCGGTCCAAGGGTCAGACCCGCGAGATCGACTGCTGGAGCCACCGCGACCATACCTGGACCTCGCGCTTCAACGAACGCAATCGCTGGAAGGTGGACCCGGTGCACATGGCCACCCACTTCTGGCCCTCGATCCAGCTGCCCGACCGCCACATCAATTGCCTGGGCATGTACTGGCAGAACGACCAGCCCATCGGGCAGCGCGCCAACGCGGGCTTCGTCTCCGACAAGGGCGGCACCCGGCCGATCCTCGACGCGCGCGGCTGGCTCGAGCCGAACGACGGCACCGCCGCGGTGCGTGACGCCAACCGGTTCCGCTACCAGTTCACGCTGCCGGACGGGGAGGTGATCCACGTCAAGAGCACGAAGCATCACGGGACGATCAAGCTCTGGATGCGCGCGGAGAACGACCTGGAGAACCGGCACGACTGCTACGAAGCCTTCTGCGACTTCGAGGTCGAGGAGACGGGCGAGCAGGGGACGGGAACCGCCGAGTACAGCGTCTATCCGCCATACCCGCAGTGGCTGGTCTGATCGCTCCCCGGCTTGGTGAGGCCGGAGATCGCCGTTAGCATCGACCCCACGGTCACTCGATGATGGGGGTGAGGTGGGAAGAACGATCGCCGGAATCGCAATTCTGCTGGGCTTCGGGGCCTTCGTGGTCTACACGGCCATGAACCAGCTCGGTACGCGCTGCGAGGTCTGCATGGACTTCGACGGTCGGCGCGTGTGCGAGGTCGCCTACGCGGATGGCGAGGCCGACGCGATCATGCAGGCGCAGAGCAGCGCCTGCACGCAGCTGACCAGCGGCGTCACGGGCATCGTGGCCTGCACCCGGGCCCAGCCCGCCTCGGTCCGCTGCGAGGAGTAGGGCCCCAGCCTCCGCGGCCGCTCAGAGATCCGCTCGGGGCATGTCGAAGTTCAGCGTCGTGAGCCCGCCGTTCACGCCGTAGACCTCCCCCGTCACGTAGCTCGCGGCGGGCGATGCGAGGAAGAGTGCGCAGGCCGCGATGTCCTCGACCTCGCCGAGTCGTCCGAGTGGCGTCTTGTCGACCATGATCTTCTCGATCTCGTCGTTCAGGATCGTGCCGAGGGCAGCGGTCCTGACCGAGCCCACAGCGATCGCGTTCACGCGCACCTTCGGTGCGAAGTCCTGGGCGAGCTGCCGGGTGAGGAAGGAGAGCGCGGCCTTGACCGTTCCGTAGGTGGCGAAGCCTGCGGCGTTCCAGCGTCCCGCGACGGAGGAGATGTTGATCACCGCGCCGCCTCCGGTGGTCTCGACCATCCGCGGCACCGCCAGCGTGGTGAATGCGAAGGCGCTCGTGACATTGAAGCGGTAGGCGGCGTCGAACTCCTCCTCGCTGGTGATGAGCGCGGGCTTCGGAGGCCAGCCCCCGGCGTTGTTGACCAGGACGTCGATGCGCCCGAACTCCGCGATGGCCGCATCGACCATCGCCTGGCGCTGCTCGGCCTCCAGCACGTCGCAGGGCAGGGCGAGGGCGCGTCTGCCGCGCGCGCGGATCTGCGCGGCGGTCGCTTCGATCTGGTCGCGGCTCCGTGCACCGACCACCACGTCCGCGCCCGCCTCCGCGTAGGCGATGGCGGTCGCCGCGCCGATCCCTCGGCCAGCCCCCGTGACGAGGGCGACCTGCCCGTCCAGTCTGAAGCGGTCGAGGATGCTGCTCATACGGGCGCGACTCCTGTGTGTGGTGTGGTCGATCCGGGTGCGAGCCGACGATTCTCGCCTGCGCGGCCGTGCTGGGCAAGGCCACTCGATGGCGATCCGCGCGCCGCCGGGGGTCCGGGGTGCGCCGTGCCGTCGTTCATGGGACCCACACGACAGATCCGCCCGGATTCCAAGGGCGAGACGAGCGATCGAAGGAGGCGACCTGCCTAAGGCAGGAAGCCGTCGTTCGTGTCGTCGTCCTTCGCCAGCTCTCTGGCCAGCATCTTCTCGACCTGCGCTGCGGGCATGGGTCTGCCGATGAGGAAGCCCTGAAGCGCGTCGCAGTGGCGCTCCATCAGGAAGCCGGCCTGCTCCTCGGTCTCGACGCCTTCGGCGATCACCTCCCGGTTGAGCCCGTGAGCCATCGCGATGATGGCCGCCGTGAGGGCGACGTCGTCCGGGTCCTCGGGAATGTCGCGAACGAAGCTCCGGTCGATCTTGACGCGGCCCATGGGCAAGGTGCGAAGGTGGGTGAGCGAGGAGGAGCCCGTGCCGAAGTCGTCCAACGCGAGCGAGATCCCCTGATCGCGCAGCTCGAGCAGTGTCTCGTGCGTGACCGGGTCCTCGCCGGCGATGGCGCTCTCGGTGAGCTCGAGCTCGAGCCACTCGGGCTGGAACTCCGTTCCTCGGAGGATGTGCGCCACCTCGGGCGCGAACTCGCCCGAGCGGATCTGCTGCCCGCTCACGTTCACGGCCATGCGGATGGGTGCATGGCCCGCGAGCTGCCAGGCGCGCCCCTGCCGGCAGGCGCGTTCGAGGACCCAGGCGCCCAGCAGGTTGATCAGCCCGACGCGCTCCGCGATGGGGATGAATTCGCCGGGCGAGATGTGGCCGAGCTCGTCGTCATGGAGTCGGCACAGGGCCTCGACGCCGATGATCCGACCCGTGCTTGTGCTCCGCTGGGGCTGGTAGTGGAGCTGCAAGTGATCGCGCTCGATGGCGCGGCGCAGGGCCGACTCGATCTGCAGCCGGCGACGGCTCTCGTTGTTCATGATGGGCGCGTAGTACTGGATCTGATTGGCGCCCCGCCGCTTCGCCTCGTACATCGCCGCGTCCGCGCTGCCGAGCAGCTCCTCTGCGCTCACGCCATCGCCGGGATAGATGGCGATGCCGACGCTCGCGCCGATGAAGACCTCGCTGCCGGAGATCCCGCAGGGGGGGGCCAGCCTCTGGATC
>CAZQMY010000390.1:0-5925 GCA_964594405.1 uncultured Spirochaetaceae bacterium | reverse complement strand
CCGCTGGCTGATTGGGCGCCGGCTCAGCAGGCGCCGTTTCGGCGTCGGCTTCCGGAGCGGGCGGCGCCGGTTGCGCTCCAGGCCCAGCATCTGGCGACGATGCGGCGTCCGCCTCCGCGTCTTCAGCTTGTGCGCCATCGTCATGGGCGTCTTCGGTTTCACCATCGTCAGCAGCATCATCGCCGCCGTCGCCAGCGGGCGCGGCGTCTTCGCCATCCATTGGAGCCGGCGCGGCGGGCACGCCAGGCGTAGCCGAGGCGGCGGGGCTCCCCTATACACCCATCGAGACGTTGATCGGCGACTGAGATCAGCGCAGCCCGAGGCGCTCGAGCTGCTCGTCCGGCGCCTCCACCGCCTGGAGGGCGACGCGCAGCACCTCTTCGAGATGCTTCTCCTCGGGCTGGTCGACCCGGTTGTCCAGCTCTCCGGGATCGCTGATCACGTCATGGAGCTGATCACCGACGAAGGGCCCCGCTCCCCAGTAGGGAAGCATGTCGCCCTCCACGAAGGGCTGGCGGATCACCGGGATCCGCGAGCCGGGCATGCGATCCAGGGTGGCGCGATCGTCGGGATCGGGGAGGCGCAGGTCGGGGAAGCGAGCCACGGGCATGGTCGACCAGCGATTCGACCACATGCTGAGGGGCTGGTTCTTCTCCTGCGGATCCCGAGCGTACTTGTAGCGGTCGTGCACGAGGTGTACCTCACGGCCCCAGACGCCCATCAACAGGTGATCGCGAACGCCCCGGCTCCGGCCCTCGAGCAGCGGGACCAGCGAGTGGCCGTGCGTGCGATGGGTCGCCTCGGCGCCGAAGAGTTCGAGCAGGGTCGCGTGGAGATCCACGTTGGTCGTGAGGGCGTCGCACGCGCCCGGTGTCGCGCCCGGCCAGGCGATGAAGAGGGGCGTGTGGCCGAGAGGCTCGAAGATGGGGCTGCGCGGCTTGCCGAAGATGTCCTTCTCGCCGAGATAGTGGCCGTGGTCCGTGCAGAGGATCACGGCCGTGTCCTCCCAGAGCCCGAGTCTGTCGACGGCGTCGAGCACGCGGCCGAGCCACGCGTCGATCATGCTCAGCTTGGCGCCGTAGCAGGCCCGCAGCTGCCGGACCTCGCGCTCGTCGAGGGTGCCGCTGCTGACGCCCCCCACTGCATAGGGCGGCCAGATCAGGTGGGCGCCCTGCCAGTCCGGGTCGTAGCGGCGGGCCCAGTGCTCCGGCGTGTCGAAGGGCTCGTGCGGGTCGAACTCATCGACGAAGAGCATGAAGCGATCGTGTTGGCCGTGATTCTCCAGGAGCCAGCGCGCCGCCGCCGCCATGGTACGCGGTCCGGGGAAGTCTGCCTCATCCCGAAACCAGCCGCGCGAGTCGTCGTAGTGCGTCCAGCCGCGGCCGTAGTCGGGACAGCCCACCCAGGACGGATCCGGGCGCGTCCTCCAGGGATCGCTCTCGTGGCCGCGCTGGTAGTCCCAAGCGGAGAAGTCGGTGTGATAGTTCTCCCCTCCGGTCTCGAAGAGGTGGGGATGGTCGGTCACGAGCTGGGACTTGACGCCGACCTTGCGCAGGTTCGCCGTGATCGGACGCTCCCAGAGTTCGATGGAGCCCCAGGGCTTCCAGAGGAAGTCGAGTGCGCCTGTGAGGATGTCGTGGCGGGCCGGCATACAGGGCAGTGAGCCGGTGTAGTGCCGATCGAAGCGGATGCTCCGGGCCGCGAGGCGATCGAGGCTCGGCGTGTCGAACTCCTCCCCACCATAGGCGCCGAGCATGTGGCGATTGAGGCTGTCGAGGAGCAGGACGATGGCGTTTCGAGGGCGCTGGGCGTGGGCGTCGGTCATGGGGAGCGGAGCGTAGCGCGGGCCCCGGATGGGTCGAGCGTCCGTTCACCGCGGCGCGATGCGAGCGGCGAAGCCTGCCGCCAGGAGCGCTTCGAGCGGGGCCTGGAGGTCGACTCGAGCACCGTGGCGGATCGCGCCCGGGACGCGGGTGCGGAGCCACTCCGCATCCGCGCGCGGGAGCCGCAGGGTGCGTCGCAGCTTCTTCCAATCGGCCTCGGATTCCGGGGCCACGTCGATCAGCAATGCGTACGCGCCGACCGCCCGCTCGCGCTGGATCGCCTCGTGGTCGTTCGTGGACACGCAGCCCTCTCCATCGACGGCTCCGCCTTCAGCCCTCACCACCGCTGTCAGGTGACTCGACGGGCGGTGCGCTTGCCTTCGTCCGCTTCGACTTGTTCCTCCGGCGCGGTGGCCGATGTGGTGCGAGGCTCTTCAGAGTGATCGACTTGCCGTAGCAGAGCAGGACGTCGCCCGGCAGGATCTCACGATCGCTTCGCGGCGCCGGCAATACGATCCCCTCTCGGGTGATGCTGAGGACGACGACGTCTCGATCGCGCAATCCGCTGTCGACGATGGTCGCGTGAGCAAGGGGTGAGTCGGGTGAGATCGGGACCTCGATCACGCCATAGCCATTCTGCAGGCTGAGCCTCTGGCGGATGTCGATCTCGGGGAAGAGCACCTCCGACTCCACGAGGTCGACCACCTTGTCCGCCACGTTGATTCCCGTGGCATCCTCGATGCCTTCGAGACCGGGTGAGCTGTTCACCTCCATGACCATCGGCCCGTCGCGGCCCTCGAGCATGTCGACGCCCGCGAAGCGGAGCCCCATGATCTGTGCAGCGTGGAGCGCCGTCCGGGCGTATTCCGGGTCGAGCTCGATCGGCTCGGTCGAGCCGCCGCGGTGCACATTGCTTCGAAACTCGTCGCCCTGTGCCTTGCGGCGCATGGCGGCGACGACCTCGTTGCCGACGACCAGTGCCCGGATATCGGTGCCGCGGCTCTCCTTGACGAACTCCTGGATCAACACGTTCTGTCCGGCGGCCTCCTGCAGCGTCTCCATGATCGCCTCGGCGATCTTGCGTGTCTCCGCGAGGATCACACCGATGCCCTGCGTGCCTTCGAGCAGCTTGACCACGGCGGGCGTGCCGAGCCGGTCGAGCCCTCGAAGGACGCTCTCCTTGTCCTTGGCGAAGAGCGTCCGCGGGAAGCCTACGTGATGGCGGCTCAAGACCTGGATCGATCGGAGCTTGTCTCGCGAGACGCTGATGGAGTGGGAGGGATTGATGCTGTACACGCCCATCTGCTCGAACTGGCGCACCACGGCGGTCCCGAAGAAGGTGATCGAGGCGCCGATGCGGGGGACGATGGCGTCGTACTCGCGCAGCCGCTTGCCCTGGTAGTAGAGGTCGGGCTCGCCCTGTTGGACGTCGATGGCGAAGCGCATCGGGTTGAGGACGAGCGCCTCGTGGCCCCGATTGCGAAATGCCTCACGCAGGCGGCGCGTGCTGTACAGGCGCGGGCCGCGTGACAGGATGGCGATCCTCACAGTCTCCCTCCTCAACGTCGCTCTGGCTCGCTCGTCCCGCTCTGATTCCTCTACTTCCTCGCACGCCGTGCGCGCTTCTGCGCTGCGAGTCCGAGGTTCTTGTGCGCGGGATCGACGATGAACTCGTCCTTCAGCGCTGTACGCCCGACCAGCATGCGGAAGATCATGTCACCGCGGTCCACCAGGCTGACCTCGACGACGCGCTCGATCCCCGCCAGGCGCAGCGTAGTCTTCACGAAGTAGCGCGTCGAGTACTCGCCGGTGCTGCTTCGCACACGGGCCCTGCGGGCGACCCTGGCCACCACGTTGACCCGGCGGTCGCGATCATCGCGATGCAGGACGATCTGGTAGCTGATGTAGCCCCGCGGAAGGGCCTTCAAGTGATCGACATGCAGGGCGCTCGAGCGTGCGCCGGTGTCGATCTTGGCACGCAGACCCCGGATGTGCCAGTCGGGGAGGTCCACCTCCTCGTTCCACCCGATGATGATGGGTCCCTTCCGGTCACGAGTGGAATGAGCGCTCGCTGCACGTCTCGTTGTGTTCATAGGATGGGCGGTTCGCCGAGCGAACCGGGCGAGCTCTCCGGAGCGAGCTCGTCCTGCAGCGTCGTGACGCCTTCCTCCGCATCGAACTCGTCGGATACGCTGGCGACATGGTACGCGGCGTCGCCTTCGTTGAGAAGCGGTAGGACCGTGCGACCGATCAGCACACCGGCGGTCGGCGCGAGGATGCTGCGCTCGTCGTCTCCCGTCGGATCGGCGATCATGCCGAGGACCTGGCCTTTCTCGACGCTCGCGCCCAGTGCGCATCGACTGCGGAGCACGCCGCTGCTGGGCGCCCGCGCCCAGCGGCTCTGCTTGATCTCGATGGGCTCGATGCGGGTGCGCGGGGCAGAAGCCGGTGGGATCATCTCGAGCGCGGCCATGACGCGCAGCAGGCCCGCGACGCCCGCCCGGATCGGGACCTCGTCGAAGCGGAGCGCTTCGCCGCCTTCGTAGAGCAGCAGCGGGATGCCCTGGTCGCTCGCCGCCTGGCGGAGCGATCCGTCGCGCAGCTGGGCGTGGATCATCACCGGCGCGCCGAAGACCTCCGCCAGTCGACGCGTCTCCGGGTCGTTGAGGGCACCCCGGATCTGAGGGAGGTTCGATCGGTGGATCGCGGCAGAATGGAAATCCAACGCGTGCGTACATTGCTCGACGACCTCACTCATGACGAGGTGTGCGAGTCTGGCGGCCATGGAGCCCGTAGGCGAGCCGGGGAAGCATCGGTTCAAGTCTCGGCGGTCCGGCAGATATCGGCTTCCCGTGACGAAGCCGTAGACGTTGACGACCGGGAGCGCGACCACGTCCCCACGCAGCTTGCGCAGTGCCCGATGGCGAAGCAGCCTGCGAATGATCTCCACGCCGATGATCTCGTCTCCGTGGATGGCCGCGGAGAGCACGAGGCGTGGGCCGGCCGCGCGTCCGCGGACCACCTGGACCGGCAGGGTCAGCGTTCCGGCTCCGTAGGGCTCGGAGATCGGCAGATCGATACGAGTTCGCATGCCGGGCGGCACGCTCTGGTCGCCGATCGTGAGGGGCAGCTTGGATCGATCCGTTGAAGGGGCCGCCATCGCCCGTAGGAATAGAACACTGGGGAGCGGCGTCAATCGCCTGGTGTACGATTGGCGCGCCACGGGCAGACAGCGATCACGATCGGGCCAGCCACGAAGTGCGTTCCGTCGCCTCTCGTACCCGCGATTCCCCCGGCAGGGCGAGGGCTCCACCCTCGCGCTTCGCGCGGCCCTGGCAGATCGCAGCGTGGTGTTCCGTCCAGAGCTCAGGCTCACCCTCGTTCCGCAGCATACGGCCGACATCTATGTCAGCGCGCCGATCTGGGTCAAGGTGACGTTGGCAGGCGCCGGGCGGCCGCTCCTCGATCTGACCAGTGAGCGGCCCTCGGATACATGGCTGGGCAGCAGCACCATCGAAGGCGAGCTCTGCCATGCATCGCCCAGCGGCTGCCGGCTCGCAGAGAGCGGGCTCAGCGATCGCCCGCACCGCGCGACCACCCGGGTGCGTATCTTGAACTGGTCCTGCTGGGCGCTGCGGGCATCTGCATGATCGGTGTCGGCTTCGCATCTCATTCCTCCGCAGCAAGCGTCGTGAGCGGGCTCTTCCTGCTCGGGGAGCGCCCCTTCGGCATCGGAGACACCATCCGCGTGGGTGGGACGACGGGCGAGGTGCTCTCCATCGACCTGCTCTCGGTCAAGCTGCGCACCTTCGACAACCTCTACGTGCGCATCCCCAACGAATCACTGATCAAGTCGGAGATCGTGAGCCTCAGTCGATTTCCGATCCGTCGGATGGATCTGCATCTCTCGGTGGCGTACCGGTCGCGGCTCGACCATGTCGTGCAGGTGCTCGAGCGGGTGGCAGACGCCAACGCAGACGTTCTGGACGAGCCCAGGCCGCTGATCGTCAGGAGCGGGTTCGGCGACACGGGAATCGCGATACAGATCACAGCTAGGGACGTGCGCCAGAAGCTCCTCGAGGATCGGAACGCACTCTACGCG
>CAZQMY010000389.1:0-5934 GCA_964594405.1 uncultured Spirochaetaceae bacterium | reverse complement strand
GAATCCGCCCGAATCCGCCCGAAGAGGGAGACCACCATGACCGACTTCTACCAGCAGCTCGCCGCCGCCGCCCTCGAGGGCCAGGCGCCGACCCGCGCACAGATGCTGCGCGTGCTCGACGATCCCGACCTCGAGCTCCTCCCCCTCCTGCATGCCGCCGCGCAGCCGCGCCGTCAGCATTTCGGCAGGAAGGTCGCGGTGCAGGTCCTCAACAACGTGCAGAACGGGCTCTGCCCCGAGGACTGCGGCTACTGCTCGCAGAGCAAGGACTCGACGGCGCCGATCCGCAAGTACGCGATGAAGAGCGACGAGGAGATCCTCGCCGAGGCGAAGGCCGCCGCCGAAGGCGGAGCGGTCCGCTACTGCATGGCGCTCTCGGGCCGCGGGCCCACGGTCGATCGCGCACGCAGGCTCGCGGGCATCATTCGCGAGATCAAGAGCCAGTACGACATCGAGACCTGCCTGTCCGTCGGGATCATGGGCGAGGAGCAGGCCCGGCTGCTCGCCGACGCGGGACTCGATCGCCTGAACCACAACCTCAACACGAGCGAAGACCACTATCCCGAGATCTGCTCCACCCACACCTACCAGGACCGCATGGAGACGCTGCGGGCCGCGCGCAACGCGGGCATCGAGCTCTGCAGCGGCCTCATCATGGGCATGGGCGAGACCAGCGAAGATCTGGTCGATGTCGCGTTCCAGCTTCGTGAGCTCCAGACCGAGTCCATCCCCGTCAACTTCCTCATCCCCATCGAGGGCAATCCCGTGATGGAGGACGGCTCGCTCACGCCCCGCCGCTGCCTCCGGGCCCTGTGCATGATGCGCTTCGTCAACCCCGCCGCCGAGATCCGCGTGGCTGGCGGGCGCGAGGGGAATCTGCGCGACATGCAGGCCCTCTCTCTCTACCCCGCGAACTCACTCTTCGTCGGCGGCTACCTCACCACCGTGGGTGATCCGATGACCGAGACCTTCCGGATGATCGAGGACGCGGGCTTCGAGGTCGCGATCATCGACGCCGTCTCGCCCGACACCTCGCGGCCCGAGAGCGCATCGGGCTTCCGCGTCCCGACCGGACACAGCGAGCTCCTCAAGCCCGAGATCGCGCGCGACCGCGCCCACACCGAGGCGAGCTAGCGGCCGTGGGGGTGGACGAGATCGCCCGGCAGGTGCTCGGCGAGATCCGCGACCGCGGCACCTATCGGCGCATGCGCGTGCTCGAGGGCGCGCAGGGCCCGCGGATGAGGGTGGACGGCCGCGAGGTGCTGCTCTTCGCCGGCAGCAACTACCTCGACCTCGCGCATCACCCCGAAGTCGTCGCCGCCGCCGAGCGCTCTGCCGCGCAAGAGGGGTGTGCGGCGGGCGGATCGCGGCTGATCTCGGGCAACACCGCCAGCCACGAAGCCCTCGAGTCGGAGCTCGCCGCCTTCTTCGGGCGCGAGGCCGCGCTCGCGTTCAATACCGGCTACATGGCCAACGTGGGTGTGATCCCCGCGCTCGTGCGGCCCGGGGACTGGCTGATCAGCGACGCGCTCAATCACGCCTCGATCATCGATGGCGCGAAGCTCTCGCGCGCCGAGGTGAAGGTCTTCCCGCACGGCGACGTCGACGCCGCGGCCGAGCTGATCGCGAAGGCGCGAGGCGGCGGGCGGCGGGGCCTGCTGGTCGTCGACGGCGTCTACAGCATGGACGGCGATCTCTCGCCCACCGCCGAGCTGGTTCGTCTCGCCCGCGAGCACGGCGTCATGACGCTGCTCGATGACGCGCACGGCACGGGGACGCTGGGCGCGCGCGGCCGCGGCACCGCGGAGCATCAGGGTGTACTGGGCCAGGTCGACGTGCTGATGGGGACGCTGGGCAAGTCGGTCGGGGCCTTCGGGGCCTTCATCGTCGGCTCGGCGCTGCTCCGCGATCTGCTGGTCAACACCGCACGCAGCTTCATCTTCAGCTGCGCGCTCGCACCGCCCCAGGTGGCGGCCTCGCGCGCGGCGTTGCGGCTGATCGACGCAGAGCCGTGGCGCCGCTGGGCGCTGCAACGCAACGCCGCACACCTCCGCGCGCGCCTCGCGCACGCGGGCCTGTCGACCGCCCCCTCGTGCACGCACATCGTCCCCGTCATCATCGGCGACAACGCCACCACCATGCGCATCTGCGAAGCGCTTCTCGAGCGCGGCTTCTACGCCCAGGGCATCCGCCATCCCTCCGTGCCGCGCGGCACTGCGCGGCTGCGCATCACGCCGATGGCGAGCCACACCGTGGCCGAGATCGACGCGCTCGCGGACGCCCTGATCGAGGAGATCGCGGTCGCCCATGACGCGCCGCGCGCGGCCCTGGGCTGAGATGCCGGGGGTCTTCGTCACCGGAACCGACACCGACGCGGGCAAGACCGTGGTGAGCTGCGCGCTGATCCGCGCGCTCCGAGCCGGCGGGCTGGACATCGGCGGGATGAAGCCCATCGAGACCGGCGTGGGCGAGGCCGGCCCGCTCGACGGCCAGGCCCTGCAGGCCGCGGCCGGGGGCGGCGATCCCCTCGAGCTGGTCTGCCCCCTCCGCTTCGCCCTGCCCGCCGCCCCGAACGTCGCCGCCGCGGCCGAGGGCCGCTCGATCGAGCTCGATCGCGTCCGCGAAGCCTATGACGCACTCGGGGCGCGTCATGACGCAATGCTCGTCGAGGGCGCCGGTGGCCTGCTGGTCCCCGTCGATGACCGCATGGACATGGGCGATCTCTCGCGGTGGCTGGGACTGCCGCTCGTGCTGGTCGCCCGCGCGGCGCTCGGCACCATCAACCACACCCTGCTCTCGCTGGCGGAGATCGAGCGGCGCGGTCTCGAGCTCGCCGCGGTGGTCGTCACCCATTCCGCGGGCCCGCTCTCGGAGGCCGACCAGGCGAACTTCGCGCACTTGCGCGGCGTGCTCCAGACGCGGCTCGGGTCACGCTACCTCGGCGAGGTGCCCCCGATGGCCGACGGCGAGACCGAGGCGGATGCCTCGGAGCTGGACCTGGGTGCGCTGCGCGCCGCGATCAGGGGCTGATCGCTCGACGGCGCGTCCGCCTCCCCCACGCGAGGACGACATGGCCGAGCCCGGCGAGGGGCCTGGCGGCGGGCTCGGCGAAGACGTGAGTGAAGCGATCTGTGACGACGCGGCGCGGCGCAGCGGGTGCGCGATTCGACCGATTCGCGGCTCACCAGGCCAGCCGGGCTCGCGTCTGGATGGCGGTCTTCTTCGGCGAGGGGAGAGGTCAGACGTAGGCGACGGTCCGCGACCCATGACCTCGATCACGTCCGCCCCGAGCCCCGCGCCCGATCGAAGACCAGCCGCCCCCCAACCCACGTCTGACGCACCTCGCCCGCGTCATCGAGCACCACGAAGTCGGCGCGCGCCCCGACCCTGAGCGTGCCCCGCTCGCGCTCGACGCCGAGCACACGCGCGGGCGTGAGCGTCGCTGCGCGTACGGCCTCGAGCATGGTCATCTCTGCGAACGAAATCGCATTCTGTGCTGCCCTCGCCATCCCGAGTGCGCTGCCCGCCAGGGTGCCGCCCGGCAGCCAGATTCCTCGCTCGTCCTCGACGAGCCGGCCGGCCCCGAAGTCCGCGCCTACAGGGGGCTCGATGCGATCGGTGATGAGCGCGAGCCGATCGCCGAGCTGCCGCGTCGCGAGCCCGACGATCCGCGGGTGCACGTGCACGCCGTCGCAGATCAGGTCGGCGGTGAGGTGCTCGTGGGTGAGGACGTGTCCGGCCACTCCGAGATCGCGGTGGTGCAGCGGCGACATCGCGTTGAAGAGGTGCGTCACGTGCGTCAGGCCGAACTGCTCCGCGGCATCGATCTCCTCGCTCGACGCGTTCGAGTGCCCCAATGACGCAACGATCCCCAATGCGTCGAGCGCGCCCAGGAGGTGGTGGCTCTCGGGGAGCTCGGGGGCGAGCGTCACCATCTCGATGTGGTCCGCCCAAGCCTCGATCAACGCCCTGTCGTCGGTGGGCGAGAAGGCGCGGATCGCGCCGGGCGGCTGCGCGCCCGCCCGGGGCGCCGCGATCCAGGGCCCCTCGAGGTGGACGCCGAGACACTGCGCCCCCTCGAGGTGATGCGTCATCGCCTTGGCGGCGTGCGTCATGAACCCCTCGATCCGCTCCCTCGACCACGCCACCGTGGTCCCCAGATAGGCCGTTGCCCCCTCTCGGACGAGTCTCGAAGACGTTCGCTGGAACGCCGCATCGATCTCGTCCGCCGCCTCGGCGAAGATCAGCTCGCCGTGAAAGTGCAGATCGATGAAGCCGGGTGCGAGCGAGAGGCCCGCCAGATCCACCTCCCGGGCATCCACCCCGACTGCGTCAAATCGCGTCAGACGGGCTGCGATCTCGCCATCCTCGACGAGAAGGCAACCCTGGGCGTCCGGCTCCGACTTCTCCGGATCGAGGAGCCGCGCGTTGGTGATCAGCGTCCTCACCCGGGGAGGCAACTCGGGCGCATCTCGTCGAGATCGACGCATCGCCCTCCGGTGACCTGGGTCCCTAAAGACCCATGCGTTCGACGCCGATCCCCCTCCTCGGAGGCCCCATGTCCGAATCCGAACCCGCGACCCTGAACGAGGAGCTCCAGGAGCTCGAGAGACAGCTCACGCTGCTCAAGCACGCCTACGAGCAGTACTTCCAGGGCTCGCGTCCCGCCGAGCCCGGCTACGAGCGTTCGGCTCTCCAGAAGGCCTTCCTCCGCTTCAACGCGCAGCCCGTGAAGAACACGGCCGCGCGCTTCAAGTTCAATACGTTGAACCAGCGCTTCCAGACCTTCAAGCGCCAATGGGACAGCATCCTCCGACAGATCGACGCAGGAACCTACAAGCGGCATGTCTTCAAGGCGAAGCTCCACGAGCGCGAGCGGGCGGAGCGCTCGCAGAAGGCCGCAGAGCAGCCTGCGGCTCGCCGAGGCGGGCGGGGCGGAGACGATCTCTTCCAGACCTACCGCGATGCCGCGATGGCGTGCGGGCAGAGCGTGAAGTGGCTGACCCCCGAGAAGCTCCAGGCCGTCGTGCGCAAGCAGGAGGCCGCCCTCAAGGCGAAGCTGGGCTGCGACCGCGTCAACTTCCGCGTCGTGGTCGAGAGCGGCAAGGTGAAGCTGAAGGCCTCTGCGGGGGGCTGAGCGCGCGTCCGCCCCGACCCGATCAACGCCTCGATTCGAGGCGCCGCAGGCTCGGGATGCCAGGCATCTTCCCGCGATTGATCCCCACCTTCACCGGCACATCGAAGTTGTGGGGATCGAAGATCACCACGTCCTGCAAGCAGTCGCTGTCGTAGTCGCCGAAATGGATCACACCGGAGCTGGGCATCTTCTGGCGCTCCGTCTCGAGGTCGAAGAGCCCGTTCTCGGCCCCGATCCACACCTCGATCGCCTTGCCCTCGCCGGACGCCACGAAGTCGAACCGACCATCGCCGTTGAGGTCCTGGTTCGCCACGGGGATGAAGCCCTGGGGCCGGAAGGTCTCGAAGCTGATCGGGATCGAGAGCTTCTTGCGGCTGGCGGGCCGATCCGCGAAACGGCCGCTCTCCTCGAGGCGGTAGAGCTGGATGTCGAGGTCCACCTCCTTGGCGAGGAGCAGCTCGACCACCTCGAGCAGGCTGAACGAGATCTCGACGCGCAGCATCTCGTAGCGGCCGTCGCGCTCCACGTCCACGAGCGCGGCCGTGCCGATGCGGCCCTTCGCGGTCATCACCTGATCGGGCTTCCCGATCCGCCACCGGCCCGCACGATTCATGAAGATCGAGATCTCGGTGACGAGATCCGAGAAGCCGCCCTTCACATGGGCGACGAGCAGGTCGAGCCGCCCATCCCCGTCGATGTCGCGGAACACGGCCGCGACGCCCCCCGCCCCACGAAAGTGATCCCGCGGCGTCCCCATCTCGAAAGGCACGAGAATCGAGGGCTCGAAGTCGTAGCCG
>CAZQMY010000388.1:0-5990 GCA_964594405.1 uncultured Spirochaetaceae bacterium | reverse complement strand
TGTGACCATTTTGTGCCCGTATTCCCGCTCATTCCCGCGTATTCCCGCTCGGAATCGCGCAACTACCTGGATCTCCTACGCCTCCGTTCAGGCTTCGAACCTGAGGCGGAGGCGCGAGCGATGAGCGAGTGCCGAGTGGGTTCGAATCCCTCCCGGCGTGCCGGTCTTTTCAAGCACTTGGGTGGTCGTTGCGTAGCGCATCAGGTTTCCGGCCTGAGGGTCTACGATGCAAGCGGCGTGGGCGGCCCGGTCGACGGGTCCGAGGCGCGATCCCTTTTTCGCGAAGAGCAGCAGTCCAGACGCCGGCGCAAGGCCGCATGAGCTTCCGGCTCACGGAGCGGGCCGAAGAGGACCTCGACGAGATCGACGACTGGGTTTGTATCCGACGCCGGGGACGACGTTGCCGAGCGCGCCATCGAGCTCCCGCTCGGGCCCCCTGGATCCTCCGACCGACGAATCCGGCTCACTCCGTTTCGAGGAGTCGCGCCAGGGTGTTCGACAACGACTCGACCGCTTTCCAGTCCGGAAGCGTCACGGTGAGAGCGGGCCGCCCTTCCGTGTCCGTGTCGATGCACTCTTCGAGCTGCGCGCGGATCGCGCTGCTCAGCTCTCGCGACGTCGGCCTCTCATTCCCGACGACGGCCTCGCCCACCAGCTTGAAGGCAGCGGCCAGCAGCTCCCCACCAGCCCGCGAGACACGCTCGCGTCGCTCCGCGTTCGAGGCGGACTGATCTTCCGGAGCACGATCAACCGGCCTCTCGCCGAGCAGGATCTCGAGGCGTTCGCGTAGCTGCTCGACACCGGTCACCATGTCGACCGCCTCGACATCGGAATCCGGATCGAGCACGGCGCTCGCCAGGTCCTGCTTGGCCGAGAGCGTCGACAGCAGGTTCTCCTCGATCGTCTGCTCCGTCACGAGCAGGTAGACCTGGACCGGCCTTCGCTGCCCCATACGATGAGCTCGACCGATTCGTTGCTCGAGAACCGCGGGATTCCACGGGAGATCGACGTTGACGATGGTGTTCGCGGCCTGGAGATTCAGGCCGGTCGCGCCGGCATTGGTCGTGAGGAACACGCGAACGCCCGGGTCCGTCTGAAAACGTCTGACGAGTTGCTGTCGCTTCTTCTGTGGGACCTTCCCATCCAGGCGGACCCAGGTCACGTCTTCGAGTTCACGCTTCGACGAACGCCGACGCCCTCTGCTTCGGCAGCGGCGCCCGAGGCGCTCTTCGATCAGATCCAGCATCGTCGTCCACTCGGAGAAGACGACGAGCTTCCGGTCTTCCTCGGCGAGGAGATCCGCGATCAAATGATCGAGCCGCTCGAGCTTGCTGGAGTGACCGGGGTGAACCTTGTCGACCAGCATCGTCCCATCGGCGGCCATGCGACACATGAGCAACGCCTTTTGAAGTCGCAGCAGATCCATCTCGCTGATGTACCGCTTGCTCGCGATCATCTTGACGGTCTGCATATGAGCGGCGTGCAGGTCTTCCTGCGCCGGTGTCGGAGCGATGCGAACCAGCTCGGTGGATCGAGGCGGCAGCTCCTTCATGACGAGGGCTCGAGTCCTGCGCAGCATGATCGGCTCGAGCTCATTTCGCAGCACGCTGAGCTCTTCGTAGCCGAGGACCGCGCCCCGCTCGTTCGTTCGCCGGTGGCGATTGAAGAAGCGGAAGGCGGGCCCGAGCAGGCGTTCGTCGACGAACTCGACGACGGAGTAGAGCTCATCGAGCCGGTTCTCGATCGGCGTGCCGGAGAGTGCGAGCGCGAAGGGCGAGCGGAGCGACTTCACGACGCGGCTCGTCCGCGCTTCCCAGTTCTTGATACGCTGCGCTTCGTCGAGAATGATGAGGTCCCACCCCACCCGCTCGATCATCCGCAGGTCACGCAGCACCTGCTCGTAGTTGCAGATCGTGAAGAACGCACCCGCCGAGTACTGCCTGGCTCTCTCCTCGGGCTTCCCGACGACCAGCTGACAGCTGAGATCGGCGAATCGAGTGATCTCGTCTCTCCATTGAGCCTTGACAGAAGCGGGGCAGACCACCAGCACACGCTCGATCCCGACCTCACGGCGAAGCAACTCGGCTACGCCGACCCCCTGAATCGTCTTGCCGAGCCCCATGTCGTCCGCGAGGATCGAGCGTCCGGCGCCGACAGCGAAGGCGATGCCGTCGAGCTGATAGGGCAACAGCTCGACTTTCAGGAGCTCTCTTCGTAAGGCATGGCGCTCGGGATTCGAGCGGATCTCACGGACCAGTCCGTGCACCCGTGAGCGGTGGAGCTCCCGGTCGATGAGCTCGCCGGCATCGGGGTGGACGTGCACCTCGACCCCGAGCTTCTCGAGGGACCTGAGCCTGCGAACGAGATCCCGCAGATCCTCGATCGGATGTCCTACCAGAGGCCGAACAACCCTCTCGACCTCCTTGGCAGGGCGCGCGTGGGGGACGGCGAGGCGTAGCGAGGCGACGTTCCCGTACTCGACGTGGAGGGCGTAGCGCCGACGACGGTACGGTCGATTCCGCTGGGCTGCCTTGAATCTCCGCTGCACCTTTCGCTGGACGTGGAGGACATGCTTGCACGTACCGAGACCGCTCTTTCGGAAGTCGGGACACGAGCAATAGGATTCGCCCCGCTCCCAGCCTCGCAGAGCCACCCTGTAGGTGCGGCCGGAGGCCGCACTCGTCACGCGGTAGTCTGCCCACAGGCGCTGCGGGTCTTCGGAGCGAACGAGCATCCTCTCCTGCTGCGCTCGCTCCACGCGGTCTTCGAGCGCGCGCTCGACGATCTCGGACTCTGACAGTGCACCCACGGGCGTTCGCTCGGGCGGCGGGGCTGCCAGTCCCAGCAGCATCTTCTCTTCGAGGACCAGCGACAGGGCGGCCGCCACGTGCTCACACTGCGAAGCAGTCCCTCCATCGCTACAGCCCTCGCAAGATGCCACCAATGCGGCCCCACTCTCGGCGAGCTCGACGGTGACAGCGCCTGTCGCGAGATTCACCGTGAGCCAATCGGCGGTCAGCTCCACCTGAGTATCCAGATCGACCTCGAGAGATCCTCCGCGAGCCAGAAGGTTCTTCGCACCCGGGCCCAGCAGGCGGCACACCTGTGCGTAGGTGAGGTGCGAAAGGCGGTCGAACAGCTTCAGCTTGTGCGCGGATGGCTTGCGACCGGTCACGAGCGATGGATCTCCGATTCTTGTAGGGCGCTACGGGAGATCATCGACTTGATAGTCACTCTTCCCGTCGACGACGTCGACCAGATGCACCACACCCTTCTCGAAGACGTAGAAGAGCAGATACCGACGGTATCTCGGAATCACCCACTTTCGAACTCGACCCGCGAGCTTCGCATTGCTGGTCTCGTAGCGCGGCCCAGCTTCGGGCGCCTCGGAGAGCAGAGCGAGACTCGCCTCGACAGCATCGACGAAGCGGTACGCCGCATCGAGATCGTACTCGGCGATCTGCAGGACGATTCGCTCGAGGCTGTGCTGCGCAGCCAGGCGCCGGCGAATCGGATGCTTCACTCGCCGCGCCGCGCCGCCTTCTTCGCCCGGCTCTTCAGATCAGCGAAAAAGTCGGGACCCACGGCGCCGAGGTCGGCACTGTCCAACGCTGCGAGGAGCCGATCTTCGAGATCCTTTTCCGCCTTGGCCTGCCGCACGAGCTCGCGCACGTACTCACTGACACTGGAGTAGCCGCCGGTGCTCACGGCCTCATCGACAAAGTCACGGAGGGCCTCAGGTAGTGAGATATTCATCGTGGTAGCCATGCCATGAAGATGCCGGATTGGCGAAGTTTGTCAATTTCTGCCATTCAGGAAGCCTGGCATATGCAGTCCAGGCCACTCTCCGCGGCGACAGCTCGTGTGACCATTTCGTGCCCGTGTTCCCGCTCATTCCCGCGTTCCATAGGGCCGGAGCGCAAGGCGCCCATCCCCTGCCGCCGCAGATTCTTGGCTCCGGACGTCTGCCCCCGTTCTGGCTGGGCGTCCCCGAGAGGGTTGAGGGGCTCGGCGGTCCCGGAGAGTAGCCGGGAAGGGGCCGAGCGGTTCGGCTGCTGAAGGCTGATCGATGATGGCCGTGACGCGTCGCGATCCCCCGGTGGGCCATCTGCCCCTCCTTCTGGAGGGCCAGGATGGCCGGCTACGGGTCATCGCGGGGGTGGCCCTCAAGATCGTGAATGAATCCCGATCAGGTGGCCTCATGATGGTGAGACAGGAGCGCGCGTGTGGTCTCGGGAGCCTCGTCGTCCTCGAGGAAGACGGGCGGCTCATGATCGGAGCGCCCGCAGCTGTCGGTCCCCCGCCGATGCGTCTCAGCCTGGCGCTCCCATCCCACTGAGTCCCCGCTCAGCGCAGGGCAAGATCGACCCCAGGAACGGGCCGCCTCAACCCCTCAGGCTGCGGTTTGACATCGCTTCGAGCGATCGGGCCTGGAGATGCAGACAGGCCTGAGAATTCCTATCCGCTTCGCCCACTCGAGCCCCGGGAACGGCCGGCTAGCGCTCGCTGCTGACGATCTTCGACAAGAAGGCGGTCTCGGTGGTGGTGCGGCCGAAGCCGGTCTGCTCGATCAGAGCCTCGATCGGATGGCGCGCGTAGTCGCGGTAGAAGGGCTCGTGGAACTGCTTCGGGAACTCGACGAGCGCCCAGTCGAGGCCCGGGTCGTCGCCAGTCTGCAGCGAGTCCAGGACCACGTGAAGACCGCCCGGCTTCAGCACTCGGCGCGCCTCGGCGAGGGCGCGAAGGCGCTCGCGCATGGGGAGCTCGTGGTAGAGGAACACCGAGTAGACCGCATCGAAACGCCCGTCGCGCAGGTCGAGATCCGCGGCATCTCCGTGCATGAAGTCCACGCGGTCGAAGTCGCGCAGTCTCTTGCGCGCGGCGCGCAGGTAGGGGTGGCTGAGATCCACGCAGGTGATCCTGGCCTCGGGAAACGCCTGCGCGACGAAGCGGGTCGCGGTGCCGCAGCCGGCAGCGACCTCGAGGAATCGGAGCCCCCGGCCGTCGGAGCCTTCGAAGTGTCGCTTGAGCGGCGGGATCACCCGGCGCCGCATCGCGTCCGCGACACCGCGGAAGAGGATCTCCACCTGGTGCTCGTAGAGATCGGCGGAGGCCTCGCTCAGATAGCCGTCGGTCTGGAAGTGGAAGTTGCGCCGGTAGTAGTCCGGAACCTCTTCGGCGTAGTGTGCCGCGCGACCCGCGAACTCGCGGGGTCGGCGGGTGCGCTTGCGCTGGGCGACGTCGATGCTGTCCACGAGCAGGTGCAGGTATCTCCGGGCATGCTCGAGCGGCGAGCGCTCGGGGGCCAGCACGGAGAGCGGGTAGACGCCCTGCGCGAAGCACTCGGCGTCACGTGTGGTGATCTCGCGCAGCGACTCGAGCACGGCCTGGCGCGCCTCGGGCGGCGGCGGAATCGACGGGTCGTAATCGCTGCCGAGCATGCGCTGGAGGGCGAGCAGGGGAATCGCCTCGGCGAAATAGAGCCCACTGCGCGCGCTGGCCACGCCGAACGCGAGGGGCCTGGCCACGTGCTTCACGATGCGTGCCTTCCAGACGTCGACCCCGAGGCCGAGCGGCTGGGCGATGAAATCGGGCAGGAAGCCGAGGGTGTTCAAAGGAACCTCCGTGGCGCCGAGGATATCCTCGCCACGGATTTTGTCCCATTGTCCAGGTCTCGGCTTCGGCGAGTCGGCGGGATGTCGCAGAGGCCCAACGCCAACGGTCGCCCGATGGAGGCTCGGTTCCGGAGGTCGTAGCGCGCGGGGATCTCCACGGAGATGGCTCCGTCGGGCGGCGCCGGAGGCGGATGGGCCGGCTCCACGAACCCATCCGCGTGCAGATCACCGCAACCGGCACCGGCCGACGTACTTCAGAGCGGCGGCGTGACCCGACTCGAGACGCGCTCGCCCGGTCCAGTCAGGCTCGCGAGCCCTATTGCTCGGCCCCGGGTGCCATGTAGAACCAGAGCGGCCGCGGGGCGCCCTGGTCGC
>CAZQMY010000387.1:0-5994 GCA_964594405.1 uncultured Spirochaetaceae bacterium | reverse complement strand
CGGTTGCCGCTGGCGGAGGAGATGGCCCGGGCGACCTTCTTGGACGAGAGCGGAAAGAGCGTGCCGGGCGTCCAGGACTCGGGCCCGTCGATGGGGACCGGCGCGAGGCGCGTAATGGGCCGCGACTCGAGGCCGATCAGGCTGATGGGCTGCCCGCCGAGATGCGCATCCCAGACCACGGCGACCTCCGCCTCCATCATGTCGGGCCAGCGCTCGAGCGGCGGATGGTCGCAATCGATGACGGCGCGCATGACGCTGCGGATGTCGAAGGCCCGATGGCGGCCCGGGTTCGTCTCGTCGCGGAAGATCTCGCCGACGGTCACGAATCCGTCCTCGGATTCGTGCGGTGCGCTCCGCACGTCGCGATCGAAGGGATCCGCGGTTCGGGCCGGGCGAGGGAAGCGCTCACCCGGCAGCACGTAGCTGTGCTCGTAGTGCCGGAGCAATACACCGCACGCCTCGTGGAGATCGGCGGCCCAGTACTGTGCCTGCCCGTTCTTGCCCATGATCCGGTCGTAGCCGCCGATGCCGCGGTCGTCATCGGCGGAGGCGCCACCGGAGTAGTCCAGAGCGCGCTTGCCCGTGAGCACCATCGAAGCGGACTCGGTCATTACCAGGATGCCGCGCGTGTGCATCAGCATCGTGGCCTCGGCGTTCCAGTACGACTGGCCGCCCACGTTCACGCCGGCGACGATCACGTTCACCTCGCCGCCCGCCTGGGTGAACTCGACCAGCGTGCGCAGCGCCGCCGCGGTCCAGTCGAGATTCTCGGTGCCGCTGTCCATGGCGATCTTCGCCCCGGCCGAGACGGCGATCCACTCGAGCGGAACGCCGAGCGCCGTGGCCAGCTCGAGGGCGGCGATGATCCGCCGGCACTCGGGCTCGGAGAACGAGCCCATCTCCTGGCTCGGATCGCTCATCAGGAGCACGCGCTTCATCCCTTCCGGATAGCGCGCGGTCCGGTTCTCGATCACGCCGACGACCAGGTTCGCGACGTTCTCGCCCGGCGGTCGCGTCGTGGGCAGAAGCTCACCCGCCTCGTCCAGGTCGTACTCGGTGAACGAGCCGGGCGGAAAGCCCGTACCCGGCTCCTCCTCGGCGGAGGCGAGCATGCGCACGATCTCGTAGGGGTAGGTCAGCCCGCGCTGTCGCATGCGCAGCACCTTCTGCCCGTACTCTGTCAGCGGGCGGATCGGCTCCTCGGCGGGGTCGGTGATGCGAACCGCCACCTCGCCGCCGCCGGGGCTCGTCACCTGGATGATGCGAACGCGCAGCTCTCCGGTCTCGGCGTCGGGCATGCGCGCGCGCAGCACGACCTTCTCGATGCCGAGATCGGCGGTGGCCGGGGCGAGCCGCCGGGCCACCCGTTCGAGGTCGGCCATCGAAGCCTCGAGCGGCGGCCAGAGATAGAGGAGCACGCGGTTCCAGTGCAGCCGGCGCTTCGGGTCGCGCCGCGCCTGGACGCCGCGTACGGCTGCGACGCTCTCCATGAGCATGCGCTCGAGCGCGGGCAGGCGCTCCATCCGGCCCTCGGCATCGCGCACGGGCGTGACGTCGCGGACCTCGGCGAAGACGAAGAGCCGTTCGTCGCGCGGATTGCTGCGCGCCTTGCCGTGGAAGACATAGACGTCCTCCACCGAGGGCAGCCGCTCGATCTCGAAGTGGGCGGTCCGCCAGAGCTGCAGCCGCTTCGCCATCATGGGGTGGATGTCGCGGTAGACGCGCTCCTCCGCCATGCCCCCGCTCTCGGTGGGCCGAAGGGTGAAGTGCTGCATCGATCGCATGCCGCGACGCTCGATCGGCAGCGCCACAGCGGCGACCAGGCGACGCAGCGGGCGCGCGAGGCCCGCCTGCGTGACGCACGCCTCGAGCTGGCTCACCTGCCGGTCGGGATCGACGTCTGCATCGTCGCGCCAGAGGAAGAGGTCGATCATCACCTCGCGGTCGCTCGGCGAGGCCGCGACCAGCGGCGCGAGCGTGTTCATGGCCGCGTCGCGCTCCTTCCAGGGCCCGCAGGTGGCCAGCACCAGGATGGGCGTGCCCTCGTGCGTGTAGAGCGCTGTCGCGACGCTCCGCCCGTCACGGGTATGCGTCTCCAAGCGCTCGAGCGTGCGCATCCGGTAGTAGCGCCGCATCAACACCTCGAGCATCCGGAGGCGCAGCGACTCGTCGGCGCCTTCGAAGCGCGCGGTGATCAGGTTGACCAGAGGCTCGGGACACTCGACGAGGGCGATGATGTGCGGCTCGGGATCGGCGCCGGCCTGCAGCGCGCCGAGGCTCTCCTCGACCCGGGCGTACGCGCGATCCCGGATGCGCTCGAAGAGCGGGCGATCGACGCTGCGGTAGCGCACCTCGCGCGCCAGATCGCTCTGCGCCGGGGCGCGCCCGCGCGTGGCAGCGACGATCCGATCGAGGAGCTCGACGTGCTCCTCGCCGTGATGCGCCTGCAGCACCTCCGCTCCCTCGAGCCGACGCTCCAGGAGGGCGCTGATCGCGGGCAGCTGCGAGCCCATCCGCGCGTGGGCCTTGCAGATCCAGAGCAGTGCGTCCTCGAGCGCCGGGCCCGGCTCCAGCGACGTAACGCCGTAGTGGGCGAGTGCGCGGCCGAGCTTCTCGAGGAACGGGTCGGGCAGACCGGCGCCACCGGCATCCCGTGCGCGCAGGAAGCCGTAGAGATACTCCTCGCTGCTCCCCTCGGCGCCGCTCCGGCCCCGGAAGAGCGCGCAGATGTCGCTGAATGCGGCCAGCACCGCGTCCTCGCTCGCCGCGAGCTCGGAAGAGCCCGGGGGCAACGCGCGCGCCGCGGCGAGCCAGTCCTCGATCAGCGTTCGCGAGGCGCGGGGATCCACGTCGAAGCCGAGCATCAGGCGCTCGAGGGACGCCAGCGCGCTGCGCGCCCGCTCCAACGCGCCCCGCGGCTCTTCGGGAGCGATCAGTCCTTCGAAGTGGACCCGCTCGCCGCGCTGGAGCAGCTCCTCGTCCTGCAGGGTCTCGAGCACGACCAGCGACTGGCCGCCATCGACCTGCTCGTGCCTCCCCACCTCGAGCGTGCGCACCCGACCCGCACAGGGCGCCACGACCCGCATCTCCGTCTTCATGGCCACGAGCACCGCAATCAGCTGCCCTGACTCGACCTGGTCGCCGACCTTCACCTCGAGCGAGAGCACGATCGCAGGCGAGGGCGAGCGCACGATGCCCGCCGCGTCGCGGGAGAGCCGATGGGGCACGCCATCGAGCTCGACCACCTGCTCGAGGCCATCGCGCCAGGCGACGGCGCCATGGCTCCGGCCGCCGATGCGCAGCTGCCGCTGCAGCGGGCCGACCTCCTTCACGCCGGCAAAGAGCGTCTGGCCGTCGATGCGCAGCTCGTAGCTGGTCGGCCCGAGCCGGAACACCTCGATCGCATAGCTCTGCCCGCGGGTCCGCAGCTCGATCGTCCGCCCCGCCTCCTCGCGAAAGCGCGGTCGGCCGCGCAGGGCGGTGGCGAGGAACTGCTCGCGCTCGAGGATGAGCTCGGACTCGTAGGCCTCGATGGCACCGAGCACCAGCGCCTCGGCGGCATTCGCGTGGGAGAGGTGCTCGCCGCGGGCGCTCTGCACGTCGAGCCAGGCGTTGTCCGTGCCGCCGGCCCTCACCTCGGGATGGCGCAGCAGGGAGAGCAGGAAGCCGCGGTTGCTCGCGCCGCCCGCCACGACGAGTCGAAGCTCGGAGAGGGCGCGCTCGAGCCGCGAGAGCGCCTCGCTCCGGTCGGCTCCATGCGCGATCACCTTGGCCACCATCGAATCGAACTCGGGTGCGACGGCGTCGCCCTCCGCGATGCCGCTGTCCACGCGGATCCCCGGCCCGCCCGGCGCCCGCAGCAGGCGGATGTGGCCCGGTGCGGGCGCGAAGTCACGCTCCGGATCCTCGGCGTTCACCCGCACTTCGACGGCGTGGCCGCGTCGCGGAGGCGCCGCGCCCTCGAGCCGGCCGCCGCGGGCCACGTGCAGCTGCAGCTTCACGAGGTCGACCCCGGTCACCGCCTCGGTGACCGGATGCTCGACCTGCAGCCGGGCATTCACCTCCATGAACGAGAACTGCCGCTCGACCGGATCGTAGAGGAACTCCACGGTCCCGGCGTTGCTGTAGCCCGCCTGCTCGACCAGACGCGCGGCCGCGTTGCAGAGCAGCGCCTCCTGCTCGTCGTCCAGTGCCGGCGACGGCGTCTCCTCGAGCACCTTCTGATTGCGACGCTGGATGCTGCAATCCCGCACGCCGAGCGCCCAGGTGTGCCCGGCGCGGTCGGCGATGATCTGGACCTCGACGTGGCGAGCCCGCTCGACGAGGGTCTCGAGGAAGACCGAGTCGTCACCGAAGCCCTTGAGCGCCTCGGAGCGAGCGCCCTCGAAGGCCGCCTCCAGCTCGGCCTCGGAGCCCACGCGGCGGATGCCGCGCCCCCCTCCGCCGGCCGACGCCTTGACCATCAGCGGATAGCCGAGGCGCTCGGCGCAGTCCCGGGCGGCCGCCAGATCCGCCACGGCACCGCCACTCCAGGGCGCCACCGGCACGCCGGCCTTCTCGGCCATCAGCTTCGAGGCGATCTTGTCGCCGAGGCTGCGCATGACCTCGGGATCGGGCCCGACGAAGACCACGCCCAGATCCCGGCAGAGCTCCGCGAAGCGCGCGTGCTCGGCGACGAAGCCCCAGCCGACCCAGGCGGCCTCTGCGCCCGTCTCACGCAGCGCGCGCTCGAGGACCTGATAGTCGAGGTAGCGGCTCTTGCTCTGCCCATCCGCCGGGTCTTCGAAGCGCGCGCTGCCGAGGTCGTACACCTCGTCGGCCTCGCGGGCGAAGAGCGAGCCGCGATCGGGCTCCGTGCAGAAGGCGATGGTGCGCAGCCCGAGCGACTGCTCGGCTTCGAGCTCACGGACCGCACGGATGAGTCGAACGGCCGGCTCGCCGCGATTGACGATGGCGATCCGTTGGAAGCTCATGTCTGCATCGCCCCCTTCAATGGCGCCGTGACGTCGTCGGGCAGAGGATCGGGGAGGGCCGCGGTCGCGTAGCCCTCCATGCGGACGAGCACGCTCCCCTGGCTGTCGACCACGTCGATGTCTGCACTGCCGTCATCGCGCGGCGAGACGACCGCCGCGTGGGCGCTCGCCTCGTCGGACGAAGAGGATGCGAGCAGGACGCGCTCGATCCGCTGGGGCAGCCCCATCCGGCCCGTGGTCCCAATCTCGAGCACACCCGCCGCCTGGAAGCAGAGCTCGATCAAGCGCGGCGCTGCGACCCATTCCGCGCCCTCGTGGAGCGAAGGCAGGTCCTCCGCCAGGCGCGCGACGGCGCGGCCGTCCTCGCGCCAGGCCGAGGCGAGAACGCGGAACGCCGGACCATGGAAGTAGATCTCGTAGATCGCAGCGGCGTCGACGGCCGAGGCGGACGGCGAGCCGGGCGCAACGACCTGCTCGCCCGACCAGGCCTCGCCGAAGCGCAGCGAGGCGGTGAAGTGCAGCGTCTCCTCGGGCGCGTCACGACCGACCAGCGTGCGTCGCCCTTCGAGCGCGCAGCGGGCGACGATCTCGTCCCCCTCACGCTCGAGCTGGGCACGGAGCTCGAGCGCCCGCGGCTCGTCCCGGTAGAACTTGAAGGGGGCGAGGAAGCGGACATCCTCGATGGCGCGCAGTCTGCGTGGCCCCGTGAATCCGCTGGCGAGCTCGGCGAACGCCTCGAGCCCCATCACACCCGGCAGCACCGCCGTCCCTTCGATCCGATGATGGGCGAGGTAGGGCTCCTGGCCCGGATCGATCGTGGTCCGCGCCAAGAGGCCATCGTAGAGCGTCGCGCCCGTGACCTCGCCCACGAGCGGCCGTGCGCCTCCCGGCGGCTCGGCGGCCGCGACGCCGCCGCGCTCGGCCCGCTCGGCGGTGAGCACGCCGAGCGCCCCGGCGACCAGCACCACACCGCGGCGGGCGCCGGCCGTGCGCACGCGGCGCCCGAACGGGAAGCCCTCGG
>CAZQMY010000386.1:0-5997 GCA_964594405.1 uncultured Spirochaetaceae bacterium | reverse complement strand
CCGAGCAGGACGCCGCCCTCTACCAGGAGCTGCTCGACTGCATGGAGGCGCAGGAAGCGGATTTCACCAACACCTTTCGCGGGCTCGCCGAGCTCGCGCGGGAGGAGAACGCAGCGGCCGACGTGCTCGGAGAGGCCATGTCCACTTCCCCGGGCATCCAGGATTGGATCTCGCGGTGGCGCACGCGCCTCCACTCCGAAGAGCGTCCGCTCAGCGACCACGTCGCAAGGATCGAATCTGCCAGTCCGGCATACATCCCTCGCAACCACCTCATCGAAGAGGCCATCCAGGCCGCCTCGCGGGAGTCGGACTTCCGACCCTTCGAGGCCTTGATGGAAGTCCTCGAGCGCCCGTACGAGGAGCAGCCGGGGGCGGATTGGGCTGCGCGACCGCCAAGGCCGGAGCAGGTGGTGCGACAGACGTTCTGCGGCACCTGATGGACGCGAACGATCTTCGCGACACGTCCTACGGCATCTGGTAGCCCGGCGTGGACCTGCTCAGTGCGATCTCTTCGTCCGTCATCTCCTCCGCGATGGACTCGAAGAGCGGAGAGCTGAGATAGCGCTCGCCGGTGTCGGGCAGCATGCAGAGGATGACGGAGCCGGGCTCCGCCTGCTCGGCCAGCTGCATGGAGACGGCGAAGGTCGAGCCACCGGAGATCCCGGTGAAGATGCCCTCCTTCTGTGCGAGCTTCTGCGACCACTCCATTCCGGCGGCGCCGGTGATGGGGACGCTCTCGTCGAAGAGCTTGCTGTCGATCGACTCCTGCAGAACGAGCGGGATGAAGTCGGGGGTCCAGCCCTGAATGGGATGCGGCTCCCACGAAGGATGGCTGCCGGCCGGAGCGCCGGAGTCGGCGCGCTCCTGGACCTGCCCGCTGCTGACGATGGCCGCGTTGGCGGGCTCGGTCAGCACGATCCGCGTCTCCGGGCGCTCCTTGCGAAGGACACGCGCGACGCCCGTGACGGTCCCGCCCGTGCCGTAGCCGGTGACGTAGTAGTCGAGCCGCTCGCCCTTGATGTCGGCGACGATCTCACGGCCGGTCGTGTTCTCGTGGACCTTGGCGTTGGCATCGGTCTCGAACTGTCGCGCGAGGAACCAGCCGTTGGCCTCCGCCAGCTCCACGGCCTTGTTGTACATGCCCATGCCCTTCTCGGCCCGCGGCGTGAGGACGACCTTCGCGCCGAGGTAGCGCATGAGCTTCCTTCGCTCGATCGAGAAGCTGTCCGCCATGGTGACGACGAGGGGATGACCCTTGGCGGCGCAGACCATGGCCAGGCCGATTCCGGTATTCCCGCTGGTCGCCTCGACGACGGTCTGGCCGGGCTTCAGCTCGCCGCTCCGCTCGGCCTCTTCGATGATGCTCGCCGCGAGACGGTCCTTCACGGAAGCCGCGGGGTTGAAGAACTCGGCCTTCACGTAGATCCTGACGCCCTCCGGCGCCAGGCGGTTGATGCGGATGCACGGCGTGTTGCCGATCGTATCCATCACGTCGTCGTAGAGCCGTCCGCGGCCTTCGGTGGTGCGCGCCTCTCCAGATGCCATCGTCGATCCCCTCCGTCGGTGCATTCGTTCGACGCGCGCTCGAACCACGGGCTGTGGTCACCGGCCGTCGGCTGGGGCGGGAGTGCACGCGCGCGATGGCGTCGCACCCGCTCCGGGCCGGATCATTGTGGCGAATCCGGAGCCGGATCGCTGCGGTGTCGAGGCGGGCCCTCCCGGGCCGCGACGATCCAGTCCTGGTCGAGCTCGACCTCGCCCGTGCTGAAGTGGTAGAAGGCCGTCCGGATCACGAGGCCGTCCTCGGCCACGGCGCGCCGAAGGATCTCCGAGTCGGAAACCAGGCGCTCCGCCTGGAGCCGCGCGTTGCGCCGCGCCACCTCGTCGGCGTTGACCGGCCCGTCATCGGGGATCGCCGGCTTGATGTACGCGAGGAGCTGGTTGAGGTTGCGGCCAGCGTCACCGCCCGCGATGGCCGCGCCCACGGCGCCGCAGCGCTCGTGGGCGAGCACCACGATCAGGCGGACGCCGAGGTGCGCGACCGCGTATTCGGCGCTCGCGATGCTGGAGGGGTCGGCCACGTTGCCCGCGACGCGGATCACGAAGAGCTCGCCGAGGTCGGTTCCGAAGAGCCGCTCGGGCGTGGTCCGGCTGTCCGCGCAACCGAGGACCACGGCCGCGGGCGCCTGTCCCGCGGCGAGGGCGGCTCGCAGGGTCTCGTGGCCGGACATCCACTCGCGGAAGTCATCGTTCTGGCGCTGGAGACGCGCGAGGGCTCGGTTGGGATCCTGGTCGGCCATGGGTCTCCTCCAGACTTCGTAGACCGGCAACCTGGCCAGCCTTCCATGCGTCCCCACTCGCGTGCCCCCGGGATCATGCCGGATCGGGGGGACGCACGCCGGGCCATGGGCCGCGTCACGAATCGGTGGGCGTAGGCACTCACATCACGAAGAACGCGCCGATCCCTCGACGGCGCGGCCTCATCCTCCTCGCCAGACGTGCCCCGTGCCGGGGACACGGGGCCGAAAGGAGCCGGATCCATGGCCCGACCCGTACCCCGCGCATCGGCGCATCGACGAGCCCCGGTGCTCTTCGCGCCGATCCTCTTCGCCCTGGTGCTCTCCGCCCTCGTCGACCCCCGCCTGGCGGCGCTGCTGCTCGCCGGACACTGATTCCGGCGCGACGGGCGGACCCGAAGAAATCCCGATCCGATTCTGCGAGCGTGCGGTCCTCCTGAAGCAGCAGGGCAGGCGCGCCGGATGCGCCGGCGGACTCGCCCTGTGCAGCAGGAGAGGCCGCCATGGGTGCCGCTGTCCCGAAGCTCCACGGATCCGCGCAGAAGCGGCGGCAACGCACCATCGGGCGCGGCCTCGGCCCCCGGCCGATCACCCGGAAGGGCGGCGCCCGGGACGAGGGCATCGCCACGGCCCGCGATCTGCTCGCCCGGGGACGCGCCCTCGAGGCCGCCCAGGCCCTGCGGAAGCTGGCCGAGAAGTACCCTGGTGACATCGAGATCCTGGACGCACTGGGCCGCGCGTTCACCGCCGATCGACAGTGGCTTCGAGCCCTCCAGGCCTACGAGCGGATCCACGCGCTCGGGCAGGAGAGCGCGCACAGCTGGTATCAGCGAGCGAACGCGCTGTCGCGGATGGGCGAGCAGGCACGCTCCCTCGACGCCTACGAGCAGAGCCTCGGGCTCGATCCCGACGATCTGCGCGTCCACATCGATTATGGCCGAGCGCTCTTCGAGCTCGGGCAGGTCGACCGAGCCTGCGAGCACCTCTCCTGGGCTGCGTCGAGGAGCGAGAGCGACACGGCGCTGATCGACCTCGCGAGCATGATTCCGGGTGCGCCCGGCGCGCACGACGAGCAGATCCTCGAGGTCAGGCAGGCGCTGGCCGACCGGCTGCGCGAACGGCGGGCGCTGCGCACCATCCGCGCTCCGCGAATGAAGCGCGCGCCGGGCGAATTGATCCGGGTCGCCTACCTCTCGGCACACTTCGGTGCCGAGCACGACATGAAGCCGGTCTGGGCGTTGATGAATCGCCACGACCGGGATCTCGTACAGATCCATCTGCTGGTCGACGGACCGAGGCCCCCCGCCATGCACGGCTATGTCGCCCACCCACAGGATCGTGTACACCACGTGGGCGGGCTGACGGACGGCGGAATCGAGGATCTGCTCGAACGACACGAGATCGACGTGCTGGTCGACCTCTCGGGCTACAGTCATCCCGCTCGTCTCTCGCTCTTCGCGCGCGAGCTCGCACCGACCGTGGTCGGCTGGTTCGACGTGAATGCGACCTCTGGCCTCCCGGGCATCGACTACCTGCTCGGCGACCACGAGGTCGTCAGCGAGGAAGAGGCCGAGGCCTACAGCGAGCGCGTCGTTCGACTCCCTCAGAGCTACCTCGGCTTCCACGTCGCTCACGACGCACCGGGCGTCGCTCCGCCGCCGTGCGAGCGCAACGGCTACATCACCTTCGGTAGCCTCGCCTCGCAGTCCAAGCTGACGGAGACAACGCTCGACGCCTGGGCGAAGATCCTCCGAAAGGTGCCGAACGCGCGCCTCGTGCTCGCCAACCGGGCGCTCGGCCGCGAGGACAACCGCAAGTGGGTCAGGGAAGGCTTCGCTCGGCGCAAGATCTCGCCCGAGCGGATCAGCCTGCTGGGCCCGACCGATCGGCGCGCGTTCCTCCGCTACTACGACCGGATCGACATCGCGCTCGACCCGCTGGAGTGCAATGGCGGCCCCACCACCATGGAGGCGATCTGGCAGGGCGTCCCCGTACTCACCACGGAGGGCGACCGCTGGGCCGCGCGCACCAGCCGAACGCTGCTCCGCAGGACGCACCTCGGTGAATGGGTCGCCCCGAGTGTCCGCGCGATGATCCGCCAGGCCGTGGGGCTGGCCCGCGATCCGCGCACGCCCACCAGGCTCGCCGCGCTCCGCCGCGAGATGCGAGAGCGACTCGCGCACAGCTCTGCCTGCGACGCCGAAGGATTGGCGAGGAGCATCGAGCGGTTCTTCGAAGGCGTCGCCCGCGAGCGCGTGGCGGCCTCGCCAGGACGCACGCCCGCCTGAGGGATCGTCCGACGCGTCGGACGCGTCTCCATCCGGACGGCGCTGGGTGCGGCTCGGAGAGAGCCGACCATGGGACGCCCTGGACGTCCCGGGAGAGCATTCGCGCCGGCCACTCCAGACCATCGCAGCTGCTCCCTCCCGCAGACCGACGAGCGACAGGTCGTGCGCTGCCCCCGAATCGAGCATGGCGCACGGGAGCGGCTGCCCGGGGCACGAGTGTCCGAAGCTGGGCGGAGCGGCGGCGATGCCGTTGGGGCCGGCCGAGGATCAGTCGACGGCGCGGGCGCCGCGCAGCAGCCCGCCGGGCAACGCACCCGTCGCCTCGCCCCGCTCGAAGATCACCTCGCCGCTGACGAGCGTGGCCTCGTAACCCACCGCGCGCTGGAGCAACCGACGGGCGCCCGAGGGTAGATCGAATGCGATCTCCGGCGGCGTCAGCCGCAGCCCATCGAAGTCGATCAGATTCACGTCCGCCTTCATCCCGGGAGCGAGCACGCCGCGATCGCCCAGACCATAGAGCCGCGCGGTATCCCGGGTCTGACGCTTGACCACCCATTCGAGCGGTAGCCGCTCGCCTCGCTTCCGATCCCTCGCCCAGTGCGTCAGCATGTAGGTCGGCGTGCTGGCATCGCAGATGACTCCGCAATGGGCGCCGCCATCCGAGAGGCCGATGGCCGCGCGCGAATGCAGGAGCATCTCGCGGGTCGAGTCCATGTTTCCATCGCTGTAGTTGAAGAGCGGGAAGTAGAGAAGCTCCCTGCCTTCGCGCTGCATCAGCATCTCATAGGCGACCTCCTTGGCCGGGCGGCCCTCCCGGTCGGCGATGGCCTGGATGCTGTGGTCCGCAGTGGGCTCGTAGTCCGGCGGGTCTCCGAGGGGGAAGAGCTTGTGGAAGCTCGAGGCGATGAATCCGACGATGGGCTCACTGAACTGCACCTCCTCGGTGACCATGCGCCGCTTGAAGGCAGGATCGCGCAGCCGCTCGAGCTTGGCCTCGAAAGGCAGATCGGCGATCTCGAGGAAGCTCGGGTTCTCGATGAAGGGATGGACGGTGCATTGCCAGCCCATGAGCATGCTGGTGGGACGACCGGCGACCTGCGGCGTGATGTCCGCCCCCTCGCCGACAGCGGCCTCGCAGAGGTCCAGCATTCGGCGGTACTGCTTAGGGTCGCCGTCGTGTTGCAGGAGCGCGAAGCTGACGGGGCGACCCGTCGCGGCGGCCAGCTTGCGCATCCACACGATCTCCTTCTCTGGCGCGGCGAGATCCTCGCCTGCGGCGCCTGCGGGCGCGAGCTCGAAGACGCCCTTGCCGACCCGGCCCATGGCCTCGCCGATCCCCATCAGCTCATCCTCTGCGGCGAAGGTGCCGGGCACCGGCTCGCCGTCGAGGGCGCGGTGGACGATGGTGCGCG
>CAZQMY010000385.1:0-6000 GCA_964594405.1 uncultured Spirochaetaceae bacterium | reverse complement strand
GGATGGAGACATCGTCGTCGCCGACCTGCTCGATCCGGCCACCCAGCTCTGGAACAGCACCGACCCCGAGTGCGTGGACGGCCAGGCAGGCGATTGCGGCGGGCTCTTCTTCTACGACCTGATCTCCAGGCAGGGCAACGTCACCATCGATCCCGCCAAGACCGGGACGGGCCAGCTCGAGCTCGCGACCGTCCGGGTCGACGCGCAGGATGGCGTGATCGAGTTCGACGGCCCGAGCTTCGAGTTCGCCAGCTTCAATGGCAGCACGGGCGGCGACTGGACGGTCGGCGCAGACCGTGGTGGAGTCGTCAGCGATCTGAGCCTCACTTCGCGCTTCGGCACCACCCTCTCGGCGGGCCGATCCGGCGTCGGTGACCTGCGCTTCGCCGACAGCCTCGAGCTCCAGCAGCAGGAGCTCGTCCTGACGGCGGGGGATACCTCCGACGCCCGCCCGCTGGGCAGCGACGAAGCGATCCGGAACGCGGCCCAGGTGATCTTCGAGGCCGACGCGACCCAGGGCACTGGAACGCCCCTCATGCTCTTCAAGGTCGCGGACGAGGGCTACGACTTCGGGACCGACGAAGACGACGTCACGGGTCTCCAGATCATCCAGGATGCGAGCATGAGCAGCGCGGTCTTCGACGGCAGGACCGGCACGGTGATCCCAACCGACGACGGCGATCCGGCCGAGTACGGGCCGGTCAGCATCCTTCCCGACTGGACACGGGTGGTCAAGCTCGACAGCGGTGATCCGCCCACGCAGACCAACGCCCCGATCGCGGCCGTCAGCCTCACCTCCCGGCTCGGGAACGTCACGCTGGACGGGACCGACGAGCTCGCCGCCACCACGCGCAATCTCGCCCTGCTCGCAGGCGAGCTGCTGCCGAGCACGGACCAGTACGAGGGCGTGGCTCGAGTCGGGTACACCGGAGACTCCAGCGACCGAAGCATCGACCTGCGAGGCTTCGATCGGTTCATCACCTTCTCGGACGCCCTGGAGCTCGTGGCCCGCGGCACCGGGAACACGGTCGTCGCCGAAGAGAGAGGCGGCGCCGACCCCTCGTTCTTCGCGTTCTTCGCCGCCAACTCGCCCGACGCCCTGACCCGCTCGCCGTCACGCTTCCTATTCCAGCAGGACGACGCCATCAGCGAGCAGGCGCCCGCCTCACCGCCGCCCGGCTTCGACAGCTGCGCGGACGACGGCTGCCTCCCGAACGCCAACACCTTCGGCGGCGGGCTGGCCAGCGCCGGGATCGCCTCGGTGGACTACACGGTGCGCTCGACGGGCGGCTCCGTCTACGTCGATCGCACCGTGGCCGACAAGGTCTGGGGCAGCAACCTGACCCTCGAAGCCAGCGACCAGGCCGGAGCCGACGTCACCTTCGACCTGGGAACCGCCGGCGAGCTGAGCATCGCCGACCTCGCTCTCCAATCGCTGCGCGTCCAGGAGGTGGGCGTGGACGCCGCAGACTCTTCGCTGCAGATCCGCTTCGAGGGCAGCGACGGGACGGGACGGACGAACTGCCCCCCGCCCTGCCTCTTCGTCCAGAACGCGTCGGAGTACTACGGAGACGTGATCGTCGCCAACCAGAGCACGCTGCTCGGCTCCGAGATCGAGTTCGCCGGCACCGTCACCAACGATGGCAACGGTGCCGGCCTGATCTTCGGCGTATCGCGCAACCTGATCTTCAACGAGGACGTCGATCTGGGCCAGGGCACGGGGGACGACGCGAGCCTCCTCCAGGTCTACTTCGTCGAGGATCTGAGCGGCAGCCCCTCGGTGCTGCCCGGCCGTATCCGTCTCACGAGCGACGCTCAGGAGCAGACCCTCACCGCGTCGCAGATCAGCATCCTGCCCGGCCTGGACTTCGACGATCCCTTCAACCAGGTGCCGCGCCAGCTCGCTCGCCCGAGTGTGATCCGCGAGCCCGGAGAGGACGTGCCGGGCGACCTCACCCTCGACGCCAACGTCTTCGAGATGGGGGAAGGCGAAAAGATGACAGTGCTCGGCACGCTCCAGATCAACGCCGTCGAGCGCGCGGCGCTCAGCGATCTCTCTGCTCTTGATATCGTCGTCGACGCGCCGCTGATCCAGCTGGTCCGGCGAGCCGCGGGCACCTATCTGCGCGACGACGGCCAGCTGGCCGACGACGCCGGCGTCGACTACGTGGCGAATACCATCGAGTTCACGAATGCCAGCGCCAGCCCCGACATCGAGTCCGTGGGCTCGGGGCGCCGTCCGATCTTCGGCATCGCCAATCCCCTCGCCGCGGATCCCGATCTGGACGGATTCCCCCTCTACGCAGCCACCAACGACCACCGCACGCTGCGCGATACGGATCTGGTGGACGGCTTCGGTGCGCTCGATCTGCATCCCGAAGGCGCGAGCCGCGACGACTTCACCAACATGCTCGTCGATCCGCTCATCATCCCCGAACCGCGGCGCCCCTTCATCCCCGACCCCTGGCTCATCCCCGACACCGCGCCCATGGCCGAGCTGGACATCGCCGTGCGGCCCTCCCGGACGAGCGAACGCCTGTCGCGACTGCGAGGCGCGACCATCATCGACGACGTCGGGAGCGACCTGCTGATGGACGGCGAGACCCAGATCCTCGTCTCCGAAGCGCGGCTCTCCACGCTGCACGCCGAGACGGCCCTCGAGCTCTACCAGGGCGTCTTCGGAGAGGAGGGCGAGCTGAGCGAACGGACGCGCCGCGTCCTGCAACGCGCACTCGACCAGTATCGCAACAGCCGGGGCACGGATCGTGTGGTGGGCTTCGAGCTGCGGCAGTTCGTGAAGAACCGGCCGAACACGCAGTTCGACGCGTATCGCATCCTCGAGAACCTCGACACGCTCTTCGCCTACCACCGGCGACTCGGACTCACGCCCGGCGAGTACCGCCCCATTCAGCACAAGTGGCTCGAGCAGATCAAGCCCGATGGCATCAGCCTGACCGAGCTCTCCGAGGCCGTGCATCCCTCGCGCTACGTCCGGGGCAGCGACGTGCTCGACATCTTCGGCGAGTAGCACCCCCCCACCGAAGACCGGAGAGCGCGCCCGGTCGATCGGCCGGGCGCGGTGGGGACCCGCAGACCAGCGGAGCCCGGCCAACGCCCTCCCCGCCCCCGCCCCGCGCCGGAGGCCGCGATCCCGAACCCACCCCTGCCGGAGCTGTGTGGGCGGGATCACCATCCGTGCGCGATCTCCTACGCAACTCGCCGCGCAGCAAGCGCAGGGTTTCCGCTCATCTGCCCTCTCACGGAGCGGCAACGGGCAGCCGGAGTTCCCGGATCCCACTGCGAGATCCGAGCCGCGCGCCCGGCTCCGCGTGATTCGCGGCACATGAGAAATCTTCAAGTAGACCTCCGACTCCGCCGATCCAATCGGGAAGGAATCCTGCTCTCAGGCGGGAATCCGCGCTCGTGTGCAGACCGAGCCCCAAAAGGGATGGAGCCCAGGCCTCGATGAAACCCACGTACCATGGACAGCCCGGCGAGATCGCCTTCCACGCTTCCCGGCGTCGTCGCGCGGGCATGTCCCTCATCGAGGTCATGATCGTGGTCGCGATCATGGGGCTGATCATCTCGGTCGCGCTGCCGAGCACGCAACAGTGGTCGCGCAACCAGGACGCGTCCAACATGGCCCGAGCCATGGCCAACGCCATCTCCGTCGCGCGAGCGTCGGCCATGCGGACCGGCAACAACCACGTGGTCTTCCTCGCCATCGGTGGCGCGGGGGACGTCGCGGGCAATCCCCTGGTGGACTCGAACGGGGATGCCGCAGCCATCGTGATCCTCGACGACGGGCCGACCGGCGCCGTCGGCCAGAACTGCGTGATCGACGCCAACGAGCCCGTCCGCGCCATCACCGCCGACGACGATCTCGCCTGGGGGGCCACCCTCGCCGGCGCGACCCAGGCCCCCGGCGACCTCTCGGGCGGCCTCATGGCGACTGGCTCGACCTTCGTGACGCCCGCTGGTGCAGCGTCGACGTGGATCCTCTTCCGGCCGGACGGCGTCCCCGTCGCCTTCGACGGGGCCTGTACCGCCGGCAACGTCGGCTCCGGCAACGGAGCCATCTACTTCACCAACGGCGTCCGGGACCTGGCGGTGGTGATCTCGGCGCTGGGGGGCGCACGTGTCCACATCTGGGACCAGACCACCGGCGCATGGACGAGCTAGCGATGAGGACGCCGTTGAGATCGCGCCGCGCCGTCGCGCGGCGGGCCCGACGCCACGGGCTCACGCTCGTCGAAGTCATGATTGCTCTCGTGATCCTGGCCGGCGGGCTGCTCACCATGGCCACGGTCCAGATGCAGTCCATGCAGGGTGGCCAGCGCGGCCGTCATCTGACCAACGCCACCGCCATCGCCGAGACCCAGCTCGAGCAGCTGCAGCGCCTCGGCTGGGGCCAGCTCGGCGTCACGGCCTGGACGGCGCCAGTGCAGGTGAGCAACGCCGTGCAGGATGCGGCCGGCACGCAGGTGGAGCAGGCCTTCAACCTCTCGTGGCGCATCACGGACCTGGTCGCGGGCAAGACGAGATCCATCGACGTCCGCGTGGACTGGACCGAGGCGGACGGGCGGGCCCGAACCGTCGCGCTCTCCAGCGTTCGCCACAACTACGAGGCGCTGTAGAGCATGGCCCTACGAAGGCGACGACACCCGATCGAGGCCGGCGACGCGGGCTTCACGCTGCTCGAGCTGATGGTCGCAGCCACGGTGATGGGAATCCTGCTCGTCTACGTGTTCGGAACCATGGCGAGCACCCACCGACGATCGGAGGTCTCCGAACAGCTGATGGAGGCCCAGCAGACCGTTCGGACCGTAGCGGAGATGATCGAACGGGACCTGCGGCATGCGGGCTTCATGGTGCCCGAGGCGGCGGCCGTCTGCGGCGTCGACTCCACCGTGGGGCCTGATCGCATCTTCATCAGCAACTCCGATGCCCTGATGCCGGGCAGCATCCTGGAGCCCGACCTCGGCGCGGCCATCGTCGGCAATCCGGTCAACATCGTGGCGGGAGCCCAGACCCTCACCGTTGACAGCCTCGTCCTCGAAACCGACACACCCGACCCTGCGTACGACAGCGATGGCGACAACACCCTGGACTCCGATTTCCAGGTCGGTGACGGCGTGATCATCGCCGACGAGAACAACCCGGATCGCGGCAGCGCATGCGGCGTGGTCCAGAGGATCACGCTCCCCGACATCCTGGACATCGACATCGTCACGGACACCCTGGCGGCCCCGGGCGGCGGCGACACGCCCTCTCTCAAGGTCGTGCCCGCCAATGTGTACACCATCGACGCGAATCGGCAGCTCTTCCGGGGCCGATACCTCCTCGCCGACGAGATCGAGGATATGCAGATCGCCTGGCTCTTCGACGACGACGGCGACAACGTGGTCGACCCGAACGAGTATCGAAGCGACGGCGCCGGCCCCGCCTACGATGCCGCCGCCCTCGACGTCACGACGCTTCGCGAAGTCCGACTCAATCTGGTCGTACGCACGCGCACGCAGGATCCCTCGAACAGCCAGGGGCGCATGCAGGCCCTGGAGAATCGGGCACCTGCCGCGGCGAACGACTCGTTCCGACGGCGCGTGTACACCAGCACGGTCCGCTTGAGGAACATCGGGCAGAGGGCCGAGCTATGAGCGAGAACGCGGCACGGCGCGCCCCCGGGCGCGCGCGAAGGCGAGATCGGGGGATCGCGCTCCTGGTGACGATGCTGATCCTGATCGCGATGGCGATCATGGGCGTGGTCACCCTCGACGCCGTCATGAGCGATCAGCAGGTCGCCGGCTTCCAGAGCCGGGGACACGTCGCCTTCCATGCCGCCGAGGCGGGTGTGGCCGTCACGCACTCGAACCTCAATGGCGCGACCACCCCGACCATCGCCCAGACCACCCTCGGAGACGCCGCCACCTATCCCCTGGGCCAGCCGCTCTTCCAGGCCGATCCCAATGTGGCCGAGCCCGTGAAGGCCCAGGGCGGCGT
>CAZQMY010000384.1:0-6003 GCA_964594405.1 uncultured Spirochaetaceae bacterium | reverse complement strand
CGAGTCGCTGCAGGATCGCTTCGGGCTCTCGTACGAGCACCTGCAGAGCATTGCCCCGCGCACCGTCGCGGTGAACTGCAGCTACGACGGCACGGCCCGGCTCGGCCTCCACCACACGGCGGTCGCGCGCGCTGGCTACACCTACCAGCGGGCCCAGGACGGCAAGCCGAACCTCGGCGGTCCTTCGGTCATCGACCACTGGGCCGCGTGCCGGGCGGCGCTCTACGTGTCGACAGGCATTCGCATCGCCGAGAAGACCGGCATCGGGCTCAAGTACGACGTGACCCTCCTCGGGATCGCCGTCGAGGGCCAGGGCTACATGGGCACGACCGCCTGGACCCAGCGCTTCAAGGAGATGATGGGCGACAGCGGCTTCGACAGGCAGCCCTACGATCGGCACTGGTTCGTGCCGAGCTTCGGCAGCTTCGAGTGCAAGCCCCTCGAGCGTCGGGGCGAGGACGGAGCGATGGAGACCGTGCCGCAGTACGTGGTCATCGGCGCCGTGACGACGGCGGCGTCGAAGGCGCTTGGCGAGGTGCTCGGTGCAGACGCACTCGCCGAGCACTGCACCGATTCGTGGGAGATGTTCCACCACCGCGACGAGATCGGCGCCTCGATCGAGGAGCGCACGAAGCAGATGACCCCTGCGGAGGTCATCGAGCTGATCGGCAAGATCCCGGCCCAGACGCACGTGCACCTCGAGGAGGTCGCCGACGACAAGCACCTCCGCGACCGCAACATGATCGCGCCGGTCATGGCGTCGGACGGCGAGGAGATGCTGATCGCAAACTACGACGGGGCCGAGTTCGACCCCGCGCCTGCCATGGTGCACGGCGAGCACACCGAAGAGCTGCTGCTCGAGGCGGGCTATTCGCTCGATGACATCGACACGATGTCGCGGGAGAAGATGGTCTTCTGCGCCTCGCGTCGCCCGCGGCCCTGAGACGAAGCCCGAGACGGGAGGGGGAGCTCCATGAGTCTGCAGACCATCGGTCAGGCGACCGTGCGGGAGGTGTTCGAGCCGGCGTTCCTCTCGCCGATTCGATCGAACCAGCCCTATCGTGCCGTCTTCGACCGCTTCGAGCGCGACCGGACCGCCTGCCTTCTGGTGACCCATCCCGCCAGCGGCAAGCTGCAGGGCGTCTACACCAGCCGCGACGTGCTCCGGAAGCTCGCCGAGCAACCGATCCGCGGCGACGCGGATGCACAGGTGCACGACTACATGCGCACACATCCGGTGATGCGCACCCTCGACGAGCCCCTCGTCGGGATCGGCAAGCTGATGGAGACGGGCGGCTTCCGTCACGTCCCCTTCATCCAGCCGGGCGATCCGCCCTACGACGACACCGGCGTGCCGGTCGGCCTGGCGCGGCTGGAGATCTGGCTGAAGGTCGCCTGGGACAACCTGGGCGACACCGATCGCGCGGCGCTCGCGGCCATCAGCCAGGCGGACATGCGGACCCAGCCCCTCGTCAGTGCCGATGAGGAGGACACCGTGAAGAGCGCCATCGACAAGATGCTGGAGCGCAAGAGGCCGGTCGGCTCGGTGCCCGTCACGCGCGGGGGCGTGTTGGTGGCGATGCTCTCCGAGCAGGATCTCACCCTCGAGTTCGCGCGACGCATGATCGTGCACGGCGAGAACCGGTGGGAGGACCCGATCAAGAACTATGCATCGAAGGAGGTGTTCTGGCTCCCCGAGAGCGCCAGTGCCCTCGACGTGCTCGAGCTGATGATGGACCGCAAGATGGCGCACGTCCCGATCGCGAGAGAGGGCGGAAAGGGCCTCGAGGCCGTCAACATCGTGAGCACCCGACGGCTGCTGCCCGAGATGCTGAAGCTCATGGATCCCGACTTCTCTGCGGCCACCGGGGAGTGAGGCTCGAGAAGGCGCTCGACGCGGCGCGCGACGAGCTCGCGAGCGCGCGCGCCGGTCGCTTGAGCTACTACGTCGACACGACGGGCTCGGGCCGGCCGCTCGTGCTCGTGCACAGCGTGAACGCGGCGGCCAGCGCCTTCGAGATGAAGCCGCTCTTCGAGCACTACCGCGGCGAGCGGCCGGTCTTCGCCCTCGACCTGCCGGGCTTCGGCTTCTCCGAGCGCGGAGACCGCGACTACACCGCCGAGCTCTACCGCGATGCGCTGAACGCCCTGCTCGCCGAGCGCGTGGCCGAGCGGGCCGACGTCGTCGCGCTCTCTCTCAGCTCGGAGTTCGCTGCCGCCGCCGCGCTCGAGCGGTCCGAGGGCATCGCCTCGCTCGTGCTGATCTCGCCGACCGGGCTCGGCCATCGCACGCCGCCCGATCCGAGCGTCGGCCGCCGCATCGGCACGGTGTTCGGACTGCCGCTGCTCTCCGACGCGCTCTTCGCGCTGCTCACCTCGCGTCGCAGCATCCGCTACTACCTCGGCCTCAGCTTCCGCGGCGAGGTGCCGGAGGAGATGGTCGAGTACGCCTGGCGTGTCTCGCATCAGCCCGGCGCGAAGTTCGCGCCCATCGTCTTCCTCTCCTTCACGCTCTTCTCGCGCGATGCGCGCGCAAGGCTCTACGAGCCGCTCGAGACGCCGGTGCTCGTGATCTACGACGAGGATCCCAACCTCTCGTTCGAGCTCGTCCCCGAGCTCGTTCGGGCGCGGCCGGGTTGGCGTGCCGAGCGGGTGCAACCGACGCTCGGACTGCCGCATTGGGAAGAGCTCGGACAGACCACGGCGGCGCTCGATCGCTTCTGGTCGGAGATCCGCGGCGAGGAAGAGGGCGCGGCGCAGTAGCTCCAGCCGCCTGGTCTGCTCACTTTCCTGATGACCCCCCGCGATCTCCGATGCCCGCTGGCCGGATCGTAGGGCTTCGACGGCGACGGGAACGATCGCCCTACCGCTCCGCCCCCAGCTCCTCCCAACGCATCGCTGCCTCCGCGTGGCGCATCAGAATGCTCGCGAGGATGCCGAACTCCTCGGATCGGGGAGAGCCCTTGCGCCAGACGAGTCCGAGCGTGCGACCGGGTGCGGGTGCTGCGAAGGGCTTGAGGACGATCTCCGACGGGACGGCGACCTCGACCTCGATCGAGATGGCGGGAAGCAGCGTGATGCCCAGACCGCGCTTCACGAGCTGCACGATGGCCGAGAGCGACGTCGCGTAGAGCGAGTGATGCGGTGCTGCATGAGCGCGGTCGCAGAGCTGGAGCGCGTGGCCCCGCAGGCAGTGCGGGTCTTCGAGGAGGAGAACCTCCTTGTCCTTCAACGCTTCGATCGCCAGCGGGTCGGGGAGGCGAGCGATCGGAGCTCCACGGGGTGCCGCAACCACGAAGGGATCGCGCACGAGCTCGACCTCCTCCACGCCCGAAAGCCCGGTTGGCAGCGGCACGAGCAGACAGTCGATTGCTCCGTCTACGAGCCTGGTCTTGAGCCGGTCGGCCGTGTCGTCCTGCACGATGAGCGAAGCCGCAGGGAATCGATCGCGCAGATCGACCAGGGCCCTCGGAAGCAGATAAGGGGTAATCGTCGATACGGAGCCAAGCCGCACCTCTCCATCGAGCGGAGCTCCGGAGGCGCGCGCCTGCGCAACGATACGATCGCTCGCCTCCAGGACTTCCCGCGCCAGGTCGACGACCTTGCGTCCCGCGGCTGTCAGCAGGGTGCCACGTGGGGTCCGCTCGAAGAGCTCGACGCCAAGCTGCAGCTCGAGCTGGCGAATCTGAGTGCTCAGCGAGGGCTGGGAGACGAAGCAGCGTGCGGCAGCTCGACTGAAGCTCTCCTCCTCGGCCACGGCCACGGCGTACTCGAGCTGTCGGATGGTCGGACGCACTGGGTCTTCCGTCTCCGTCTCCGTCTGCGAGGCGGTGCACGGCGGAGGCTCGCCGGCTCACCCCGAAGATTCGCGAATCGGCACCCGGCCCGCCGCCCATCCTTGTCCAGATCCAAGAGTTGTCTCGGCTGCGGTCCTTTCCCCCTCGTCGTCGCCATAGTCGCCATAGTCGCCATAGTCGCCGGCTATGCGGCGTAGAGGAAACAAGTATTGGCGGAATCGATTCACGGGCCGGATGATCCAGCGCCCCGGATCGGGGCGGCGGGTGAGCGCCGCTCCGCCACCCTCGAACCCGGGCGAACCGAAGGAGATCGTGATGAAGTGCTTCAAGAGCTGCTCGCTGACAACCCTGCTGTCCCGGCTCGGCGCGACGTGCGCGCTGATGCTGGTCGCGGCGGCTCCCGTCAGTTCCGAGGAGTACTTCGACTTGGAGAAGGGACGGCTGAAGCGCCCCGTCGGATATCGGGAATGGATCTACGTGGGCACGCCGGTGACGCCGAACGATCTCAATGATGGCAAGGCCGCGTTTCCCGAGCATCACAACGTCTACATCGACCCCGGCAGCTGGGCGCACTGGAAGAAGACGGGCAACTTCCGCGAGGGCACGATCCTCATCAAGGAGCTCGTCAGCGTGGGCGCGAAGGCCGCGGTGAGCGGCAACGGCTACTTCCAGGGTGACTTCATCGGCCTCGAGGCGACCATCAAGAGCAAGAAGCACTTTCCGAACGAGCCCGGCAACTGGGCCTACTTCTCGTTCTCCACGCCCGAGCACGACGAGCTGACCGACGAGGCCAAGCCCTTTCCTGCCGCCGCGTGCAACGCCTGCCACCAGGCCGCCGCCGCCGACGACTTCGTCTTCACGCAGTACTACCCCGTCTTGCGGGGCGCCAAGGCGCAGGGAGAGGCAGGCATCGGCGGCCAGCGGTCGGAGCTGCCTCGCGTCATGTCGATGCCCGGTCGGTAGCTGCTCCCGCCGAGGGGCGTTCCGGCACCCCAGACGGTCGGGCCGGCTCCGATTCACGTGGGAAGCATGGAGGTCGTACGAAGATGTTGGAGAGGTTCCTGGTCGCGTTCAGCTCGCTCCTGATCGTCGGCATGGTGATCGGGCTTCCGATCACCGGTGCAATCGCGGACTCGGTCTTCAACCCCTGGGTCACCGCCGACGGTGAGATCGCGTTGCCGGAGGACTTCCGCAAGAACATGGTGCACCTTGGCTCGTGGTTCGTGCCCGAAGGCGAAGCGAGCGGATTCCACGACGTCTACACCGAGGCCTCCACCGTGGAGGCCTACCGCAGGACCGGCCGCTTCCCGGACGGGGCCACGCTCGTGAAGGAGCTTCGTGCGGGCGAGTCGGGCGACTACACCACCGGTCGTGGAGTGCGTCATGCCACGAAGGAGCTGAAGCAGTGGTTCGTCATGGTGAAGGATGCCCGGGGCCGATTCGCGGGCAACCCGAACTGGGGCGACGGCTGGGGGTGGGCGCTGTTCAAGCCGGACGATCGGACTCGCAACGTGTCGACCTCCTACAAGGCCGACTGTCTCGGTTGTCACGTGCCGGCCAGGGCGAACGACTGGGTGTATATCGAGGCCTATCCCACGTTGCGAGAGCGCTGAGGCTCGATGCCAGAGGCGCGCCATCCGCGGCGTCCCGCGCCCCTCGCCTCGATGCAGCTACTCGCGGTCGACCGGAGCCTTCGGCAGACCTCGGCCGTGGAGCAGTACGAAGAGAACGGGGATGATGATCAGCGTCGCGATGGCCGCGGTGACGACGCCTCCGACCATCGGCGCCGCGACGCGTCGCATCATCTCGGAGCCGGTGCCTGCGCCCCACATGATCGGGGCGAGCCCGATCACGTCCGAGGCCACGGTCATGAGGAGCGGGCGGGCCCGATCGGTGGCGCCCTCGACGGTGGCACGCCAGAGGTCCTGCAGGGTGCGCAGCCGGCCTTCTTCGAGTGCGCGGGCCCGAGACTGATCGAGGAAGAGCATCATGATCACGCCGGTCTCGGCCGTGAGCCCGGCCAGCGCCAGGAAGCCGGCGCCCACGGCGACGCTGAGGTCGTAGTCCAGGATCCAGACGAGGCCGACGCCCCCGAGCAGTCCGAAGGGCAACGCTCCGAGCACGATCAGGGTGTCCGTCAGGCTCCGGAAGTTGAGGATGAGAAGCAGGAAGATGCGACCCAGGGTCACCGGAACGATCACCGCTC
>CAZQMY010000383.1:0-6016 GCA_964594405.1 uncultured Spirochaetaceae bacterium | reverse complement strand
GGCTGAAGACGAGATTGAACTCCAGCTGGTCGTACTCGGAGAACACCGCCTCGAGCACCTCGCGAACGGTCTTCTCGGCGAAGATGCGGCAGGTCTTCCGATGACGCAGCAGGGCGAACCAGGGCTCGATCTCCAGGGCATAGTTGGCGAGCCCCGCGATGGGATTGCCCTGGGTGACCTTGGAGAAGACACCGTGGAAGAAGCGGCCGTCACCGCCCGGAAGCGAGAGCCTGATCGAGACCGCCTGGCCGATCACGCTGTCGAAGTCGACCTCGTGATTGGTACAGAAGACCTCCGCCGTGAGATGGAAGGGCTCGGAGATGGCCTCGTTCGCATGGAGCTGATGGAGGAGGAAGTCGTCCGAGAGGGACGATGTCATGTGCATCAGGCGGTTCTCGGTGCTGTAGGCGGCGGAACCCGGATCGCTGGCCATCTCTGCTCCTCGAGGGTTGCTCGAGAGGGTAGGCCGCGCGCATCGCGGTCGCACGAGCGGCTGCATGATCGTGCCGGACAGGACGCCCATGGGTGCGTGCTGGCGCATCGGGTTCCTTTCTCCGATATTGGGCCGTTCGGAGGTTGGAGAAATGTGTGGACAGGCCCGGCGCATGCGCGTGGGGTGGATCGCCGCCCGGGCGCTGCTCGTCGTCGCCCTGCTGGCCGCTGCGCCGCTCTGGCCTGCCGCTGCACAGGTCGAGCCGGAGGTCGAGTCGCGGCTGCGGAGTCTCGTCAACATCGTCCGCACCGAGGAGCAGCTCGTCGCCGATCGCCGGAGGCTGCAGACGGAGCTCGTCAGTGAGGCCGGGCGCGGTCGCGAGGACCAGCTGCGGGCCAGCATCCGCCAGATCTCCGATGCGATCACGCAGCTCGAGCAGGCCTTTGCGACGATCGCCGCGGAGGTCGACCCGATCGTCCTCGAGGACGAGCCCGAGGTCGAGGAGCTGCAGCTCACCGACGAGGTGAAGGAGCTGCTCGCGCCCCTGGTCAGCGAGCTCAAGCGCGCGACGGCCCGGCCCCGGGAGATCGATCGGCTGAGGACGGAGATCGGGGAGCTCTCGGGCCGGGTGGACACGGTCCAGCGCGCCATCGACAACCTGGATGCCCTGCTCGCCGCGGCCGTGGCCGATGCCGTGCGCGATCACCTCGAGGCGGAGCGGCAGGAGTGGCGCGCGCGCCTGCAGACCGAGCAGACGCATCTCGGTGTCGCCCGTCAGAAGCTCGATCATCATCTCTCGAAGCGGCGCACCCTCGGCCAGACCCTCGACGACATCTTCGAGCTCTTCTTCAAGAGCCGCGGCCGCAACCTGGTGGTGGCGATCCTCGCCAGCGTGCTCTTCTGGGTGCTCCTGCGCCGGGCCCACGGCCTGCTGCGTCGGCGCGTGCCGAAGCTCGTCGGCAGCGGCAGCCTGTGGTCGCGCGTCTTCGACCTCGTGTACATGGTCTTCACGGCCATCGCGGCGCTGAGCCTCTTCATCATCATCCTCTACTCGTTTGGCGACTGGGTACTCCTGGTCGTCGTCGTGCTCATCATCGCAGGCCTGGCCTGGGCGTCGAAGCAGGCCATTCCACGCTTCTGGTCCCAGGCCACGCTTCTCCTCGACATGGGGCCGGTTCGCGACGGCGAACGGCTTCGCATCGATGGCGTGCCCTATCGTGTCGAGTCGCTCGGTCTCTACACCCTGCTCGACAATCCGCTGCTCGCTGGCGGGCCCGTGAGGCTGCCCATCGACGACCTCGTGGAGCTGCGCTCCCGCCCCTGGAGCGAGCGCGAGCCGTGGTTTCCCACGCGCGAAGGGGACTACGTCCGGCTGCAGGATGGCACCTTCGGCCAGGTCGAGCTGCAGACGGTGGAAGTGGTTCGACTCCGACGCGCGGGCGGGGCAACGCGCGCCTACCCCACCGCGGACTTCCTCACGCTCTCGCCCGACGTGCTGAGCGACGGCTACCTGATCCTCGTCCAGTTCGGCATCGACTATCGCCACCAACCCGGCGTCACCAGTGAGATCCCGGCGCGGCTGCGCGACTTCATCGCGCGCGGGATCGATGCCCGGGGGCGCAGCGAGTGGACCGTGTCGCTCGGTGTCGAGTTCGCCGAGGCCGGCGCGTCCTCCCTGGACCTGGTCGTGCTCTGGGAGGTGACCGGCGACGCTGCGCCCTCGTACTTCGGAGCGCATCGGCTGATCCAGCGACTCTGCGTCGATGCGTGCAACGAGTACGGCTGGGAGATCCCCTTCCAGCAGGTCACGATCCACACGGCCGGCACGAGGGGCGCGGAAGCGGCGCGGGTGGGCGAAGTCGAGGCGTCCGACGGCGCCGCCCAGGAGTGAAGAGATGGCGGAGCAGCCTCCCACCATCGACATCGGCGAGCTCATGGGGCCCGACCCCGCCGGGCTCGAGCGGGTCGCCGCCCGGCTCGAGGAGCCCTGCCGACAATGGGGCGTCTTTCACATCGTCGGCCACGGCATCCCGGCCGATGAGCTCGCGGCCTTCGACGCTTCCATGCAGCGGTTCTTCGATGCGCCCCGCGAAGTCAAGCGGGGTGTCGTCCGCACGCGTGACAATGCGCGCGGCTACTACGACGAGGAGCTGACGAAGAACCGGCCCGACTGGAAGGAGGTCTTCGACTACGGCGCCGAGGCGCAGCAGGGCGAGGCGCACGTCCACAGCGACGGCGTCAACCAATGGCCTGGCGAGCTGCCGGAGATCCGGCCCATCCTCATCCGCCACCACGCGCGCTGCCTGGAGGTCGGCGTCGCGCTGCTACGTGCGATCTGCGCCAGCCTCGGCTGGGCACCGGATCGGATCGAGGGCATCGTCGGTGATCGCGCCAGCTTCGTGCGATTGAACCGCTACCCGCTCTGTCCGGATCCCGCGCCCCAGGACGCCGAGTACTTCCCCGCGCAGGGCGCCCTCGGCGTACATCACCACACGGACGCCGGCCTGCTGACGCTGCTCTACCAGGACGGCGTGCCGGGCCTGCAGGCCGAGTACCAGGGCCGCTTCGTCCTGGTGGAGCCTGTGCCCGGCGCGCTCACCGTGAACCTCGCCGACATGCTGCAGGTCCTCAGCAACGACGTCTATCGATCGCCGCTGCATCGGGTGATCGCCCGGTCGGATCGCGTCCGCCACAGCGCCCCCTTCTTCCTGAACCCACGCTACGAGGTCGTCTGCGAGCCGCTGCTCGAAGGCGCGAATGCTGGCGCCGAGCCTCGCTATCGCCCGGTCTCGTGGGCGCACTTTCGCGATCAGCGCTCTGCGGGCGATTTCAAGGACTATGGGGCGGAGATCCAGATCTCGGAGTACCGGGTCGACTAGCCCATCGTGTCAGGGCGCCCGACTCGCGACGCAGAGCGGGGCGATGCCGACGGCACCCCCCCGCTCCACTTCCCATCGCCCGCCTTCCTTCGTGATCGATCAGTCGAGCTCGCGCCGACGCCGTCGCCGCATCTCGTTGCCCAGCCAGTCGCCGGCCATCAGGCTCATCGCGCAGTCCGAGTGTCGCGGTCTCGGCCTCGCCTCGGCGGTCGGCGTGCGCTGCTTGCGCCGATGGGAGAGCGTGAAGACCGAGAGCACCCCGAAGCCGGCCAGCAGCCCGAGCTCCGGCTCCGGCACCGGCTTGGCGCTCACCGCCACCTCGCCGATGGTCGCGTAGGCAAAGGTGTAGTAGGAGGCGCTCTTGTGCGCCGAGTCGATGGCGAGCCGGAGGTAGCGGGTGTCGTGCTCTCCGCCGAGGTCGAGGACTTCCACCACGGAGCTGTAGGACCAGATCTGACTCGGAAGATCGTACTGGCCGATCTCGGTCCAGGGGCCCGCCGGGTCGTCGGCGATCTGCACGCGGAACTCGTCCAGCGAGATGTTCCAGAGCGCCAGGCGATCGATGGTGTAGGTCTCACCGAGGTCGAAGTCGACGTAGCCCTGGAGGGGCAGCGGTCCGTAGACGGCGCTCTGCCAGTTGTAGAGGTAGCTGGCATCCTGGTAGATCGCGTTCGGCTCGGCCAGGTACTCGTCGAAGCCGTCGACGCCGCTGACGAAGGGCACGTCGAGTCCGCTGCCATCGATCATCTGGATCAGGGGGGCCGCCGACTGCTCGCCGAGGTCGGTGTCGATCACGGCCACCGGGCTCAGGATGACGTCATCCGGCGGCGGCGGACCCGGCACCACGTCCTCCACGGGGTAGTCGTAGCCCGACTGCGAGACGATGAGGGCGTCGGGCAGGATGTTGCCGAGACCGTCGCGGACGATCACGCCCACGAGCTCGGCGCCGTGGTCGACGTAGGCCGCCCTGTGGAGGCCGTCGGTCTGCAGCGTCCGATACTCGACCCCGTTGGTGAGCGCGGAGTCGACCTCGAGCTCGAGCATGGCCTCGATGTCGATGTCGACGGTGGGGTCGACGTCGAAGGTCATCGTGACCCACGTGTCGACGGTCTGCGCCTCGTCGAAGGTGCTGGCGAGATAGCCGCCCCAGCTGGTGCTCTCGACGTGCAGGGAGCCGCCGCTATGAGGCGCCGAGGTTCGATTCTCCAGACGCACCCAGGTATCGAAGTCGAACCAGAGGTCCCCGGAGCCCGTGATCGCGATCTCCCCATCGACCTGGCCGCGGATTCGCCAGTAGAGCTCGAGGGTGGCCGCGCCGGCCGGCACGTTCTGGAGCGTGAGCACGTCCACCAGCTCTGCCCGGACGAGCAGATCGCTGTCCGTGCCGAGCCAGACGTCGTTGTCGCGGTCCGTGCCGCCGAGCGAGAAGGCGTGCTCGGCCTCGGTGCGCAGCTTGACCTCGTTGGCGTCGCCAGCGACCACCGAGCCCTCCATCCGGACGTCGAGCTGGCCCCAGGTGGCGGCGATGTTGCCGGTCATCGAGATCGAGGCCGCCTCGCTGCGGCCCGGATCGACGTCGCTGTGGGCGACGGTGGCGCCCCCGACCAGCTCGTCGTGGGTGAGGGTGTACTCGGCATGGGTCTCGGCCTGGGCGTACGCGATCAGCGGAAGCCCGGCGAGGACCAGCGCCGTGAGGGCGGCGCCCGCACGGGCGCGGCATCGCAGGTTGGAGATGATGGCAGCGAGGGGCCGGCTGGAGGCCCTGTGGGTGCATCGGATGCGCATGTTCTGGTCTCCCTGTTCGGATTGGCTCTGGCGAGCGTTGGGCCGGGATCCGCTGTCTGCGCCCACGCGCAGGACGCATCGTCCGGATCTCACAGGACCAGACGGGGCCGACCTCGCCGCGATATCGCGGAGAACGCGAATTCTCATGGTGGAGAAAAGGCACCGAAACGAGCGATATTGATGGGCGCCGAACCACGTCCACCGGTCGAGCCGCGCACCACGCGGCCCCATGAGGAGTGCGGTAGTCATGGACTCAAATCTGATCGAGAGCCCGAGCGGAGGCCCGGTCTCCGGCTCGAGGGCCCGGCGCGGGCCCGCCTGGATCGGGGCGCTGATCGTCTTGGCAGGGTTCGCCGCCGGCGCGTCGGAGCCGCCGGTCGTCTACCACAGCACGGCCGCCGGAGGGGCTCAGGCGGGCCCCTACACCCTCGTCGGTCCGACGAGCGAGACGCTGCGACTCCAGCTCGACGTCGGCAGCGTGATGACGGACGGCCAGCTCGACACCTGCTTGGACGGAGACGGCGACGAGATCTGCGGCTTCACCGTCGTCCTCGAGGCCACCGGCGGGATCACCTTCAGCGACTACGTCTACGACTGCGACGGCCTCACGGGAAGCTGCCTGCCTCCCTTGATGCACTACATCGATGGATCGCAGACACTGCGCATCAACGGGCTCGGACCGGTCATCGACGCCGCTGCCGCCCCTGTCTACCTGGGTGACGTCGTGCTCGCGCTGACGGCGGAGCCGGGCGAGGTCGTCGTGAGCGAAGCGAGCGAGGCGGTGGCCGCCGACCTCAGCGTGACGAATGTGCGCGATGATCAACCGGTGGCCGCCTGGGTGCCCGAGCCGGGTCGCCTGCTCGGCCTGGCGGCGGGGGCGCTGCTGCAGGCCGGGCTCTCGCGCCGGCGCCGGCGCCGG
>CAZQMY010000382.1:0-6029 GCA_964594405.1 uncultured Spirochaetaceae bacterium | reverse complement strand
GTAGCAGGGGAGCTCGATGGTGGTCGAGGCCTTGGCGGGTCATTCTACCGCCCTGGAGTTTCTGTTGCTAAGCCGTAACGTTACACGAATGACGAGGCGCGAGGTCGGCGGCTCCGGGACGGGCGCAGGCGCGCATGGCGAGTCGATGCGCAGCCTCGCGTGGACGCGCATGATCGGCGTCCTGCTCCTCCTCTGCTACGGCCTGATGCAGTTCGGCCACCTCGCGCATCCCCTGGTCTGGCAGGACGAGGGCGAGACCGTGATGTTCGGTCAACGCATCCTCGAATACGGCTATCCCAAGGTGCACGATGGTCGCAACGTGGTGTACGGCATGGGCGTGCCTCTGGGCCGGGCCGTCGACGAGCAGAGCGACGCGTACCTCGGAAGCCTCTGGGGGCAGTACTACGCGGCTGCGCTCGGCGTCTGGCTGGCGGAGGGGACCGACGATCCCTACCGGCGGACGTTCTGGCTCAGGCTTCCCTTCGCGCTCGCCGGCGCAGCGGGGGTCCTGATGGTGGGCGGGCTGCTCTTCGTGACGCCCCTCTCGCGCGCTCAGCGTGGACTCGCGTCTGCCGGCTACATGCTCCTCGTCTGCACCTCCATCTCGCTCCAGCTCCACATTCGTGAGGTGCGCTACTACGCTCTGGTGGTGCTCTGCGTGGCCATCTTCCTCCATCTCCATGGGGCGATCCTGTCGAGGATGGGCGCAGCGTGGCCGCGCGCGGCACGCCTCGCGTCACTCCAGGGCCTGGTGCTCCTCCTGCTCTTCAACGTCTTCTACCCCGCGGCCGTCGCCCTCGCGATCTGGCTGGGCCTCGAAGCCTTGCTTCGATCGAGGCGAGAGCAGGTCGGACTCATGGCGGGCCTCGTGGCCGCCTGGCCGCTCTGGGTGCCGGCGCTCGCCCTCGCCGTGCTGGCGCTCCCCCTGGTCCTTCGCTTCGAGATGCTGGAGCTCGCTCGTCTCTACTCGGCGCGCTACGAGTTCGGCATCGTCGCCTACATGTCGAACCTGAGGGCGCTGCTCGAGTATCTGCTGCGCTTCGAGTGGCTCGGGCTGGTCGTGCTCTGCGAGCTCGCCCTCGGTCTCGAGCGCCGGTGGGGAGGCGACACACGCCTGGCCGAGGCGACCGGCGGATGGCGCGCGGCCATCGCGCGACTCTGTATCGTGTGGTCGCTGATCGGGGCGCGGAATCCGATCTTCTTCGAGCGCTACTTCATCGCACTCTCGCCGCTGCTCTCGCTCTGGCTCGTGCTCGGCTTGAGCGAGCTCTCGCGCGCGACGTCCGGACGCGCGCGTCGTCTCGCGATGGCGACGCTGGGGATCACTTTCGCGGCGCTCTTGGGCGTCAAGTCCCCCGAGCTGGTCGGACGCGTCCACGAGTTGCGCGAGCCCTATCGGGGGCCCCTGGACTTCGTGATTCCCGATCTACTCGCCCGCTATCCGGACGCATCCGCGCTCACCCTTGCCACCAACTACGAGGCCGAGCCCTTCATGTACTACCTGGGAGCGCGCGTGGTCGGCCGTTTCCATGATCCGGATCCCGACGTCATCGCGGCGGAGAAGGCCGTCCGCGTAGACGCCGTGATTCCGCGCAAGACGCAGCGGAAGCACGTGCGGAAGGTCTACGCCTACCTCGCCCAGGGAGAGTTCGAGCGCCGCGAGTACCCCGTCCAGGACCTGCCCTACAACAACATTCCCGAGCTCTTCGAGGGCCGTGTCCTGCGGCGCACGCACCTCTTCGAGACGCAGCATCCGGCGCCGGGCTCGCCTTCCTTCTTCATCCAGGAGCGCCTCGGTGGGCCCGCTGGATCAGAAGGGCCAGACGATGGGAATCAATGAGAGCGAGACGAGGGCACAGATGAGGTCCAGTGGGAGCCCGACCCTCACGAAGTCGCCGAATCGGTAGCCTCCGGGCCCGTAGACGAGCAGGTGCGTCTGGTAGGTGACGGGCGATGCGAACGCACACGTCGCGCCGAGAGCGACGGTCATGATGAAGGGATAGGGGTCCACGCCCGCCTCGCTCGCGGCCGCCATCGCGATGGGGAACATGATCGCCGCCGAGGCGTTGTGGTGGAGCAGCTCGCTCATCGCCATGGTGAGCAGGTAGATGGTCGTCATGATCGCAATCGGCCCGAGCGCGTCGGCCTGCCCCACGATCAGCCTCGCAATGGCCGTCGCCGCGCCGGTCTTCTCGATGGCGGTGGCGATGCCGAGTCCGGCGGCGATGACCACGAGCACGTGGAGCTGCACCGCGTTGCGTGCCCGCGTGCCGCTGATGCAGCGCGTTGCGATGAGCACGCCGCCGGCCACGAAGGCGCCGATCGAGATCGGCAGGATGCCCAGACCCGCCAGCGCCACGACGCCCACGAAGACGGCGATGGCGAACCAGGCGCGCTCGTGGCGCGGCGCCTCCGACTCCGGCACCTCGCTCACCAGGTAGAAGTCGGCGCTGTTCCGATGCATCTCGCTGAAGCCCGGTGGCCCCTGGAAGACCAGGGTGTCGCCCGCTCGCAGGACGATCTCGCCGATCTTGCCCTGCACCCGCTCGCCGTTGCGATGGACGGCGATCACGGCGGCGTCGTATGTGGAGCGAAAGTTCGCCGACTTGATCGTGCGGCCGACCAGGGGAGAGGAGCGCGAGATCACCGCCTCTGCCAGGCGATGCCGTGGGTGGGCGCGCGCGGGCAGCTCGTCATCGTCGAGGGGCACCAGGCCCCGGATCCGCTGCAGGTCGACGATGGTCGAGACCAGCCCGGCGAAGACGAGGTGGTCCCCGCCGTCGAGCCGGGTGTCGGGCCTCACGGGCGTGATGACTTCATCCCCGCGGTCGATCTGGAAGAGGAAGAGGCCGGGCAGATTGCGAAGGCCCGCATCCTCGACGGTCTGGCCCACGAGCGAGCAAGTGGTCTCGACCATCATCGTGGCGGTGTACTCGCGCCTTCGCTGACCCACCTCCGTGGCGGGGTCGAGGCGCTCGGGCAGGATGCGCGGCGCGATGAAGAGAAGATAGAGCAGCCCGATACCGCAGAGCGGGATGCCCACCGGCGCGACCGCAAAGAGCGTCAACGGCTCCATTCCCGCCTGGATCACCAGGCCCGCGACGGTGAGCGTCACGCTCGTGCCGATGATGGTGATGATGCTGCCGAGGATCGTCGAGTAGGAGAGTGGGATGAGCAGGCGGCTTGGCGAGATGTGATTGCGCTTCGCCCAGTCGATCACGATCGGCGTCATCATGGCGACGATGGGTGCGTTGTTGAGGAAGCCCGAGAGCGCGGCCATCACGGGCAGGGTGCGCACCATGCCGGCGAACTCGGTGCGCGCGCGTCCGAAGAGGCGCCCCAGCGTGATCTCGAGGGCCCCGGTCTCTCGCATCGCCGCCGAGAGGATGAAGAGCGCACCGACGGTCATCATGGCGGGATTCGCGAAACCGCTGAAGGTCTCCTCCGGTGTCAGCACGCCGAACACGGCGAGGATGAAGAGTCCGCCCATCATCGTGAGATCGGGCGCGGCGATGCCGCGCACCATCGCGCCGAGCACCAGGAAGATCACGCCGATGGTCAGCCAACCCTGCCAATCCAGAGCGTCCATAGGTCGCCCACGATAACCGAAAACCATCTGCATGCTCGGCCGGATACGTCCTCCAGCCAGGCGACGGCGTCGCGCCGAGATGGCCCGTCGGATCACACGGCGGTATCCTGCGTCGATGCCCGTCGGCCGCATCGCTTCGTTCGCCCGCACCGCCCGGGGCTCTGATGCGGGAGCGCGTCCGCTCGTGCCATGCCTGATCGGGGCCGTGCTCGTCGCCCTCGCCTGCGGGCCCAGCGCGGAGGAGCGCAGGGCTGCCGACCCCCGACCGAACCTGCTGCTCGTCTCCCTGGATACGACGAGCGCCGACCACCTCTCCGACTACGGCTATGCACGACCCACCGCCCGGACCCTCGAGGCGCTGGCTCGCGAAGGTGTGCGCTTCGAAGCGGCCTATGCGCCCTCCTCGACCACGGGGCCGACCCACGCGTCCCTCTTCACTTCCGTGCATCCGATCACCCATGGCGTTCGCAAGAACGGACACGTCCTCGGCAGCGATTTCCAGACCCTCGCGGCGCTGCTCACGACGGCCGGATACGAGGCGGGCGCGGTCGTCAGCTCCTACGTGCTCAATCGGAAGTTCGGATACGGTCGCGGATTCGACGTCTACGACGACGACCTCTCGCAAGCCGAGACGCCGTCCGGCATCACGCTCTGGGAGGGGCTCGAGGTCGAGGGGCGCTTCTACGGTCGCGCCGACGACACGACGCGCCGGGCGCTGGACTTCCTGGACGGGCGCGAGGACCCCGCGCGTCCCTTCTTCCTCTTCGTCCACTACTTCGACCCGCACGATCCCTACATCCCGCCCTCGGACTTCACGCCGCCCTTCTCTCCGGGGGCGAAGGAGGCGCTCAAGCTGAACCGCCTGATCTTCCTCTACGACACCCTCATCGCCTACACGGATCAGGAGGTGGGGCGTCTGCTCGAGGGGTTGCGCGAGCGCGGGCTCGAGGAGGACACGGTGGTGATGGTCGTGGCCGACCACGGCGAGGGGCTGATGCAGCACGGCCACATGGCGCACGGCGTGCACATCTACGAAGAGGCGGTGCGTGTGCCCTTCATCGTGCGCTGGCCGGGACGGCTGGCGGCGGGCAAGGTGGTGGGTGGCCCGGTGGCTCTCCTCGACGTGGCCCCGACCTTCCTCGGCCTCGCCCGGATCGAAGGGGGCGAGGCCTTCGCCGGCCGCGATCTCTCGGCAGTGCTGCGCGGTGAAGAGACCGAGCCGGACGGGCGCCCGATCTTCCTCTTCCGCAGGACGTACGAGGGGGGCGAGGTCGCGCCCGGTGTGTACGCCAGGGGCCAGAAGTTCGGAGTGCGCGACGGACGTTGGAAGCTCATCGAAGGCAAAGAGGAGGGCACGCTGGAGCTCTTCGATCTGCAGAGCGATCCGCAGGAGATGCGCAACGTGGCGGCAGATCACCCCGAGCGCGTCGCCGAGCTGCGCGCCCGGGTCGCAGCGTTCCGAGCCGAGCACGAGCGCGTGGCGACCCCGGAAGCGCCGCTCTCGCCCGAGGATCGTGCACGCCTGGAGGCGCTTGGCTATGGCGAGTAGCTGCGCCCGGCAGCGCGGCGGGGCCCGGACGGTTGCTACCCTCGCTCGCTGAGATGGCCGCCCACTTCTTCCTGCATCGGACCGGCTCACGCCGATCGTCGCGACGGATCGGCGTATGGCTGATCGCGCTGACGACGGCCTTCTGCTGGGCCTGCGATCGTGGGGTCGGGGGCGAAGGTCCCGAGGCTGCGGCCGCATCCGGGCACAGCGTCCTCCTGATCACCATCGACACGCTGCGGGCAGACTTCGTTCATGCCTACGGGTTCGGGCGCGAGAACACCCCGGCGCTCGACGCCCTGGCGGCGCGCGGTGTCCTCTTCGAGCGCGCCATCGCCGCGGCGAGCCTGACGGCGCCGGCCCATGCGTCGATCATGACCTCACGCTACGCGCGCGAGCACTCGATCGGCACGCTCAACGGCGAGACGCGCCTGGAGGGCCTGCCCACGCTGGCAGAGCACTTTCGCGACCACGGCTATGCGACGGCGGCCTTCGTCAGCAACGTGGTGCTTCGGCGTCGGATCGGGCTCGATGCGGGCTTCGACGTCTACGATCAGGAGATGCAGGCGGGCGAGCTGAATCGCCGGGCCTATGTCGAGCGCAAGGCGGAGGGGACGGTCGGGGCCGCCATCCGCTGGCTCGACGGGCTGGCCGCGGCAGACGCCACGCCCTACTTCCTCTGGGTGCACGTCCAGGATCCTCACGGCCCCTACGTGCCACCGGAGCCCTTCCGGGGCCGTCTCGGGGACGTGCCGATCCCCTACACGAAGCCGCTCCCGGTCCTCGAGCACTTCGCCGGACGTGCGGGCAACCCCTCCAACCAGGCGCTCGAGAGGGAGGGCGACCCCGCGGACTACGTGGGGCGCTAGGCCGAGGAAAACAAGTACGCAGCCC
>CAZQMY010000381.1:0-6036 GCA_964594405.1 uncultured Spirochaetaceae bacterium | reverse complement strand
GACGCGGCCCATCCAGGAGATCGGCTACCTCGATACCGTCCCGCCCACCGGCATGATGCGCTGGGAGCCGCGCGAGGACCTGCTGCCCGAGGGCATCGAGGCGCTGCGCAAGGCCATGGGCAGCCCGCCCCTCATCCTGCACAGCCGCCACGTGAGCGCGCAGAGCCCCTACCTCGATGAAGGCGAGTGGTGGGTTCATCTCGGCAACGCCCATCCCGTGGACGGGCGCCTCTTCGAGCGCTTCATGGCCGATGCCCGTCGTTGGGGGGCGAGCTGCTACGAGCAGGATTGGATGTGGGTGATCTTCTTCGCGATCGCACAGATCCGCGCCGAGCCGGGTCGCGCGCGGGCCTGGCAGTCGCAGCTCGACCGCGCGGCCCGCGCCGAGGGCCTGGCGCTGATCTGGTGCATGGCCACGCCCGCAGACATGGCCGAGGCCACGCGGCTGCCCGCGGTGGTCGCCATCCGGACCTCCGACGACTATCGCTTCGCCGACGATCCCGCCCTGCTCTGGCGCTGGTATCTGGTGGTCGGCGCCCTGGCTCGCGCGCTCGGCCTGCCCGCCTTCAAGGACGTCTTCTTCAGCCACGAGGGCGGGGACATCGACGGAGATCCCCATCCCGAGATCGAGGCCCTCCTCTCCGCGCTCTCCGCGGGTCCGGTGGGCATCGGCGATCGCCTCGGCCGAACCGATCCCCAGCTCGTCGCCCGCACCTGCCGGAGCGACGGGCTGCTCGTCAAGCCCGATCTTCCGATCGCCGCCCTCGACCACTGCCTCTTCGACGATCCCAAGCGGGGTCTCGGCGTGCTCTGGGCCGATACGCGCTCGGGCCCCTGGCGCTATCTCCTCGCCCTGCACGTCGCCGAGACCGGTGATCCCATCGAGGACGCGCTCGTCCTCGACGACCGGGTACTCGTCTACGACTTCCGCAACGAGAGCGCAGAGCCCGGCGCCACCGTCCAGGTGCAGCTGACCCATCGCGACCACGCCTACTTCGTCCTCTGCCCCATCGCGGATGGCTGCGCACTGATCGGCGACAAGGATCGCTTCGCCACCATGGGCGATCGCCGCATCGAGCCGCTCGGCCCGCGCCGGGCGCGTGTGCTCGGCGGGGGCGGCGAGCGCGTCACCGTCAGATGGTGGTGCGAGACACGGGGTCTGGTGGACGTCGAGACCGAGGTGGGGACGACGGGCCGGGTCGAGGTCTCCCTGCCGGACGTCGACTGAGCACGCCGAGCGCGGAACGCGAGCCCAGCTGCTCTACACTCACGCCCATGTCTGTGGATCCGAGAACACCGAAGCTCGTGGCCATGTGCTGCGCGCTGATCGCGCTGCTGGGATGCGGCACCTTGCCCGCGAACCTGCCCGACGCGGCGGCCGTGGCGCCCGGCGCGCCGAGCCCGGTGGATGGCGTCTGGCAGTCCGACATCGGCGGGCTGCGCTTCCGCTTCGAGGGTGGACGCGCGATCGCGATGCAGCCCTACACGAACGTCCTCGCTCGCGTTTCTGAAGGGCAGGTCGTGGTGCGCGGCCTCCGCCAGGAAGGTCCGCGGACCTTCGTGGGCCACGCCATGGTCGAGAACGCGAAGTGGACGGCCGAGATCCTGCCCGATGGGCGCATGAAGGTCACCATCGCCACGTTTCCCCTCCCGATCCAGCACCACAACGCCGCCGTAGAGCTCGTCAGACCGCAGTGGTTCGAAGCGCAGCTGGTCGCCGATGCGATCCTGCCGCCGCCCGCGACGCCCGCTCTCGCGGTGGAGGGCCTCGCGACGGGCGCCGAGGGCGGCGTCGCGCTGCCCGCCTCGGCGCGCGCGCGCTTCGGACGCTATCACGCGCTGGTGATCGGAAACGACGGCTATACCGAGTTCGACGTGCTCGAGACCGCGCGCAACGACGCCCGCGCGGTCGCCGAGCTGCTCGAGCGCGAGTACGCCTTCGAGGTGAAGCTGCTCATCGACGCCACGCGCGAGGACATCCTCCTCGCCCTGGCGGAGTACAGGAAGGCGCTCGGCGCGCAAGACAACCTGCTCATCTACTACGCGGGGCATGGCTGGCTCGACGAGGCGGCGGACGAGGGCTATTGGCTGCCCGTCGACGCTCGGCGCGATGACGTCGTCAACTGGGTCTCGAATGGCGCCATTACGGGCTACTTCAAGAGCATCGAGGCCAAGCACATCCTGGTCGTGGCCGACAGCTGCTATGCGGGCACGCTGACCCGGGGCATCCGCACCGCCGCCCGCGCGCCGAGCGACATCCAGCGGATGGCCGAGCGACGCGCCCGCGTGGTCCTCACCAGCGGCGGAGTCGAGCCGGTGGCCGACGGCGGCAGCCGAAGCGGGCACTCGGCGTTCGCCGCGGCCTTCCTCGAGGCCCTGGAGGAGAACGCGGGGGTCCTCGACACATCGACCCTCTACGGCCGGATCCGGCGCCCCGTGCTGCTGGCGACCGAGCAGGATCCCGACATCGCGGACATCCGGAGGGCGGGCCACGAGGGCGGCGACTTCCTCTTCATCCGCGCGACCGCCGCACAGCAGCCCTGACGGGGCGGCTCAGCCCCGCCGCCTGCGGTACGCCTTCACGTCGCGCAGCAGGCGGCCGATGGCCTTCGCGTCGGCCTGCTCGACGCTCGAGAAGCGGAGGCAGCTCTTGCCCGCCGACACGCCGGGAAAGTGCTCCTTGTGATCGGCGAGCACCGTCGGAGCGACGTAGAGGGCCACGTAGCGCTTCTGGGCGGCGAGATTGGCGAGCCCGGGGTAGTCGAGCATGCCGTACTCCATCCGCTCCTCGGTCCTCGGAGAGACCTTGAGGATGACCTTGCGGATCCGCTCGACGATCTCGCGCTGGCCTTCGTCGAGCTCCTCCAGGTAGGCCTCGGGCGAACGCGCGTCGCGCCGCATCGCATCACCTCCATGACGCAGTGCACCTGGATCCGCGTCTTCGCCTCCGCCCTCGCCCGTGTCGCAGGGCGACGCCGTCCAGGAACGCGCGACCGATTCCGGGCAATCGCCCGAGAGCGCGCGGGTCTCGGCCTCGAGGCAAGCGTCGCAGATCCCGAAACGGACGTAGTCGACGTCGGGCTCGTAGGCCTCGGAGATCCTCAGGGCCCGAATCCGGTCACACCAGGCGCAGACGAAGCGCTCTTCGATGAACCCGGCGACGAGCCGGGCCGGCCTGGAGAGGGAGCGGATCGGAGCGGCCATCTGGGCCTCCTCGCACCGCCTCGCGGGACCGAGCGTGGAGGAGGACGGAGGGCGAACGGGCTGAAGTGGATAGGCACGCTGCCGGGCCTCGACGCGGGGGACACCCGATGATGGGGTGTTCCCGGAATCGTCTGGCCCTCCGGCCTCGTGACCTTACGCACTGGACGTCTGGAGCGGCTCGCTGGCGTAGATGTGTGGGGTCACGCCTGCATGCCTTCGGCTTGGGGGAACCTCGCGCTGGGCCGATCCCATTGGGGGCGGGGAAGGGCGCGCGTACTCCATTCGTGCTGATGCGATCGGCTCGAAACTGGGGGGCTGCCGATCTCCGGCCCGCGTCGAGGCCGTGATTCCGCCTTCTCCTCTTGCCGGGCTCCTGGCCGGGGTCGGCGATGCCGGCTGTCTGCCGCTCTCGCCGACCGCCTCGCCGAGGCGTCCGTGAATTCGTGGGGCAACCACCGGGCCGGGATCATCGATCCCGGCCCGGTCATCCTTCGCCGCAACCAATCTGCGATGTGCCTGCTCTGCGTCTGCGATCTCTTAAGTACACCGGGGATCTGATGCACACGTGACGCACATGTGACGTTTTGGAAATCCCGCCCGCCGGAGCCGGCGGCGGATCGCTAGAGTCCCGCGTCAAATGCCCCCCAAGAAGGCGCAGAGCGCCCGCGGAAAAACGCGCCGGAGCGAGCGCCCCGACAGCCCATCGAACGAGTCGGCCTCGGCCGAGGGGCCGCGCCGAAGCGCGATCGACTGGGTCGCCCTCGCTGGCATCGTCGTGCTCGCCATGGCGGCCTACTGGCCCAGCTATTCCTACGATTTCGCCCAGCATGACGGATACGTCTGGGACGACGACGACCACTATCTGAACGACGGCCTGATCAACGCGCCGGACGGCTGGTGGCGCATCTTCTTCGATCCGCAGCCGGGGCTCGTCTCCGAGCAGGGCGGCGCCTCGGTGTGGAACTACTGGCCGATGACGCGCGTGTCGTTCTGGGTGGATCGGCATCTCTTCGGCGACGGGCCGAAGGGCGGACCCAATCTTCGCGCCACCCACGTCTTCAGCACGCTGCTGCACGGCCTGTGTGCGGTGCTCGTCGCCATGGTGCTGCAGCGCATGCGGGTGCCGGGCGCGATGCTGGCGGGCGCCCTCTTCGCCGTGCATCCGGTGGCCGTGGAGAGCGTCGCCTGGATCACCGAGCGCAAGAACACAGTGTCCACGCTCTTCTTCCTGCTCGCCCTGCTCTCCTGGCTGCGCTTCGAGGCGAGCAGCCGGATCCGAGACTACGCGGCGACCCTCCTCTTCTTTCTGCTGGCCCTGCTCGGCAAGTCCGCGACGGTGATGCTCCCGCCCCTCCTGGTCCTGCTCCACTGGTATCGGGGGGGCGACTGGGACGGCCGGCGCGTGCTGCGTCTGGCGCCGCTCTTCGCCATGGCGCTGGTGGGCGGCCTGACGAGCATCTTCTTCGAGCGCGTCTACATCAGTCCGGGCGACGCCTGGTCGCAGAGCCTGGGCGAGCGCATCGCCGCCTCGGGCATGATCGCCTGGTTCTACCTCGGCAAGGTCCTCCTCCCCATCGGCCTCGCCTTCAACTATCCGCGCTTCGAGATCGACGCGGGCTCGCCGCTCGCCTATCTCCCGACGCTCGCGGCGATCGGGCTCGCCGGGCTGCTCTTCTACCTGCGGAAGACACCCGCCCGGCATGTGGCCCTCTGCCTCGGCGCCTTCGTGGTCCTGCTCTTCCCGGTGCTCGGCTTCTTCAACCTCTATGGCATGCGCTACGCGCACGTGGCCGACCACTGGCAGTACCTGCCCTGTATCGCCGTGATCGCGGGCGTCGCCGCGGCCATCGATCTGGGGGCGGGCGGGCTGGCCGCGCGGGCCGGCCCGCGGGCGAAGCTCGTGCGCGCGGGCCAGGCGGCGCTCTGCGTCGCCCTGATCGGCGCGCTCCTCCCCCTCACCTGGGCGCAGAGCGGCGCCTACAAGAGCGCAGAGACGCTCTGGCGCCATACCCTGGAGGTCCGGCCCGACTCCGCGATCGCACACGGCAACCTCGGGACCGAGCTCCGCGAGCAGGGCGAGTACGACGAGGCGCGCCATCACTTCGAGCTGGCCATCGAGGCCGACCCGTCCTTCGTCGAGCCCTATGTCAACCTCGGCAACCTCATCGACGCACGTACGGGGAGTCGAAGGGGCGCCGCTCCCTGGTGGGAGAAGGCGATCGAGGTGGACCCGCGCCAGCCCGTGGCGCTCTACAACCTCTCGCTCGTCGCCTACGACCGCGGCGACCTGCGCGCCTGCGAGGACCTCCTGCTCCGCACCCTCGAGGTCGACCCGACCTTCCCGCTGGCGCTCGAGATGCTCTCGCGCCTCTACGACTACCAGCGCCGATCCCACGAGTTCGTCCCCTACCTGCAGATGGCGCGGCTCTCGGTGGCGGAGCGCGCCGGGGCCGGTCGCACCACGGTGCAGCGGATCTGGCTGGGCTTCGGCCTCGCCCTCTCGATCGGCGCCGTAGCGATCGCTTATGATCGGCGCCTGCCCCGGATCTCGGACCCGCCTCTCATCTCGTCCGTGACCGAGGGTGAACCGATCGCGAGCTGAGCGTGTCCATGGCATCGCCCGCGCGGCCGATTCCGATGGAGTTGGAATCCGATCCGGCGGTCAAAGAGCCATGCAACGCCCACCCCCCGCCAGCCTCACGAGCGCCCAGCCGCTGCACGCCGTGGCGCTTCGCTTTTTCGACCAGCGCGGCGATGGCGTCCGTCGCCCCCGGCATCGCGAGGTCCGGCGCGTAGTTGATGTAGACGGCATCGGCGCCGTCCAGGCACGCG
>CAZQMY010000380.1:0-6037 GCA_964594405.1 uncultured Spirochaetaceae bacterium | reverse complement strand
AGCGCGGAGAGCATCGCCTCGGGATCGAAGTCGCCGCTAGCCATCGGACGCCGCGATCTCGCGACGGCCGCGCAGGACGAATCGCGCCACTCGCGTGGCATCCGACAGGCGCTCCGCCGGGCTCCGCCGCAAGGTCCGCTCGAACATGGAGTCCGTGCCGGGATCGGGCTCCGAGAGGGAGACGCAAACGCTGAATCCGGCGCCGTCCACGAGGCGTTCCACCATCTCGCTCCGCAGCACCCGCGCCCCGGACTCGATTCGCCCGACCGTGGACTTCGGCACGCCTGCTCGCTCGGCCAGCTCCGCCTGGGGCAGGCCTGCGCGGCGCCGGGCTTCGCGGACGATGTCTGCGATCGCCGCGGTGGCGCCGCCACCCCCTGACCATGTCCCGCAGGGATGCGAGGCTCCCGGCCGGGGAATCCGTTTGAATTTCAGCTCCTTATCCTCTGAACTGCATCCGGACGACCACCCGGTCCGCTCCCGTATGCAATCGGTCTGATCGCGCCGCCCCGCTACCACCCAGAAGCACCCGGAGGCTTCGGCTTCCGGTCGTCTTCTCCTTCTGTCGGGCTCCGATCATCGGCTCGTAGAGTCGGTGAAGTGGCGCAGCGGTCTTCGAGCCCGAGGCTGGCGGGGTGCGGCCCTGGGCGCGTCTGATGCGATCGTGCCCCATCGTGAATGCGCGGGGCGACGTACCTGGGCCCGGGAACGGGGCCTCTCCCCCTCACCTCCTGACTTGACATAGCTTCTGCTCATCGGATTTCGAGCCGAACAGGAGCCTTGAAGTCCTCATCCGCGCCATCCGAGCTCAGTCTCTCGCGTGCTGGGCTGCGGACCACGCTTGGATCAGCCCGCGCGTTCGTCGCACCCAGTCCTCGATCGTCGCAACGTCGATCAGATCCGCTGAGACATCCAGCATGGAGCGGATGTCTCGTAGGTGCTTCTGCGAGCCACCCTCGCTGTAGAACTCGAGCTTGCGAACGATGACGTACTCGGGTGGAGCGACGGGAACAGTGCAGTCGCCGACCCGATACTCGTGAGCGCGACTGAATGCAGAAGCGTGCAGCTCGTCGTCTCCCACGACGTCGATGTCGGCCTAGAGTCCCGACGCGTGATGGATGATCTTGAAGTGGCCGCGTGCAGCCCTCCCTGATTCTGCCTCGACCACCTCGGGCGGTGGGACGTAGAACTCCGCTTCGGGGAAGGCGGACGCGAGGGCGGCTCGCTCTCTGGCAGAGAGAGAAACGACGAGATCGATGTCGTGCGTCGCTCGAGGCTCCCCGTACAGCGTTGCCGCCACACTGCCAGTGACGAGGTGACGCACCCCTGCATCCTCGAGGCGAGCCACGAAGAGCTCGAGCAGGTCAGGTTCGGGCATGTCGGAAAATGCGACGCACCTCGTCCTCGATGCGAGCGTCGTCCCAGTCGGGGTGCACGCTCCTCAAGAACGCAGCCTTGTGACGACGCAAGGTCCAGTAGAGTGCGCGGGATGCCCGATAGCGCTCCTCGGGCGTCATGCGTCGAAGTGATTCGATCTGGTCGGGGCCGGGATCGTCTTGGTGCATACACGGATGGTAGCTGCTGGGTCCGGACGACGCCCCGCAGGTACGGCGGGCTCACCTCCCCCACTGGCTTGACCTGGTGGGTGGGTGGGCGCCCGGAGCGAGACATCGGCCCTGGCTGCCGGTTTCGCGCAGGCTCCCTGATGATCGGGGTCGTCTCCCTGTTTCCCCGCCAAGGGAATCCGACTGTGATCATGACGAGACCAGCTCGATTCGGTGTCGTTGGCCGATCGTGCGTTCAGGGTCCTGCCGTCTTCCCTGTTCTTTCCCGACCGGAGAGGGAACGAGGCACAGAGACGAGTTCACCAGGGACTCGCGCACCGCCACGGAGTCTCCTGAGGTGGAGACTTCCCACACGATCACCGGCTTCGTAGAGGAAGAGCCCGCGTCGTCGCGGGGTTCCGGGTCGCCCCGTATCGCGAAAGCGAACCGGAAACAGGTGGATCTCCGCGCTTCGACCCACGGGGATCGCATTCGTCTCCGTCGGCTCCCGAGGTGGCTCGATTGCGCGACGGATTCGCTGCGTCAAGAGAGGCAGGGTGCGAGTCGTCCCGCGCCGGTCTCGCCATCAGCTCCGCTCCTCGAACCCAAGCAGCGCACGCTGCTCTGCCCATACAAGCGGCAGATCGACCTGCTTGATGAGCCTGTCCGCGGTGAGATCAACGAGCTGCCCCCCGGCGAGGACGCTCGAGACGATGTCGGGCGCCAGGACGGCAAGCGGCAGGCCGTGGGCGACGGAGCGCCCGGTCACGCCTTCATCGTGGGCGATCTGCGCGAAGGACCGAGCGCGTCCCGTTGCGAGACGATCGAACCGATCGTGTGCTCGCAGTACGGCCTTTGCGAGCGCAGGTCCGCAACCGGCATGGGACGATGAGGGCACCTGGTCGGCGCCTTCGAGCCTCGACCTGGTCCCCAGTGCGTTGGGCCGGGGAGCAGCACGACGCCGTAGTCGTGCGCCGGGGCTGCGCTGCGAGTCGCGCTATTCGACAAGACCTGGATCGATGAGGAGGCTGTAGACGAGGAACGCGACCACGAGCCACAGCACCCCACCGGCCGTGAGCCAGACGAGGTTGGCGGCCGTGAAGTCCGCGTTCCCCAGGCCTGCCTCGTCACCCGAAGCGATGTTGGCGGCCCACTGTGCCCGGTGGAGGCAAAGAGCGATGACGACCAGGGTCGGGACGGTGATGACATCCGTCCACGCCGCTCCGATCTCGCTGATCGAGAAGAGATCGACGATCTCCGGCAAGACGGTGGCGGCCACATATATCGATGCGACGCCACGCGATTCGACGATGTAGGTGCGGTCGCGTCGAGCTGCCTTCTCGTCGAAGAGGCGGAAGAGCCGATGGACGAAGAAGATCGCGAAGATCGCCCGTAGAACCGGCCGGATCCTCGTGCCCTCCTTCAAGCGATGCGCATTCCAGTGCGCCCAGAACCAGTAGAGCTGATAGAAGCCCAGCGTGCCGAAGAAGAGCACCAGGAGCTTTCGAGGCGAGACGACGTAGAAGGGGGCCTTCTCGATGGCCGCGACCTCGAGGTTGGCTTCCGGAACGCGGTATATGTCGGCCTCGGCCATGGTGCGTGGACTCCCACTCAATCAAGGGGCGTCGGATTCGACGGACCCAGTCTACTCCGTGTTGGCGGCAAACGACTCTGACCATCACGTCGCAATCGCCGTTGCGGAGATGCGGCCGCCGCGATCGAGTTCGTTTCCGAGCGCGGCGCATCGGCCGTCTGCCTCGTCGGATCCCGGTCCTTCGCCGCGGGCGGCTCGAAGGGAGCCCACCCCTGGCGCCGAGGCCATCGCGAGCGCGGCAGGTCACCTGCCGCCTTCCGAGAGAGCCCGACGAACGTGACCTGCTGCCTCGATGGGACCGCTGTCTCCGGCGACGATCGTGCGCTCACGCGTTCTGGGCCCGGCGAGCCATGGCGACTGGGAGAGCTACAATGGGGGCATCTTCTTGAGGACGGAGGCTTTTCGTGGCCAGACATCGCGTTGCAGAGTCAGCCGAGGTTCCGTTGGGTGGGATGAGAGCCTGCAAGGCAGGGGGCAAGACGCTGCTGGTCTTCCACCTGGACGACGGCTTCTACGCCACCCAGAGCACGTGTACGCACATCTTCGCGCCGCTGAACCGCGGCAAGCTGGTCGACGGAGACAAGCTGCAGTGCCCCTTCCATCGCGCGCAGTTCGACGTGCGGACGGGCGAGGTCGTCCGCTGGGCGAACTTCCCGCCCGGCGTCCAGCTCCTCAATATCGTGCGCGGCGAGAAGAAGCTGGAGACATACCCGGTGAGCGAAGAGGACGGGCAGCTCTTCGTGGAGCTGGCCTAGGGAAGCCCTGCCCACGCGGCCATGAGGGCGCCACGCAGGGCTTGCTCGACCGCTCCCCGCCCCGGAATCACCCCCGTCGCTCCTCCCCCCTTGCTCCCGAGAGACCTGGGGAGCATCCCCGAAGTCCCGCGCCTCCGCGCTCAAGCGCGCCAACCGGCCAAACGATGGGGCACAGCAGGCATCCGCTCTGCGTGTGGTCCGCACCGCCAACGCTCTTCGCTCTCGATCCGATCGTGTACCCCGTCAGCCGACACGCGCTTGATTCCGGGGAGACTCCGGGGAGGACAGGGGCATGATGGCGACAGGGTCCAGGCTTCGATCGCTCGTATCCGGCGTCGGCGGCCGGCTGATGCTCGCTCTGGTCGGGTTCAGCATCGTCCCGATCCTCTCCCTGGTTGTCACCGTCTTCTGGCTGGACAACACCGAGGAGCAGGTCGGTGGGTTGATCGAGAAGCAGACCTTCGACCTGCTCGACAAGATCGAGCGGAACCTCTTCGAGCGCTATGGCGACGTGCAGGCCTTCGGTCTGAATCGCGCCGTCGAGGACCGTGAGTCGTGGTATCGGGTCGGCGAGGCCGAAAACCCGATCGTTCGCGCGATGAACCGCTATGTGGACATCTACGACATCTACTACCTGACACTCCTGGTCGACCGGAAGGGACGATTGATCGCGATCAACTCGCGCGACAAGGATGGCGGTCGTATCGATACCGCCGCGTACTACGAGAAGACCTTCGACGGAGAGCCATGGTTCCGAGATGCACTAGAGGGCCGGTTTCTCGAGGAGGAGGGCGGCGACACGACCGTAACGGTCGTCCAGGGCGTCCAGGTGAGCCCGATGGTCTCGCAGATCTACGGCGACCCTCGCAACCTCACCCTGGGCTTCAGCGCGCCTGTGAAGGACGAGGCTGGAGAGACCATCGGCGTGTGGCACAACGTTGCGGACTTCTCGCTGGTCGAGTCCATCTTCGTCGACAGCTATCAGGGAATGGCCGAGTCCGTCGGCACGCGAGACACGGAGATGACCCTGCTGCGTTCGGATGGCACCTTCCTGATCGACTACGACCCGACGCTTCGCGGAACGACCGAGTACGAGCGGGACTTCGAGGTGGTGCTGGAGCAGAATCTCGCGGAGATGGGCGTGACCATCGCGCGTCGTGCGGTCGAGGAAGGCGGGCGGGCCCACCTGGTCTCGCATCACGCGCGCAAGCAGATCGATCAGCTCGGCGCTTTCGTCGTCTCCGAAGGCGCGCTCGGCTATCCCGGTCTCGGCTGGATCGCCATCGTGCGAGTCAACGTCGATGCGATCACCTCCGGTGTGACCGCGATCAAGGCACCAGCCGTGATCCTCCTCTGTACGACGCTGCTCGGCAGCCTGCTCATCGGGTTGGTGATCTCGCGCGGGGTGACGGGACCGGTCAATCGCGTGCTCGAGGCCATCGATCTCGCGGCGCAGGGCGATCTCGCTCAGGAGCTCCACGAGACGAGCCAGGACGAGATCGGTCGGATGGCGCAGCGCTTCAACGACTTCTTGAAGGGGCTCCGATCGAGCATCCACGAGATCAAGGATCAGGGCAACAAGCTGCGAGGATCTTCGGAGAGCCTGTCGAGCGTGGCCGGGGCGATCTCCTCGGAGATCTCGCAGATGAAGGACCGTTCACTGAACGTCGCTGCCACGACGGAGCAGCTCAACGCGAACATCGCGACGGTAGCGAGCGCCATCGAAGAGTCCTCTTCGAACGTTCGCAACGTCGCCAGCGCCGTGGAGGAGATGTCGACCAATCTCGCGGGCTTGACCGGGAGCTCCCGGGAGATGACCCAGAGCGTGGAGACGGTGGTGCAGTCCATCGAGGAGGTGAGCACTTCCCTCGCGGCCGTCTCCGGTCGGTCTGATCGGGCGGCAGAGACCGCCGGGCGTGCTTCCGAGGTGGCCCGTCGAACGAACGAGTCCGTGGGCGTTCTCGGGGATTCAGCGCAGGAGATCGGAAAGGTGGTCGAGGTTATCAACGACATCGCCGAGCAGACGAACCTACTGGCGTTGAATGCCACCATCGAGGCCGCGGCGGCCGGCGAGGCGGGGCGGGGCATCGCCGTCGTCGCCAACGAGCTCAACGAGCTCGCAAGGCAGACCGCTCAGGCGACGG
>CAZQMY010000379.1:0-6043 GCA_964594405.1 uncultured Spirochaetaceae bacterium | reverse complement strand
GCAGGGCGAAGCGGAACTCCTTGATGATCTCCGGGTAATGGGCCACCGCGTCCTTGCTCTCGGAGGTGAAGGGCACCCAGACGCTGGCGATGTGCACCATGATGAGCATGGGGCCGATGGGCAATGCGCCGCGCGGATGCTGCAGCATATAGCTCTTCCAATTCGTGCTGGTGACAGCCCGGGTGATCGCGCATGCCCCCGCCTGGTACTGGAGGGGGACGCGATTGGCGTAGCGATAGAGCGTCACGCTGTCGTCCGCTTTCATCTCCCCTCCGTACGCGAGCCCCGCTTCCACGAGGAAGGGGTTGCCCCGGTAGACCGCGGGCCTGCGCGTCACGCTCACGTAGTAGTCTGCCGTGACCTCCGCCTTCATGGCCGCGCGGATCAGGTCTTCACCGATCGGGGCGATGCAGTCGGTGGGCGGGGCCATGATCTTCGTGGCCTGGATCGCGTTGTAGATCGCGTCCGCCTCCTCACGGCTGACGTCCCTGGGCCGCTTCCTGGGCGAGACGGCGGCCTTGTCGCAGATCTCCGCCGCCACCCGGGGCGAGATGCGTGAGAAGTCGTTCTTGAGACAGGCGGAGAGATTGCGCGACGGGGTGTCGCGGAACATCTGCATGAGGACGCCGAGCTCGACGCCGTAGGGATGGGGCTGGATCTCCTCCGTGAGGGGAGGGAGCTCCCTCGTGACGCGCGCGAAGACGTGCTCGGCGCCGTGCTCCTCGGCTCTCGGCGGCACGTAGGTGATCTCGGCGTGCGGGTTCGCCAGGGAGATCTGGCGGATGTAGCTGTCGACCGAGTGCTGGCCACCGCGATAGTTGCCCTCCAGCTCGATCTCGACGCGGGTCCCGTGGTCCTTCTCCCAATCGACCACTTCATCCTTGCGCACCTGCGGCTTGTTCTTCTGGGTGTCGATGACCAGCTCGAAGTGGTGGGCGTCCTTGCGCTTGCTGGTGCGGGTGATGATGCTCACGGGCTTGCCGGTCGTGAGCAGTCCGTACATTCCCGCCGCGCTGATGCCGATGCCCTGCTGGCCGCGGCTCTGCCGGAGACGATGGAACTTCGATCCATAGAGCAGGCGGCCAAAGATCTTGGGCACCTGGCTCCGGACGATGCCCGGGCCGTTGTCCTCGATGGCGATGCGAAAGCGCGATTCGCTCACCTGCTTGATCTCGACGCGGATGTCGGGGACGATGCCGCCCTCCTCGCAGGCGTCGAGGGCGTTGTCGACGCCCTCTTTCACGGTGGTGAGGAGGGCCTTGGACGGATTGTCGAAGCCGAGCAGATGGCGGTTCTTCGCGAAGAACTCCGAGACGGAGATGTCGCGCTGCTTCGTCGCCATATCGGCTGCGCTCGCGTGCGCAGCGCGCTTCCGCGCGCGCGCCGCCGCGGTCGGTTCGGGGAAGACGGCGCCCGCCGTATCCTCCACGGCGCGGGCCTTGCCCGCGGTCCGCTTGCGCGCGCCGGCCTCGGAGATGGGCCGCTCCGCCTTCTCCTTCGTGGCCCTCTTCTCAGCGCCGCGCTTCTTGGAGCCGCGCTTGCTGGCGCTTCGCTGACCTGCGCCGCGTGCGGTCTTCTTCGCTGACGTCTTCTTTCGGGCCCGGGGCTTCCTGGCCCGAGCCGTCTTCTTCGTCACTTCCTTGGCAGCGCGCTTCGCTGCACGCCGGCCCGCTGCCGCCATGGCTCCCGCCCCCCAGCGTCCTGCACCTGGAGGATGGTCCACGGCCATGGTCGCGGGTCAAGCCGCTCGCCGCGGACGCCTAGGCAGAGGGCGTGGGCTTGCCGAGGCTCGCGATCAGCTTCTCGATGGGCTCGCGCCGGAAGTTCCCGGTGAGCTTGACCATGCCGTGACTCAGCATGTGGACCACCGTGGCGACGACCTCGGCTTCGTCGCACGTGATGTCACCGACAGCGTCCACGAGCTCGAGGAGCGTGAGCTCCTGCGGCTTTCGGGCCTTGGTGGTCTCGACGGCGTGAACCACCTGACTGTGACGGATCGGAACGTTCGTGGCGGCAACGCCCATGGTCGTTCTCCCTCTGATGACGTCCGTATCGGATTGCAGCATCCATGCCTAAGCGGATTCGGCACCCTTACGTCACTGAAAAGCTGAGCGATTCCGTGCATTTGAAGATGGGTTGCCGCAAATGGTGTGAACCATGGTCATCTCGAGGTGACGGATTTCGGACGCCGAGCGCGGAAAAGCGAACATTCTCGTACGATGTCCCTAAAGGAGTCGTATTGCTTTGCATCCGCAGAATTGCTGGGCTTTTCCCCGCATCATCTCGGCGCCGCGACCTCGCCGCGATAGCTCAGCGCCTCGGCCAGGGCGTCTGCGCCGACTCGCTCCTCGCTCGCGAGGTCTGCGATGGTTCGGGCGATGCGCAGCACGCGGCCGGCGGCTCGCGCCGAGAGGCCCCATCGGTCCACGGCGTCGCCCAGGAGCGCCCGGGCCGCGGAATCCGCATCCACCAGCGCGTCGCACCGCGGGTCGGGGATGACTGCGTTGCAGCGCACTCCCCGCGCGCGTTGGGCGGCCCGGCAGGCCTCGACCCTCTCGCGAAGAGCCTCGCTCGTCCAGGCCGCGTCGCTCGCTTCTTCCGCGTTGCGAGCGAGCTCGCGCCATCTGAGGGCCCGGACCTCGACGTGCAGGTCCAGGCGATCGAGAAGAGGTCCGGAGAGGCGTCGGCGATAGCGTTCGATGGCTGCGTCGTCACAGCGGCAATCGCGTCCCTCGCTGCGATACCAGCCGCAGGGGCAAGGATTGCACGCGGCCACGAGCAGGAAGTCGGCGGGGAAGACGAAGGCGTGGGCGGCTCGGGCGATCTTGATTTCACGGGTCTCGAGCACCTGCCGGAGCGCCTCGAGGCAACGCCGATCGAACTCGGGCAGCTCGTCGAGGAAGAGCACACCGCGATGGGCGAGCGAGACCTCGCCGGGTCGCACGGGCGAGCCACCGCCCAGCATGCCGGCGGCGCTGGCGCTGTGGTGCGGCGCGCGAAAGGGCGGGCGCCGGCGCAGGCTCGAGTGACCGCTCAGCACGCCGTGGATGCGGGCGGATTCGAGGGCGTCCTCGAAGCCGAGGGAGGGGAGGAGCGAGGGCAGTCGGCTGGCCAGCATCGTCTTCCCCGAGCCCGGCGGCCCGCTGAGCAGGAGGCCGTGTCCGCCGGCGGCCGAGATCAGGAGGGCGCGCTTCGCGTGCTCCTGACCGCGCACCTCCGACACGCATCCCGCTTCACCCGGCTCCTCGTCCTCGCTCACGAAGCAGCCGCGCGTCTCGGGGAGCGCTTCATGACCTGCGAGATGCTCGAGCACCTCGCCGAGATGCGCGGCGCCACGGACGATGATTCCCGGGGCCGCAGCCGCCGTACTCGCGTTCGCCGACGGCATGATCACGGACTCGCAGCCCGCGTCGCGGGCGGCGAGGCAGAGCGCGAGGGCGCCGCGCACCGGGCGGAGTCGTCCATCGAGGGCCAGCTCGCCCAGCAGCGCCACCTTCTCCAATGCTGCGCCCTCGAGCTCGCCCTGAGCGGCCAGGATGCCGACGGCGATGGCGAGATCGAAGGCTGCCCCGGCCTTGCGCAGGCTCGCGGGGGCGAGGTTCACGGTGATGCGCCCGGGCGGAAAGCTGCGTCCGCTTGCGGCGATGGCCGCGCGCACCCGCGCGGCGCTCTCACGCACCGAGGCCTCCGGAAGGCCGACGATGTCGATGCGGGGAAGCTGCGAGCTGAGGCGCACCTCGACTTCGATCGCTATACCGTCGACGCCGGAGAGCGTGGCCGTCGTTACGCGCGACACGCCATCTCCGCGGCGGGCCAGGTCGCGCGCCGGACGCGCGAGGGCGCGAATGGGCGAAGGCCCGTGACGCAGCGGCGGATCGATCGCGCTCGCGCGGTGACCCGGCTGGCGACTCGGCCAGCAACACGGCTGGCGAGAGGTGAACGAGACCCGGGAGGCAAGGATCTTGCTCCGGGGGACCAGGGGCGATGAAGCCAAATGGAAGACAGGGCTCCCAGGGCGGAGCCCTGTCTTCCGCTTTTGAAGAGCCCAGCGAGGAGCGGGCCTGCTGTAGAGGATGTGGTCGGATCGGGTTCCATGTGTCACGAGAGAGCAGAATTTTTCTCAAGAACCGGCAAGAGATTGTGCAACCGGCTGCAACCAGTGTGGCTCTGCTCCCGACGGCGCGACGGGAGCGCCCGGTGTCGACGGCCATGAGGCTGCGGTCCGACACGCGTCGAATGCGCCTGGCGCGAGTGCTGGTGGTGCTCCTCGTGGCGACGGCGGGGATCCACGGCTGCTCATCCCCGCCTCCGGCGCCACCCGACCCGCCCGAGATCCCAGTGGCGCCCCCGGACCCCGCCGCATTCCAGCCGGTGCGTGCGCGGGCGATCGCGGCCGATCTCTCCTCGGATGGCTGGCCGCTCGCGGGCACGAGCGGGGCCGCCAGCGTGCGAAAGAGAATCAAGGAGGAGCTGACGGGCATCGGCGCGGGTATCCGGGAGGTTCGCGCCGAGGTGGCGGGGATCGCGGGTGAGGGGAACCGCAGGGGCGGCGACGTGGTCTCGTTCACGGCCCTGCGCACGGTGATCGGCGAGCTGCCGGGCGAGTCGCCCGACGTCTTCATGCTTCTGGCTCGCTACGCCCGCGAGCCGGCCGAGGGCTCGTTCGAGGACGGCGATGCGCTCAGCGGCGCGGGCGTCGCGCTCGAGCTGGCGCGCGCGCTCTCGGTGCGCCCGCGCCCGTACACGATCTGGCTCGTCTTCCTGGAAGGCGCCGGCGGGCTCGCCGGTCTGACGAGCGGAGCCGACGCGCAGCGGGCCAGGCTCGCCCTCTATTTCGACCGGGTCGGCGCGAGCGGGCTCACCCTTGCGCGGGATGTGCGATCACATCGGCTCTTTCGCGAGACCCTCTGGCGCGCAGGGCGCGACCTGGGTCACGGTGGCGTGTTCGACGCCTCGCGCCCCCTCACATCGCCGACGGGCCCGCACCTCGAGCTGATGAGTCAGCGCGTGCGCGGGGCGGTCGCTCTCGTGGGGGATGGCTCCGGAGGCGAGTGCTGCGCGCTCGAGAGCCTGGACGCCGTGGGGGCCACGGCGCTGCTCGGTCTGACTCGCATCGCCGCGCAGCTCGCGCAGATCGATCGCTACGCCGACTCGCCGCTGCAGGGTGCGCCCGCCGACCCGCCCGGGTCGTCCGAGGCTGGCCCGGATCGAACCACGACCTCGCCCGGGGAGACGGGGGGCGGGGGCCCGGACGGAGAGTCATCGCGGTGAGGCGACGACGGGGCACTCTCGGATGGCCCATGCGCGGGCTGGGCCTCGTCCTGGTGGGGCTCGCCTGGGCGCCGCTCGCCTGGGCCCAGGCTGATGAGGGGCCCGCCGCGGTGACGATCCCCATCACCTCGCCCCTGCCCGGGGAGATCGTGAGAAACAAGGTCACGATGGCCCCGATCAGTGGCAATGCCCAATCGGGCAGCGGGGAGGTCGTGGAGTTCGACGTGATGCTCGCCATCGACGTCTCCTACTCCACACGCTACCCGAGCGGCATCGACGTCGACCAGGACGGCGAAGTCGGATTCAATCCCAAGCAGGAGCTTGTGGCGCCGGGGACCTATCCCGAGCACGTGGTCTGCAGCGATCCCCATGACACCATCCTGGCCGCCGAGGTGAACGCCTCGCGTCAGCTCCTCGACCTGCTGGAAGCGGGGCGAACGAAGGTGGGGGTGCTGGTGTTCTCCGGGCTCTCCGATCCCGAGTCCGGCGAGCGGCTCAGCCCCACACAGAACGACGCGCTCCTCAAGGTCCCGCTCACACATGATTTCGATCGGGTCAGGAAGGCGCTCGAGCAGATCCTCGCCGAGGGCCCCTACGGTGCCACGAACATGGCGGCGGCGATCAAGCTCTCGGTGGTCGAGCTGGCCGGCCTGCCGCGTGCCTACAGCGAGCCGCGCGCGGGGGCGCGCAAGGTGGTGGTCTTTCTCACCGACGGCGTCCCGACCTTTCCCTATGGCAAGGCGGCCATGCCGGACCCGGAGGACACCGAGGC
>CAZQMY010000378.1:0-6064 GCA_964594405.1 uncultured Spirochaetaceae bacterium | reverse complement strand
ATCCTCGCCACACGCGCCGGGTGCTCGCGCTCGGCATCGCCGCATCGCTCCAGGCACCGCGCACGCCGACGCGATTCGGCGTATTCAGGATGTAGCCGTGTTCCGCACCCTGTTGATCGCGAATCGGGGTGAGATCGCCTGCCGCATCGTGCGCACGGCGCGGGCGATGGGCATCCGCACCGTGACCGTGCACTCCGAGGCCGATGTCGAGGCGCTGCACGCACGCAGCGCCGACGCATCGATGCCCATCGGCCCGGCCGCTGCGAACGAGAGCTATCTGTGCATTCCGAGGCTCATCGACGCCGCACGACGCGCCGGGGCGGAGGCCGTCCACCCCGGCTACGGCTTCCTCTCGGAGAACGCCGAGTTCGCCGAGGCCTGTGCCGAGGCCGGCCTCGTCTTCGTCGGGCCACCCGCCAGCGCCATCCGCGCGATGGGCCGGAAGGACGCTGCCAAGCGCCTGATGGAGGAGGCGGGTGTGCCGGTGGTTCCCGGTCACCATGGCGATGTGCAAGAGCCCGGTGCGCTCCTCGCCGCAGCGCAGCGAATCGGCTTTCCGGTGCTGATCAAGGCGGTCTCGGGCGGCGGAGGCAAGGGCATGCGCACGGTGCAGACCGAAGCGGAGTTTGCCGAGGCGCTGGGCGCGGCCCGTCGCGAGGCGAGCACCGCCTTCGGTGACGATCGCGTGCTGGTCGAGAAGCTCCTGGAGCGTCCGCGTCACATCGAGGTGCAGGTCTTCGCCGACGCGGGAGGCAACGCAGTGCACCTCTTCGAGCGCGATTGCTCATTGCAACGGCGCCACCAGAAGATCGTCGAGGAGGCGCCCGCGCCGGGCATCGACGCGGGACTTCGAGCGCGCATGGGCGAGGCGGCGGTGCGGGCGGCACGGGCCATCGGCTACGTAGGCGCCGGCACGGTTGAGTTCATCACCACCGCAGACGTCTCCCGGGAGGACACACCCTTCTACTTCATGGAGATGAATACCCGCCTGCAGGTGGAGCATCCAGTCACGGAGGCGATCTGCGGCGTCGATCTCGTGCGCTGGCAGCTCGAGGTGGCCGCGGGCAGACCGCTGTCGCGCACGCAATCCGAGCTGCGGATCGATGGCCACGCCATCGAGGTGCGCCTCTACGCCGAGGAGCCCGAACGCGACTTCCTGCCCCAGACGGGCCGCCTCATCCGCTTCCGTGGCCCCGCGGAGGCGAAGGGATTGCGGCTCGACAGCGGGGTCGCAGAAGGCGACGAGGTCAGCCACCACTACGATCCGATGCTCGCCAAGCTGATCGCGCACGGCGCTGACCGCGATGAGGCACTTTCGCGTCTGCGCACAGCGCTGCTCGAGCTCGAGGTGGCTGGCGTGCGAAACAACCTCTCGCTGCTCACCCGCATCGTCTCGCATCCGGCCTTCGTGGCGGGAGAGGTCGATACCGGCTTCATCGCTCGCCACGCCGTCGTGCCGCGCGATCCGCCGCGCGTGGGCACGGGGCCGGATCACCGCTTCGCGCCCTGGCAGGTCGCGCTCCTCGTCGCTGCCGAGCTCGAGCGTCGGGCGGAGGTCGCGGCCGAGGCACAGAGGACGAGCGGTCAGCCGGGCGTCCCGCGTTCACCCTGGGCGGCCACCGACGCCTTCCGATGCTGCGGCCCCGCGCTCGATGAATTGCACTGGGTGGGCGATGTCCTGCCCGCTGGCGAGCTGGACGTGCGGGTGCTCTTCGAAGCCGCTCGCACCCTGCTCGAGTTCGAGCTCGGGGACCAGGAGATTCGAGCCGTCGTGGAGGGTGCATCGATTCGCGACGGCAGGATTCGCGCGCGCGTGGATGGCGCCCTGTGCAGCGCCGGCTTCGTGGTCTGTGGAGCCGAGCGCCACCTGCTGAGCCGAGGCGAAGTCCTGACCCTCGCACTCGAGGTCCGCGGAGTGGCCGGCGAGGCCGCTGGAGACGGCGATGGCGCCGTGCGATCGCCGATGCCCGGCAAGGTCGTCGCGCTGCTCACGCGTGAGGGCGAAGCCGTGGAACGCGGCGCGCCGCTACTCCGGCTCGAGGCCATGAAGATGGAGCACACGCTGCGCGCTCCGAGAGACGGCGTCGTGAGCGGCCTCTCGATCGGCGAGGGCGATCAGGTGGACGAGGGCGAGGTGCTGCTGGTCGTCTCCGCCGAAGCCTGATCGTCCACCGGGTCGCCCTTGTGCTCGAGCCAGGTGGCGTAGAGCGCAGCGTACGCGCCACCCCGAGCCATCAGCGCTTCGTGCGATCCGCACTCGAGGATGCCCCCCTCACCCACCACCGCGATGCGGTCGGCGCGCCGCGCCGTGCTCAGGCGATGGGCGATCAGGATCGCGGTGCGCCCCTCGAGCAGCCGATCGAGCGCGCGCTCCACGGTCTGCTCGGTCTTCAGGTCGAGGTTCGAGGTGGCCTCGTCCAGGATCAACACCCTCGGCTGAGCGAGGAAGGCGCGCGCGAGGGCGATGAGCTGGCGCTCACCGGATGAGAGGGTGACGCCGCGCTCGTGGCATGGAGTCCGGAGGCCCTCCGGCAGGCGCCGGATCAGCTCTCCCATTCCCACAGCCTCACAGGCCTCGGCGACCTCGGCGTGGCTTGCGTTCGGCCGTGCGAAGCGGATGTTCTCCTCGATGGTGCCGGCGAAGAGGAAGGGCTCCTGGGGTACGACGCCCAGCTGACGCCGCAGAGATCGCTTCTGCAGGGTTCGAAGGTCGTGGCCGTCGATGAGCACGCGGCCTCGCTGAGGATCGTAGAAGCGCGTCACCAGCTTCGCGATGGTGGACTTGCCCGCGCCCGTCTCACCGACGAGCGCGAAGATCTCGCCCGGTGCAATGGTGAGGTCGAGGTCTTCGAGCACCGGCCGGCCGGTCTCGTAGCCGAAGCGAACCCCCTCGAAGCGGATGCGACCCTCGAGCGGCGGAAGCGGGACCGCATCCGCCGCCTCGGGCACCGAAGGCTCGGTAGCGAAGACGTCGCGGAGCTTCGCCGCTGCGGCCTGGCCCTGCTGGTACGTGTTGTGCAGCTGGACGAGCTGCTGGATCGGGGCGAAGAACGTGGTGATGTAGAGGACGAAGGCCGACACGCGGCCGACGCTCAGCTCGCCCGCCCACACCATCGCGCCCCCGACCACCAGCACGGCGACCTGCCCCAGGGCGCCCACGAAGTCGGCGCCGGGTCCGTACACCGCGGCGATGCGCGCGGCGGAGAGATTCGTCTCGCGATATTCGTTCACGACGGCCCGGTGACGGCGGATGTTGAAGTCCTGTCGTCCGCTCATCGCGACGATCCGCACGCCCGAGAGGTTCTCCTGAAGATCGGCGAGCACATCGGCGATTCGTTCCCGCGCCGCCGCATATCGCACGCCCGACGCGCGATGGAACCAGAGCGTGAGGAGCGCCATCGTCGGCACGACGCCCAGCAGCACCACAGTCGCCAGGCGAACGTCCATGGCGATCAGGAAGCCGGCCACCACGACGAGGGTCATGGCCTGCATCGCGAGGTTGACGATCCCCTCCTGGATCAGCTGCTCCATGGCGGGAATGTCGCTGGTCATCCGGGTCATGATGCGGCCCGCCTTCTCCCGACTGTAGAAGTCGAGGGAGAGGCGCTGGAGGTGCGTGAAGAGCCGAAGCCGCAGGCTCATCATCAGCTCCTGCCCCAGACGTCCGGTGAAGCGGATGCGCTGTCGCGCGATCACCAGATGCGCGGCGATGGCGGCGAAATAGACGGCCACGACCGTGATCAACACGCGCTCGCTTCCGGCGGCGACCCCATCGTCGATGCCGACCTGCAGCAGCCAGGGGCCGATCTGGAGCGCGAATGCATCGAGGCCGATCAGCAGCGCCGCGATGGCGAAGCGCGGCCAATGGGGCAGCAGGAAGCGGCGCAGGGTGAAGGGCTCGGGAGCCCGATCCACGTGGTCGAAGTCGACCTTCGGCGCCTCGACCTCCTCCTCGTCGGCCAGGAGGGCATCGACGTGCACCTGGTACTCGGGCGGAATCCCCGCGAAAGGCAGCCCGGACCCCGACGCGCCACCCTGCGGTCCGAAGCCGCCGGGCGGCCCCATGCCGATCGGAAAGCCCATCAGCGCGCCTCCCCAGCCACGCGCGCCTCGCTCGTGAAGGCCATCGACGACGGCTCCGCGGCGCGTGTCAGCACCTCGGCGTAGGCCGGCACGGTCCGCAGCAGCTCCAGGTGCGGCCCCTCGGCGACGACGCGCCCACCCTCGAGGAAGAGCACCCGATCCGCCAGCGCGATCGTCGAGAGTCGATGCGCGATGATGAGGGTGGTGCGACCCGCAAAGAGCTCGCGCAGGGCGGCGTGGATCTGCTCCTCGACCCTCACATCCACAGCGCTGGTGGCGTCGTCGAGCACCAGGATGCGCGGATCCGCGAGAAGCGTGCGAGCGATGGCGAGGCGCTGTCGCTGCCCGCCGGAGAGCGTGTAGCCGCGCTCGCCCACCACCGTGTCATAGCCCTCGTCGAGCGCTCGGATGAAGCGGTCGGCGTCAGCTCGCTTCGCCGCCTCGATCACGGCTTTCCGGTCCGCCTCGGGTCGCCCGTAGGCGATGTTGTCGTGGATCGACTCAGAGAAGAGGAAGGGCTCGTCGAGGACCAGACCGACGTGGCTTCGCAGGGCCTGCACCCGGACGTCGCGCACGTCGTGGCCATCGATCAGGACGGCGCCGGCGCGCACGTCGTAGAAGCGCGGGATGAGTCGCGCCAGCGAGGACTTGCCCGACCCGGTCCTCCCCACCAGCGCCACCACCTCGCCCGGCTCGATGCACAGATCGAGGCCTCGGAGGATGTCTTCGCCATCCGCGTAGCCGAAGCGCACGCCCTCGAAGCGCACTTGCCCGCGCACGACATCGAGAGGGAGCGGCGCAGGTGGGTCCACGATCTCGGGGGCCTCGTCGAGGATCGCGTAGATGCGCTGCGCCGACGCGGCGGCGCGCTGATTCATCACGAGCAGGAAGCCGATGAAGCGGAAGGGCGCCTGCAGGCCGACGAAGTACATGTTGATCGCAACCAGTGCGCCGATCGTGAGTCGCCCCTCGATGGCCGCGAGCCCGCCCACGAGCAGCACCAGCGCCCGCCCCACCCGCGGCAGGTTCTCCATGATCGGAGCATACCAGGACCGGATGGCGACCTGCTTGAGCGCGACCCAGCGAAGCCGCTCCGCCGCTCGCGCGAGGAGCCCCAGCTGCTGCCCCTCGGCGGCGAACGACTTCACGATACGCATCCCGGTGACGTTCTCCTCCACGATGGTGGCGACGTCGGCCATGCGAGCGGAGATCAGCCACGAGATGGGGAAGAGCTTGCCGCGCATCTGCAGCCCCATGGCGTAGACGCCGGGGATCGGGATCAGCGCAATCAGCGTCAGGATCGGATCGATGGTCAGCATCACCACCAGCGATCCGAGGAAGGAGAAGATGGTGAGCACCATGAGCGGCGCCATGGAGAGGAAGAGCTGCACGGCGCGGATGTCTGCGTTCGCGCGCGAGATGAGCTGCCCCGTCTGGGCGCGATCGAAGAAGGAGAAGGAGAGGCGCTGCACGTGCTCGAAGATGCCGGCGCGGAGGTCGTACTCCATCGACTGGCTCACCTTCTGGATCGAATAGCGAAAGGCCATCGAGGCACCGCCACGAAGCGCCGCGAGCGCGAGCAGGAGCAGCGCGTAGGGTCGGATACGCGCCGGGTCGGAGCCCAGCGCCTCGTCGATGGTGCTCATGACGACGCGAGGAAAGAGCACGCCCCCGGCGACCATCACGAGACCGCAGAGGACGCAGACGAGGATCAGTCGGCGCTTCGGACGCAGCAGAGGCCAGAGCCGCGCGAACCAGCCGAGGGATGCATCCGGATGGACGTGCGCGTCGGGTGCCGGCGCGGGCGCTCGCCGATAGCGCGGATCGGAGGCGCCGTGGATGCGCTCGGCCTCGGCGGGTCGGGTCATGTCGGGAGTCCAGCGGGGCGCAGGTGAGCGGCCTGGGGCCGAACGATGCAGATGGGGCAACGTAACAGAAGGCTCGGTCCTGCCGGCCGCACGCGGCCAGTGAACGTGCAGCG
>CAZQMY010000377.1:0-6150 GCA_964594405.1 uncultured Spirochaetaceae bacterium | reverse complement strand
CATGGGCAGGCCGAAGCCGATCAGCGGCGGCTGAATGCCCAGCGCGCGCATCTCCTGCTCGAGCACCTTCGACTCTTCCCTGGAGAGTCCGCCACCGCCGTACTCGGCGGGCCAGGTCGGGGCGGTCCATCCCCGATCGGCCATGCGATCGAGCCAGATCTTGACGTCGGGGTTGTCGTAGGTCGCCTTCTTGCCACCCCAGTTGCCTTCGATGTCCGTCGTCTGCACGCCGACGAGGGAGTCCGGCGCGTTCTGCTCGAGCCACGCGCGCGTCTCCTGCCGGAATGGTTCGAGCTCACTCATGCACGGCCTCTCCATGGGGATGGGGGTTGGCTCCTGGTCATGGGTCCGGGGCGCCTGCTCCGAACGAGGCGGGAGAGTAGCGGGCCGCGTCCCTTCGTCCCAGCGAGGAAAGGCGCGGCTCCCCGCGGTCTCGGGCGCCTCGGCGTGCGCTAACCTGCGCCATCATGAGGGTCCTGCTCGCCAGCCCCCGCGGCTTCTGTGCCGGGGTCGACCGCGCCATCGAAATCGTCGAACGCGCCCTCGAGCGCAGCGACGAGCCCGTCTACGTCCGTCACGAGATCGTCCACAACCAGCACGTCGTCGACGATCTGCGGGCCAAGGGAGCCGTCTTCGTCGACGATCCCGAACAGGCGCCGAAGGGCGCCGAGCTGATCTACAGCGCACACGGAGTCTCGCCGGCGGTGCGCGAGGCCGCAGCGCGCCAGGCACTCAGCACCATCGATGCCACCTGCCCGCTCGTCACAAAGGTCCACAACGAGGTTCAGCGCATGCAGAAGGAGGGCCTGCAGATCGTGATGATCGGCCACGCGGGACACGTCGAGGTCGAGGGCACCATGGGCCACGCCCCGGACGACATGCTCCTCGTGCAGCACGTCGACGAGGTCGCGCAGCTGGAGGTCCGCGACCCGGAGCGGCTGGGCTGCGTGACGCAGACCACCCTCTCGGTGGACGATACCCGCGAAATCATGGAGGCACTGAAGCTGCGCTATCCGGCCGTCCGGCTGCCGGCGCGGGATGACATCTGCTATGCGACCCAGAATCGACAGGATGCCGTGAAGGCGCTCGCCGAGCGGTGCCAGCTGGTGCTCGTGGTCGGTGCCCCGGCATCCTCCAACTCGAATCGCCTGGTCGAGGTCGCGACCAGGCGGGGTGTACGCAGCCGTCTCATCGAGAACGCGACACAGATCGATCCCGCGTGGCTCGAAGGCGTGGAGTGCGTGGGTGTGACCGCCGGCGCCAGCACGCCGGAGTTCCTGGTGCAGCAGGTCGTCGACGCGCTCTGTCGATACGGTGGCCCGGACGCCGAGGTGGGCTCGCTGCCGGAGGTCGACGAGGGCATGCACTTCAAGCTGCCCAGCGAGCTGCGCTAGGCGTTCGCGCCGGCGCCGGGCGAGACGACACCACGTTCCTTCGCCGAATCACCGGCGCTCGACGCGTCAGAGGGGGACTTCGCGCCGCGACATGCCCGGATCCGATCAGCGACCCGCTGCGCCCGGCTCCACCGCCGACGACGCGACGCCGGAGGAGGCCGCCGAGGGCGCGCCGGGGCCCGTGGTCGGACGCGGTCTGCCCGCCCCGCCCCTCGCGGATCCCGCGGCCGGCACCGAGGCGGGGCCCGATACGATCGGCTTCCCCCTGGCGCGCACGAGCATCAGCCGCGAGCTACTGCGTCTGGGCTGGCCCGTCATGCTCTCTCAATCCCTGGTCAGCGCGGCCGGTCTCGTCGACCGCGCGATGATCGGGCGGCTCGGCGGCGAGCTGGGCTCGGCGGTGCCGCTGGCCGCCGTCGGCTACGCGGCCCAGTTCTTCACCTTGATCCAGTCCGCGCTCTTCGCCGTCGGCCTGGCCTGCGTCGCACTGATGGCGCGCTCCATCGGGGCCGGTCGACCGGAGGTCGCCCGTCAGGCCCTGGCCTCGGCCATGCAGGTGGCGGTCGCCGTATCGCTCGGCTTCAGCGTGCTCATCCTGGCCGCGCCCCGCCTCATGCTCGGTGCCCTCGGCGCCGCCCCCGACGTGATCGACGCGGGCCTGGGCTATCTGCAGCTGGCGGTGGGCTCGAGCGTGCTGCTCGCCGTCGTCCTCACTCTGGACAGCGCCCAGCGCGCCAACCGCAACACCCGCATCCCAATGCTCGTCTCGATCGTGATCACGCTCAGCAAGCTCGGCCTCAACTATCTCCTGATCTTCGGCGAGCCGCGGCTCACGATCCTGGGCAGCGACGGCCTGCCCGCCCTGGGGCTGGACGGGGCGGGCTGGGCGACGGCCATCAGTCAAGCGCTTGGGCTCGGCCTCTATCTGCTGATCCTGCGACAGCAGCCGAACGACTCGCCGGCGCGTCTGCGCTGGCGAGCCCTGCTCCGCCCCGGACCGCTGGGACGCGAGGTCGTCCGGATCGCGGCGCCGGGCGTCGCCGAACGGGTGGTGCTGAACCTCGGTCTGCTCTCCTACTTCTGGGTGCTCAGCAACTACTACGGCACGCTCGCGGTCGCCGCCTACGCGGTCGGCGTTCCGCTGCTCTCGTTCTCCTGGATTCCTGGCAGCGGCTACGCCCAGGCGGCGGCCACCCTGGTCGGACAACAGCTCGGCGCTGGCTCGCCCACCGGCGCGGAGCGCACGGGACGACGGGCCGCGATGCTCGCCCTCTGCACCGCCATCCCACTGGGGCTCGTCTTCGCCCTGTGGCGTTACGAGCTGGCGGCCCTCTTCACCGACGACCGCGCTGTGATCGAGGCACTGGGCCCCTTCATGCTCGCGCTCTCCATCGGACAGCCCTTCCTCCAGCTGCACTTCACCCTCGGCGGCGTGCACCGGGGGGCCGGCGATACCTGGACGCCCCTGCTCGGAGCCACCCTCGGCAACTGGGTCGTCCGCGTGCCCCTCGCCCTGTTGTGCGCCGCTGTGCTGGAGGCGGACGTGATCTACGTCTGGCTCGTCATGGTCTGCGATCACCTCGTGCGGCTGATCTGGCTCGCCTTCTCCTTCCGGCGTGGCGCCTGGAAGACGCGGGAGGTGGGCGTCTAGCCGGGTGCCGGAGGCGGGGCCGCGCCCGGGCAGGCGAACGCAGGGGCGACGCGGCTGATCGAGCGCAGGCCGCGGGCGCTACTGCGAATCGCCCAGCCGCTCGATCATCCGGCCGAATCCCACCGAGTCGGTGCAGCTCAGCTGGAAGACGGCGGGCTCCGCCCCAGCGACCGTCCAGCTCAGAGGCGATCGCGTCTTGAAGTGGAGGCTGTCCGCAGGCCCGAGAAGGTAGACCTGATCCGCGATCTTCACCTCGAGTCGACCACTTTCGCAGTAGATCAGCGCCTCGCCGTTGGGACCGACCTCCATCGCCTCGACGCTGCGACCGGGCCGATGCTCGAGCCGCCACGCGCTGAGCTGCGCGTCGAAGAGGTCGCCGGTCAGCGGCGCGACGGACTCGGCGTCAGGGCCCCGATTGCCGCCACTCCGGAAAGCGACCTCGGGCGCCCCAGCGGAGTCATCGATCAGCTCGGCAGGCCCTCGTCCCAGACCGCTGGCGATCTTGAAGAGCACGGCGATGGTCGGAACCATCTGCTGGCGCTCCACCTTCTGGATCGTGCTCGCGGCGACGCCGCTTCGCGAAGCCACCTGCTGGAGCGTCAGCCCCTCGTCCCCGCGCCAGCTGCGCAGGCGCGCCGCCACCTTCGCCAGATAGACCGAAACATCCGTCGACTGCATCCTACCCTCTCATCCTCGACGTTCCCTCGGCGCGGCCTGCGCATTCCATGGAACCGATCGAATCGCTCTGACTCTCGTGCTCTCGTTCGTTCTCTGGTTCTCTCGTTCTCTCGTTCTCTCGAGCCGTCGGAGACCCGAGGTCGCTGCCCCGGCCCGGCTCAGCCCTGCGGCCACTGCCCCGCCACCCGAGGGATCGAGCCGACGCGCTGTTCGCCGCATCACCTGTCCGACGCACCCCATTGCTCGCGGTCATCGCCCGGTCGCTCGGGGCTTCGCTCCGCGGGAAGAGGATCGGAGAAGCACCCACATGCCGTGGACGAACGCCCTACTCGACCCCGCTCGCTGACCCGAGCGTGGCAACCAGTCATTCTACTCAGCACATCGGCCCCGTGAGAAGGGCTTTCGCGTAAGCTGTGCAGATTCTTCCCGAAGCCTCGAGCCCGTTCATCAGCGCCCCTGACTTGGACGGACCCGCGGGGCGCAGCATCCGACCTGCGCTTGGTCTACAGCGCCCGAGCAGGCCGACCGATTCCGCAGAGCATGGAAATGCGACGCATCCTACTGGTCGACGACGACGAAGATCTCCGTTCGCTCTGGGCGCTGGTCCTGCAGAAGCGGGGCGGATTCGAGGTCTGCATCGCGGGCGGTGGAGAGGAAGGGCTCGAGATCGCGCGCAAGCAGCAACCGGACGTCATCGTTCTCGACCTGAACATGCCAGGGATGGACGGTCGCCAGCTGCGTGACGCGCTCGATGCCCATCCCGCCACCCATGAGATCCCGATCATCCTCGCGACCTCCTCGGATCCCGAAGAGACCATGGACATCGACTGTCTCGCGGTGATCCAGAAGCCCGTCGAGCCGCAGCAGCTCGTCGGGCGCGTCCAGGACATCCTCGCGACGAGGGCTGCCCGAGAGGGCCAGGCCGCGCCGAGCCTCATCGAAGAGCGCGGACGGCGGCGCATCCTGCTGATCGACGACGATCGCAACTTCCGCGACGTGGTCCATGCCGTCGCGAGCTCGCTCGACCTGGAGGTCTACGCGGTGCCCAGCCTGAGCGGCGCGCGCCACTTCGCGGCACGCGAGCACTTCGACCTGCTGGTGGTGGATGGCCTGCTGCCGGACGGCACCGGGATCGACTTCATCTCCTGGGTCCGAGGACATGGGTCGGACGTGCCCATCCTCTACGTCTCGGGTGTGTTCCGCGACGAGGAGACCATCCAGGCGCTTCGCTGCAACGAGCGCGTCAATCAGACGCTGAGCAAGCCGCTGAGTCCGGAGGCGCTGGCGATGGAGATCCGGATGCTGCTCGAGGTCTCATCGGGGCCCGATGAAGGCCTCGAAGAGGAGATGGCGCAGCGCCGCCGCGCCTTCGAGCTCCGGCTGCTGGGACAGATCGACGAAGTCGGGCTTCGTGTGCTCGATGCCCGGAACCACCCGCGCGACGACGCGCGCCTGGAGCTCGCCCAGCGCAGCGCTCACACACTGAAGGGCGGCGCCGGGTCGTACGGATTCCTCGGCGTCTGCCGGGCCATGGGCACGATCGAGGCGCTGCTCGGCCTGCTCCGCGATCGGCTCCGCGCGAACGAGGCCGACGACGGCGAACGAATCGTCTGGGATGCGCTCGGACTCACGCTGCAGCAGACGCGACAGCTCGAGGAGCTCCGGCGCCCCGGCACGCCCACGACGAGCACCTGCTGAGTGCGCGCGGCCTTCAGTCCCCGTAGTCGAACACGAAGCCCAGGCCCTCGGCCGCTTCGCCGTCCGAGGGCTCGACCGGCCCCACATCGACGCGCACGCGGCCACCCTTGATCAGGCGACCGAAGAGCAGCTCGTCCGCCAGGGCATCCTGGATCTCCTTCTGGATCAGGCGCGCCAGGGGGCGCGCACCGAAGTCGCGGTCGTAGCCCTTCTCGGCGAGTCGTGCGCGCGCCGCGTCCGAGAGCTCGATCTTCACCTTCCGCTCGGCGAGCTGGGCTTCCATCTCGCGCACGAACTTGTCGACGACGCGACCCATGACCTCGGGCGGCAGGTTGTCGAAGTAGACGGTCTCGTCCAGACGATTTCGGAACTCGGGGCTGAACATGCGCTCGACCGCCTTCTTGCCCTCACCCTTGCGGTCGCCGCCGAAGCCGATCGCCCGCGCCGCCATCTCCCGGGCACCGGCATTGCTGGTCATGATCAGGGTGACATGCCGGAAATCCGCCTCGCGACCCTGATTGTCGGTGAGCGTGGCGTGATCCATGACCTGGAGGAGCACGTCGAAGATGTCCGGATGCGCCTTCTCGATCTCGTCCAGCAGGAGCACGGTGTAGGGGTGCTTGCGCACCTGCTCGATCAGGATCCCGCCCTGGTCGTAGCCGACGTAGCCCGGCGGCGCGCCGATCAGGCGCGAGACCGCGTGCTTCTCCATGTACTCGCTCATGTCGA